>NZ_JBSFTT010000005.1:0-368065 GCF_053591415.1 Streptomyces sp. NPDC003032 | reverse complement strand
TCCGGCGACGGAACGTCCACATGCAACGTCTTCGGCAGCACACCGTGCCGCAACGCCATCACCGTCTTGATCAGCGAGGCGGCGCCGGCCGCGGCGGCCGTGTGCCCGATGTTGGACTTGACGGAGGCGAGCCACAGCGGATCGCCGCCGTCCCGTTCCTGTCCGTAGGCCGCGAGGAGTGCCTGGGCCTCGATGGGGTCGCCGAGTTCGGTTCCCGTACCGTGCGCCTCGACGGCGTCCACGTCGGACGGGGACAGGCGCGCGTCCGCCAACGCCGCGCGGATCACGCGCTGTTGGGAGGGGCCGTTGGGTGCGGTCAGGCCGTTGCTTGCGCCGTCCTGGTTGGCGGCGGTGCCGCGTACCACCGCGAGGACACGGTGGCCCAGGCGGCGGGCGTCAAAGAGGCGTTCGAGGAGCAGCAGGCCGACCCCCTCGCTGGAGCTGAAGCCGTCCGCGGCGGCGGCGAACGCCTTGCAGCGGCCGTCGGGGGCGAGGGCACGCTGGCGGGAGAGTTCGACGAAGACCGCGGGGCTCGCCATCACCGTCACGCCGCCGGCGATGGCCAGCGAGCTCTCGCCCGCGCGCAGGGACCGGCAGGCGAGGTGCAGGGCGACCAGGGAGGACGAGCAGGCCGTGTCGACGGTGACGGCCGGGCCCTCCAGGCCGAGCTGGTAGGCGAGGCGGCCGGAGAGGACGCTGGACGTGTTGCCGGTGAACGCGTATCCCTCGGTGCGCCGGGGCGCGCGGACGAGGTCCGGGATGTAGACGGACGTCGACGCGCCGACGAAGACGCCGGTCGCGCTGCCCCGCAGGGTCGCGGGGTCGATCGCGGACCTTTCGAGGAGTTCCCAGGACGCTTCGAGGAGGAGGCGCTGCTGGGGGTCCATGGCGAGGGCCTCGCGGGGTGAGATGCCGAAGAACTCGGCGTCGAACTCGCCCGGGTCGCGCAGGAACCCGCCCGCGCGGACGTATGACTTCCCGGGGGCGCCGGGGTCGGGGTCGTAGAGGCCGTCGAGGTCCCAGCCGCGGTTGTCGGGGAACCCGGTGGTGGCGTCCGTGCCGGTGACGACGAGGTCCCACAGCTCCTCGGGGCCGCGTGCCTCGCCGGGGAACCGGCAGGCCATCCCGACGACGGCGAGGGGTTCGCGGTCGGAGCCCGCGAGGCGCCGGTTCTCGTCGCGGAGACGTTCGGTCTCCTTCAGGGACGCGCGCAGTGCGGCGACGATGTCCTCGGTGGGGGTGCTCACCTGTGACTCACCTGTCACTCTCGTTGCCCGCGATGCGGAGCAGGTCCTGGACGCTCATCGCGTCGATGGGGTGGGCGGGCCCGCCGGGCGCGTCGTCCGGGGCCAGCTCGCCGTGCAGATGCCGGGCCAGCGACGCCGCCGTGGGGTGGTCGAAGATCAGCGTGGCGGAGAGGCGGAGGCCGGTCGCCGCGCGCAGGCGGCCCCTCATCTGCACGGCCGTGACGGAGTCGAACCCGAAGTCCTTGAAGGCCCGGTCCGGTTCGACGGCGTCCACGCCGTCGTGCCCGAGGACGGACGCGACCTCGCCGCGGACCAGGTCCAGGAGGATCCGCTCGCGTCCCGCCGCGGTCGTCTCCCCGGCGAGGCGTGCCGCGAGGGCCGCCGCCCGCGATCCGGGGCCGTCGCCCCGCGCGCCGTCCTGGTCCGGCCCCGCGCCGCTCCCGCCGCCCGCGCCGGGGATGTCGGCGATGAGGGGGCGCGGGCGGGCCGCCGTGAAGGACTCGGCGAAGCGGGGCCAGTCCATGTCGGTGACGGAGAGCGTGGTGTCGCCCCGCTCGACGGCCTGCCGCAGGGCGGCGAGCGCCAGGGGCGGCGGCATGGGGCGCACGCCGCGCCGGGCGAGGAAACGCTCGGCGTCCGGTGTCGCGGCGCCGCCGCTGCCCGCCCAGGCGCCCCAGGCGATCGAGGTCACGGGCAGCCCGCGCGCGGCGCGCCGCTCGGCGAACGCGTCGAGGTAGGCGTTGGCGGCCGCGTACGGCCCCTGGCCGCTGCTGCCGTAGACCCCGGCGTTGGAGGAGAACAGGACGAAGGCGTCGAGCCGCCGGTCGCCGAGGAGCGCGTCGAGGTGGTCGGTGCCCGCGACCTTGGGTCCGAGGATCTCCGCGAGGTCGGCCACGGTGACCTCCGAGAGGGGTTTGCGCTCCCCGATCACCGCGGCGGCGTGGACGACCGTGGTCAGCGGTGACTCGTCCGGGATCCGCGCGAGGACGCCGGCCAGCGCCTCCCTGTCCGTGACGTCACAGGCCTCCACGACGATCTCGGCCGTGCCCGCCCGCGCCAGCTCGGCGAGGAGTTCGCTCGCGCCGGGCGCGTCCTTGCCGCGCCGGCTGACCAGGACCACCCGCTCGGCGCCCGCTCCGACGAGCCGGCGCGCCACCTGCGCGCCGACGCCGCCGGTGCCGCCGGTCACCAGTGCCGTGCCGCGCACCCGCCGGCCCGGCGAGGGCGTCGGGCTCTCCAGGGGTGCGGGAGTCAGCCGCCGCACCCATGCGTTCCGGCCGCGCAGCGCCACCTGGTCCTCGTCGCCCAGGGCGCCCGCGAGCACCGCGCACAGCGCGGGCCCGGGTTCGCCGCCCACGTCCACCTGGCCGCCCCAGCGTCGGGGCTCGTCGAGGCCGAGTACCCGTGTCAGGCCGAGTACCTGCGCCTGGGCCGGGCTGGTGACGGGGTCGTCGGCGCCCACCGACACGGCGCCGCCGGTCACACACCACAGGCGCGCCTCGACCTCGGCGTCGTCCAGTGCCTGGGAGAGGACGACCGTGGCGGCCAGCCCGGCGGGGACGCCGGGTTCGGCCGCGTGGGGTTCTTCGTCGAAGGCGAGCAGCGAGACGACTCCGTGGACCTCCCCGGCCTGCCGTGCGGCGGCGGTGCGCAGTCGCTCGGCGAGACCGACACGGTCAGCCCGTGCCGCATCCACAACAACCTCACACACATCAGCACCGCCCGCCGCCAGGGCGGCCAGGCACCGCGCCACCGTCCCGTCCGCCCCGCACCGCTCGGGCAGCACGACGAGCCACGTGCCCGTCAGGTCCGGCGGGGTCGGCAAGGGGGTACGCCGCCACGTGACGCGGTAGCGCCAGGACTCGCCGACGTGCCGTTCGCGGTGGCGGCCGCGCCAGGCGGTCAGGGCGGGCAGCAGCGCTTCCACCGCCCGCCGTTGCTCGTCCGTGGCATCGAGGTCCAGCAGGCCGGTCAGTTCGTCGGCGTCGCCGGTCTCCACTGCCTGCCAGAAACCGTCGTCGTCGCCCGATGTGAGGTCCGAGGTCATAGCACCCTGGCCGCTGGGCAGTTCGGGGCGTCGGGGCCCCGTCCCGGTGAACAGCGCGGGCCAGTCCACGGCGACACCGTGGGCGTGCGCCTCGGCCAGAGAGGCCACGAAGCGGCTCATGCCGCCGTCGTCGCGCCGCAGCGTCTCCAGCGCGGTGATCTGGACGCCCATGGCGCTGCCCGTCTCGTCGAACCCGGCGGCCAGCAGCGGATGGGCGCTGACCTCCAGGAACACCGAGTGGCCTTCCTTGATCAGGGAGCGCGCCGCCTTCTCGAACTCCACCGTCTCTCGCAGGTTGCGGAACCAGTAGGCGGCGTCGAGACCGGAGCCGTCCACGACGTCACCGGTGACGGCCGAGCAGAACGCGATGTCCGACGAGCGCGGCGCGAGCGGGGCGAGTACGTCCAGCAGCTCGTCCTTGAGCTGGTCCATCTGCGCGGAGTGCGCGGCGCAGTGGACGGTGAGGCGGCGCACGCGTACGTCGGTCTCGGTGAGGACCGCCTCCAGTTCGTCCAGGGCGGCCATCTCACCGGACACCACCACCGAGCCGGGGCCGTTCACCGCCGCCACCGACAGGCGCTCGCCCCACCGCTCCAGGAGGGCGGTCACCTCGTGCCGGGACAGGCGTACGGAGAGCGCGCCGCCGCGTCCCGCGAGGTCCCGGTGCAGTGCCCGGCTGCGCAGGGCGACGATCCGGGCCGCGTCGTCCAGGCCGAGCGCGCCCGCCACACAGGCGGCGGCGATCTCGCCCTGGGAGTGGCCGAGCACCGCTCCGGGCACCACGCCCACGGACTCCCAGAGCCGGGCGAGCGCGACCATCACCGTGAACAGGACGGGCTGGAGCACGTCGTTGCGTGCCAGGTCGGGCGCGCCATCGGCGCCGCGCAGCACGTCGACGACCGACCAGCCGGTGAACGGTTCGATGGCGGCCGCGCACGCCTCCACGCGCTCCGCGAAGACCGGAGAGGCGTCCAGCAGTTCGCGGCCCATCCCGGCCCACTGGCCGCCCTGCCCGGGGAAGACCATGACCACGCCGGACGGGTCGTCGAGGACGGTGTCCGTGATGACGTTCGGCGCGTCGGCGCCGGTGGCGAGCGCGTCGAGCCCGGTGAGGAGCGCGGTCCGGTGCCCGGCGACCACCGTGGCCCGGCAGGGCAGCACGGGCCGGTCCGCGAGCGCGGCCCCGAAGGCGTCGACGTCCAGTGCCGGGCTCTCTCGTACGAAGGACGCCAACTGAGTCGCGTACCGCCGTAGTTCGGTCGGGCCCGGAGCGGACAGGACGCATGGAACCGCCGTGTCCGTCCGGCGGACCAGCGGCTCGCGGTACCAGTGGGTGCGGTGGTGCTCCCACGGGTAGGCGGGCAGGCTCACCGGGCGCACGGGGGTCGCGCCGGGCACCGGCTCGTACCCGGTGGCGAAGAGCTCGGCGGCCGTGTGCACGATCCGCTCCAGCGGGTCGGCGTCATCGGCGTCGGCGTCGGCGTCATCCCATGGCAGTACGTCGAGGACGACCGTGTCGCCGTCCGGGGCCTCGCCGGAGACTTCGTGCCGGGCCTGCCGGGCCTGCCGGGCCTCGCCGCAGAGCGCGCGCAGCGCCTCCCGTACGCTCACCCGGCCCTCGGCCCACGCCGCGCCGAGCCGTCCCGGTCCGTCACCGGTGGCGTGCTGCGGGCGTACGCCGATCGCCGCCCACAGCGCGGTGGCGGCGACGTGGTGGCAGAAGACGTGCGCGTCGCGCAGCGCCGGGTCCGGGTCCTCGGTGAGGTCCGTCGAGGTGCCGGTCACGGCGGCAAGGTGGGCCGCGCAGTCGTCCAGGGCGCGCCGGTAGTCGGGGTCGGCGGTGAGCCGCTGCCAGGTGGCGGGCAGCTCGACGGGGTAGCGGAAGGTGGCCGTGACGGTGGTCTCCGCGTCGCAGCGGCCCCGGTGCACGGCGGTGGCCGCGGGAGCGTCGCCGCCCGCCGCGGCCGACTCCAGGGCGGCGGCGAGTTCCTCGGCGTCGGCGCCCACGGCGACGATCCTGTGCTCAAGCAGGGAGCGCCGGTGCGTGGCGGTGCCGACGAGCGCGTCCAGGCCGGGATGGGCGGGATGGCCCGGGTCGGTTTCGCGCAGGTGCCGCGCCATCCGGAGCGCGGCGGTACGCAGCGCCCTCGCGCTCGCCGCGGTCACCGGCAGGGCGTACGGACGGGTGCACGGACGTGGGTACGGACGTGCGGGGCGGTGCGGCCCGGCGGTGTCGTCGTCCGGTCGCTCGGTGGCCTGTTCGAGCAGGACGTGCGCGTTGGTGCCGGTGAGCCCGAAGGAGCTGACGCCCGCGCGTGCGGGGCGACCGTGCCGGGGCCAGGGGCGTGGCGTGGTGGCCAGTTCGACGGGCAGGGCGGCCCAGTCGATGCGGGACGAGGGGCGGTTCACGAGATGGCGCGGTATCCGCCCGTGGTGCAGGGACAGGACCGTCTTCAGGAGTCCGACCACGCCGGCCGCCGCCGCCAGGTGGCCGACGTTCGGCTTCGCGGAGCCGATGACGAGCGGGGCGTCCGGGGCACGCCCGGGCCCGTACGCCTCGGCGAGCGCGTTGACCTCGATGGGGTCGCCGACGGGGGTGCCGGTGCCGTGCGCCTCGACGTAGTCCACGTCGGCGGGCTGCCAGCCCGCCCGGTCCAGTGCGCGGCGGATCAGTGCCTGCTGCGCGGCCGCGTTGGGGACGGTGAAGCCGCCCGCGGCTCCGTCCTGGTTGACGGCGCTGCCGCGGATCACCGCGTAGACGCGGTCGCCGTCGCGGCGCGCCGCCGCGAGCGGTTTGAGCACGAGCGCGACGGCGCCCTCGCCCACGCCGTAACCGTCGGCGTCCTCGTCGAAGGTCTTGCACCAGCCGTCGGCCGCGAGCGCGCCGCTCTCCGACATCGCGACCATGAGCGTGGGGGCGATCATCGTGTGCGCGCCGCCGACCACGGCGACCTCGCAGTCGCCGCCGCGCAGGCCCTGACAGGCCAGGTGCACCGCCGTCAGCGAGGCGGAGCACGCGGTGTCCACGACCAGGCTCGGACCGCTCAGCCCAAGGACGTACGACAGTCGTCCGGCCACGGCGGCGAACGACGTGCCCGTGCCGAAGTACAGGTCGACGTTGCGCATGTCGCGGGCAAGGAGCTGCTGGTAGTCGGCGGCTTCCAGACCGACGTAGACGCCGACGGGCCGGCCGGTCAGCGCGGCGGGGCGGCTGCCCGCGTCCTCCAGGGCCTCCCAGGCGACCTCCAGCATGAGCCGCTGCTGCGGGTCGAGTGAGGCGGCCTCGCGCGGCGAGATGCGGAAGAATCCCGCGTCGAAACCGGCGATGTCGTCCAGGTAGCAGCTCCTGCTGGGGATGTCGGCGGCCGCGGCCTCGGCCCACACGGGGTCGTCCCTGCGGCCGGGCGGCGGTTCGGACACCGAGTCCCGCCCCGCCGTCAGCAACTCCCAGAACTCCTGGGGCGATCCGGCGCCGGGCAGGCGGCAGGAGATACCGGTGACGGCGATGGCGGCACCGGCGTCCTCTTCGTCCCCCGCTCCGGGCCCGCCGTCAAGGGCGGCCTCGGCCGGCGGCTCCGCCGGTCCCGCCTCCTGCACGGCCTCGCCGTCCTCCACCTCCCGCGCCCCTAGCTCGGCCAGGTACGCCACGAGCGCCTCGACGGTGGGGTGTTCGAAGATGGCGGGCACGGGGAGGGTGACCCCGCACTCGCGGTCCAGACGGCGGCGGAGCGTGGCGGCGCTCAAGGAATCGAGCCCCTGCTCGAACAGTCCCCTTCGACGCAGCAGCCGCTGCCCGTCGGGGAGGCCGAGGACCTCGCGGACCGCCGTCTCGACGCGGGCCGACAGGGCGCTGCCACCCGTGCCCGCCGCACGCTCCCGGGGTACTGGAGACGGAAGCGGTCGTACGTACGTGTCCTCGGCCCGCGGCCGCTGTCCCGTGGGAAGCCAGTAGCGGTCGCCGCCCCAGGTGGGCACCGGCAGCGAGTGGTACCTGCCGGGACGCCCGGTGACGTTCTCCCAGTCGATCGGCACGCCGTCGACGTGCAGCCGGGCGAGCGTCCTGTGCAGGGCGAGGCCGCCCGGCTCGTCGCGGTGCAGGGTCGCGTGCGCCTGCCCGGCGCGGCCCCGGTGCCGCAGCGCGTCGGTGAGCGCCCCGGTGAGGACGGGGTGCGGGCCCACCTCGACGAGAGCGCACTCCTGTTCGGCGAGGAGGCGGTCGACGGCGGGCCACAGGAGCACGGGGCGGGTGATGTTGCGGGCCCAGTAGTCGGCGTCGACGCCGGTCAGGTCCCGGTCGGGGTCCACGGTGGACAGCCACCGCAGGGTCGCCTCGCGGTGGTCGAGTCCGGCCGCGGCCTCCCGCAGCGGCGGCCCGCAGTGCGCCACGGCCGGGCCGTGGCTGGCCAACTCGACCTTCAGCCGCCGACAGCGCAGGCCGCGGGCCTCCAGCGCGTCCGCGGCGGCCACGGCGTCCTCGGTGGGCCCGGAGAAGACGCACGACGCGGGGCCGTTGACGGCGGCGACCGCGGCGGCGAGGCCGGTCTCGGCGAGCGCGGCGGCCACCGTGTCCGCGCCGCCCTGAACGGCGTACATCAGGCCGGAGCCCGCGGCGAGTTCCCGGGCGATCGTCGAGCGGACGAGCACCAGGCGCATGGCGTCCGCCAGGGACAGGACGCCCGCCACGTGCGCGGCGGTGATCTCGCCCAGGCTGTGCCCGATCACCGCGGCGGGCCGCACCCCGCGCTCCGCGAGCCACCGCGTCACCGCGACCTGCACGGCGAAGATCGCGCAGTGGGAGATGTCCGTGCGGTCGAGGCGGCTGTGCCCGGTGCGGCGCATCTCCTCGGTCAGCGACCAGGACGAGTCGGTCCGCACCAGCCCGTCAGTCCGCATCGACCCGTCAGTCCGCATCAGCCCGTCGGTCCCCAGCATCCCGTC
This sequence comes from Streptomyces sp. NPDC003032, assembly GCF_053591415.1. Taxonomy (NCBI): domain Bacteria; kingdom Bacillati; phylum Actinomycetota; class Actinomycetes; order Kitasatosporales; family Streptomycetaceae; genus Streptomyces; species Streptomyces sp. NPDC003032. The sequence goes on along the minus strand of NZ_JBSFTT010000005.1, from coordinate 359,833 downwards.
GGCCCGCAGCAGCGCGTCGCACTCGTCCAGCGTGGCGCGGAAGACCGGGTCGGTGGCGTGCAGGTCCATCGCCATGCCCGCCCACTGGCCGCCCTGCCCCGGGTAGACGAAGACGGGGGCCGGTGCGGAGTCCGGGTCGGGTACCGCTCCCATGTAGGCGCCGTCCGGTGGTTCCTCCGGGTCGTCCAGGCCGTCCAGGAGCGCGGGTACGTCCATGGCGACCGCCGCGTATCGGTGGGCCTCGTGGGTGCGGCGGGTCGCCGCGGAGGCGATCAGGTCACCGATGCGGTCGGTGCGCGCCGCGTGCTCACGCAACCCGGCCACCTGGGCGGCGAGGCCTTCGGGGCGGGCGGCGGAGGCGAGCAGCAGGTAGGGGGCGTGGCCGGGCCGTACGCCTTCCGGGTCCTCGGTGGCGGCCTCGACGACGGCGTGCACATTCGTCCCACTGAGGCCGAACGCGCTCACTCCCGCCCGCAACGGCCGTCCGGGCGCGGTGAGTTCGGTGTGGTCGAGGGGTACGGCGATGCCCGCCGCCGCCCAGTCGACGGCCGGGTGCAGGCTGTCGATGCCGGGCTGGGCGGGGGCGCGCCCGGAGCCGACGACCCACAGCGCCTTGAGGAGGCCGGTGATGCCCGCTGCGGCGTCGGTGTGCCCGAGGACCGCCTTGAGCGAGCCGACCCGCAAGGGGCGCCCCGGCTCGCGTCCTGTGCCGTAGACCTCGTCGAGCACGCCGAGTTCGTACATGTCGCCGAGGTGGGTCCCCGTGCCGTGCGCCTCGACGTAGTCGACGTCGGCCGGGCCGATGCCCGCGTGGGCGAGGGCGTCGCGCAGCAGCCGGGCCTGGGCGGCGGGGTTGGGGGCGGTCAGGCCCATGCTGGCGCCGTCGTTGTTGGCGGCGGAGCCGCGCAGGACGCCGTGGACGCGGTCGCCGTCGGCCAGGGCGTCGGTGAGCCGTTTGAGTACGACGACACCGCAGCCCTCACCCCGTACCGTGCCGTCGGCCGCCGCGTCGAAGGGGCGGCAGGAACCGGTGGCGGAGAGCGCGCCGACGCGGTGCATGAAGACGCTGATGTCGGGCGTGATGAGGAGGCTGACACCGGCGGCGAGCGCGGTGTCGCAGTCGCCGCCGCGCAGGCTCTGGCAGGCCTGGTGCACGGCCAGCAGCGAGGAGGAGCAGGCGGAGTTGACGGCGAGCGCCGGTCCCTGGAGGTCGAAGGTGTAGGCGAGGCGGCCGGCCGCGAAGCTGAACTCGACGCCGCTGACGTAGTGCTGGTCGACGCCCGCGGTGCCGAGGGTGCGCGCGTGCAGGAGGTGGTAGTCGCCCGCGAGCATGCCGACGAAGACGCCCGTGCGGGTGCCGCGCCACTGTTCCCGGGTGCGCCCCGCGTCGCTCATCGCCTCCCAGGCGACCTCCAGGAGGAGGCGCTGCTGGGGGTCGAGCAGGCTCGCCTCGGGCGGCGCGATGCCGAAGAACTCCGCGTCGAAACGGGCGACGTCGTCGAAGAACACACCCTTGGTGGGGGTGCCGTCGGGGTACCGCCCCCAACGCCCTTCGGGCACGTCGCGGACCAGGCCGCGCCCCGACTCCAGGGCGTGCCCGAGGGAGGGCAGGTCGTGGGCCCCGCCGGGGTAGCGGCAGCCGACACCGACGATCGCGACGGGTTCGGGGGGCGGCGTCTGAGCGGTGCGGGCGTCGGTCATCTACCTCGCGTCCTTTCCCGCTCCCAGGGAGACGACCAGCGCGGTGATGTTCTGGATGTTCTTGAAGCTCTCCGGTGAGACCGCGGTCGGCGGCACGCGCACGCCGAGCCGCTCGCGGATGAAGGCGAGCAGGCGCGCCGTGTTGAGGGAGTTGAGGACTCCCCACTCCAGAAGTGGTGTACGCGCGTCGAGTTCACCCTTCTCGTCGCCGTCCAGGAAGGTGTCCTTGACGTAGCCCGTGATGAGTTCGGCGGTCTCTTCGGCTGTCGTGGGGCGAGCTGTCATGGGGCGTCCTTCACTGGTTGCGGGGCGTCCTTCGCTCGGTGCGGGGTGTCCTTCACTCGGTGCGGGACGCTCGACGCGAGCGCCGACCGGTCGGTCTTGCCGTTGCGGTTGCGCGGCAGTCCGGGGACCACGTACACGTCGTGGGCGACCATGTAGCGCGGCAGCCGTCCGGCGCAGTGCCGCTTGAGGGCGAGCACTCCCGGTTCGCGACCGGGCCACGGCACGACGTACGCCACGAGGCGGGCGTCCAGTCCGTCGCCGACCACCACGGCGGCGGCCTCGGCGACATCGGGGTGCGCGGTGAGGGCGGCCTCGACGTCGCCCAGCTCGACGCGGTTGCCGCGGACCTTGGTCATGTGGTCGCGGCGGCCCAGGTAGTGGAGGGTGCCGTCGGGGTCGGTGCGGACGCGGTCGCCGGTGGCGTAGGGGCTGCGGGCGGGTACCGCGCCCCAGTAGCCAAGCATCACCGAGGGCCCGGCGACCAGGAGTTCGCCTTCCTCCCCCGGCTCGCAGGCGGTGCCGTCGGGGCGGGCCGCCCAGACATGGTCGCCGCTCGCTGCACGGCCGATGGGCAGCGGCTCCTCACCGGCCAGGTCCTCGGGGGTCGGCTCGTGGAAGGTGCATACGTTCGTCTCGGTGGGCCCGTAGAGGTTCAGGAGCCGGGCGTCCGTCCAGAGCGCCAGCTGCCGGACGTAGCGGACGGGGAAGGGCTCACCGGCGAACAGCACGGCTCGCAGGGCGGCGGGTGCGGGGCGCGCGAGGAGCCCGCCCTCGCGCATCATCAGGGCGAGCACGGACGGTACGGAGTACCAGACGGTGATGTCCTCCTCGTACAGGAAGTCCACCAACTGGGCGGGCGCGTACGCGAGTTCGGCGGAGACAAGGTGAACCGAGGCGCCCGCGGCGAACGCCACGTACAGGTCGAGGACGGACAGGTCGAAGCCGAACGGCGCGTGGTTGGCGAACCGGTCCCCGGGCCGCGCACGCAACTCGGCGGCGGCCCACTCCACGAAGGCGAGGGCACCCCGGTGACTGACGCAGACACCCTTGGGGGTGCCGGTGGAGCCGGAGGTGTAGAGGAGGTAGGCGAGATCATCCGGGGCGGTGGCCTCGTCCACGGCGGGGGTTGGGACGGAGCCGTCACTGGTCCCGCTTGACGCGAAGGCGTCGCCGTCCGCCGCGGGGGGTGGTATGAGCGGTGCGCACGGGATGTCGGAGCCGGAGCCCAGTTCCGCGGCGGTCTCCGCGATGCGGGCCGCGTCGGTGAGGACCACGCGGGCGGCGCAGTCGCGGGCCATGAGTGCGACGCGGGCGGCGGGGGTGGTGTGGTCGGCGGGGACGTAGGCCGCGCCGAGCCGCAGCGCGCCCTGCATCGCGGCGACGGCGGCGGGGGACTTCTCCGTCCACACCACGACGCGGTCGCCGCGGCCGACGCCGAGTCCGCGCAGCCGGTGGGCGAACAGGTCGGCCCAGCGGTCGAGTTGGCGGTACGTGACCCGGCTCGCGGCTCCGGAGACGGCGAGCCGGCCGGGGTACCTGCGCGCGGCGTCGATGAGGAGGCGGTGCAGTTTCACGGACCGGTTCACAGACCGGCCTCCCGGGCGATGAGTTCGCGCTGCATCTCACTCGTACCGGAGAAGACCGTGCCGGGCACGGCGTCGCGCAGCTGCCGTTCGACCCCGCTCTCGGCGAGGTAGCCGGAGCCGCCGTGGAGGTGGACCGCGTCCAGGCTGTTGGCGACCGCCGCCTCCGAGACCGCCACCTTGGCCAGCGCGGCGGCACCGTCGGCGGCGCCGTCCCTGTCGAGCAGCCAGCACGCCCGGTACAGCAGGAGGCGGGCGCTCTCCAGCCGCTGCTTCATCGTGGCGATGCGGTGCGAGACGGCCTGGAAGCGGCCGATGGCGCGGCCGAACTGGGAGCGTCGCCCCGCGTGTGCGACGCACATCTCGAACTGCCGGTCCATCATGCCGAGATACGCCGCGAAGAGGCAGGCCCGCTCCCAGCCCATGGAGTGCTGGAAGACGATCTGCCCCTGGCCCTCCGCGCCGAGCCGCCGGGTCTCCGGCACCGGCGCGCCCTCGAACCGCACCCGTCCGGCGGGGCAGCCGTGCAGCCCCATCTTCCGGAAGGGCTCGCCGACGGAGAGCCCGGGGGTGGCGCGCGGCACGGCGAACGCCGTCGTGCCGAGGTAACCGGCCGCCGGGTCCGTCGTCGCGTACGTCACGAAGACGTCGGCGACGGGGGCGTTGCTGGCGAAGGACTTCTCGCCGTCGAGGACATAACCGCGCGCCGCTCCGTCACCGCGCCGCGCCGTCGTGGCGAGGCGGCCCACGTCGCTGCCCGCTCCGTCCTCCGTCATCGCGTTGGCGGCGATGAGCGCGCCGCCCGCGAGACCGGGCAGCAGTTCGTCGCGTACGTCCTTGTCGGCGAAGTCCCTGATGGGCACGGTGCAGGCGAACAGGTGCGCGCTGACCGCGAAGACCAGGCCGGTGTCCGGGCAGGCGTTACCGAACGCCTCCAGGCACAGCGCGGTGTCCAGGGCGCCGAACCCGCCGCCGCCGTACTCCTCGGGCACGCACAGCCCGGTGAGCCCGAGGTCCGCCGCCGCCTGCCACACGGGGCGGGTGAACGGCGCGCCCTCGTCCGCCGTGCGGTCGCCGAACCTCTCGCCGGCGGCGGCCATGATGTCACTGCGGCGCTTCTGCTGTGCGGCCGTCAGATCGAAGTCCATGGGTCTTACTAAGGGCCATGGCGTGCTCCGGGGTCATCCCCTAGCCCTCCCCTAGCCACCCCGAGGCGCCGCGCCGGGGCCGCCTAGGGGGCGGGCGGCATTGCGCCACGGCGGCCGCTCCCGTCTCGTGACCTCATGACCACTGAGCAGAGCAGGGAGTTCACGCGCGCGGTGCGGGCCGCGGTGGAGCGGACCTGGGGTCCCCCGCCGCAGGCGGCCACGGCCGACATCCGCGAGATGTGGGAGGCGGCGGCGGATCAGGGCTGGACGGCCCTCTCCGGTGCCGGGGCCCTCGACGCGGTCCTCACGGTGGTCACCGCGACGGGGCGGGCCGCCTGTCCGCTGCCCGTCATGGACGCGTACGTGGCCACCCGTCTACTCGCGGACCGGCCCGAACTGGTGGCGGACATCAGCTCGGGCACACTCCGCGTCCTCGCCGCCACGGAGGGGCCCGGGTGGCCGGGGCAGGGGGGGCGACCGGAGCAGCCTGGGCAGGCGGGGCGACCGGAGCAGCCTGGGCAGCCGGAGCAGCCTGGGCAGCCGGAGCAGCCTGGGCAGCCGGAGCAGCCTGGGCAGGCGGGGCAGCCGGGGCAGACAGGCCGGACGGGGCGGACGGGGCGGCCGGAGCAGACAGGGCAGGCGGCACGGATCGGGCAGGCGGGGAGGGGTCCGCGGGATGGTGTCCGGTGGGCGGAGTGCGGGGCCGCCGTCACGCACGTCCTGCTGTTCCCGCCCGGCGGCGGCTCCGCCCGGCTGCGCCCCGTGGAGCGGGCCACGGCTCTGCCCGGCCTCGCGGTGCCCGCCTGGTCTGAGCTGAGCCTCGGCCCGTCGGTCGCGGACGTCGAGGTCCGCGCCCGGGACGCGGACGAGGCGGTGGTGCTGCTGCGGCTCGGGCTCGCCGCACGGGCCCTGGCCGCCGCGCACCATGCACACGAACTGGCCGTCGAACACGCCCGTACGCGGCGGCAGTTCGGCAGGGCCATCGGATCGTTCGGCGCGGTGCAGCAGCGCACGGCGGCCTGCCAGATCGACGTGGACGCGTGCACCTTGCTGGTGGCCGACGCCGCACACCGGCACGCCACGGGCGCCGCCGACTGGACACTCGCCGCCGAGCTGGCCGTCCGGCACATCGAGGCCGTGGCCCCGCGCGTCCAACTGGGCGCCCAGCACACGCTCGCCGCGGCGGGCTACTTCGAGGAGCACGCGGCGCCCTGGCTGCTGCGGCGGCTGCACGCCGACCTGTCCCGGCTGACCACCGTCGCCCGCGCCGCCGGCGGACCCGGCGACGTACTGGTGGAGAGCGGCGCCGCCCTGCCCGTGCCCGACATGGGCCGCACGGCGGAGCGGTTCCGTGGCCGGATCACATCGTTCGTCGCCGAGCACGCGCCGGACCCCCGCGCCACGCTCGCCGCTGACGGCGACGACCCGGAGCTGCTGGCCGCCGTCGCCGCGCAGGGCTGGTTGGGGATGGCGTGGCCGCCGAGCGCGGGCGGGCGGGGCGCGACGGTCGCGGAGCAACTCGTCCTCCAGGACGAGCTGGTGTACCGGCGGCTGCCGGTCGGCCGGGCGCTCGCCGCGACGGCCACGGTGGGCGCGCCGCTGCTCAGGCACGGCACGGCCGAGCAGCGGGAGCGGCTCCTGCCGCAGCTGCGCCGGGGCGCGCTGCGGGTCTGTGTCGGCTACAGCGAACCGGAGGCGGGCTCCGACCTCGGCTCGGTGCGCACGCGGGCGGTCCCGGACGGCGACTCGTGGGTGATCGACGGGCAGAAGGCGTGGATCACGGACGCGCACGCGTCCGACGCGATGTGGCTGGCCGCGCGAACCAACCCGGAAGCAGCCCCGTCGCACACCGGCATCACCGTGTTCCTGGTCCCCATGGACGCTCCGGGCATCACCCTGCGCCGGCGCGAGGCGCTCTCGGGCCATGTGGCGTGCGACGTGTTCCTGGACGACGTACGTATTCCCGACTCCGCCCGGATCGGGCAGGTCGACGGGGGCTGGGAGGTGATCACCGACGGGCTGAGCGGCGAGCGCGTCGTCCTGGCGAGCCTCGCCGCGACGGTGCGGCGGCTGCTGGACGATCTGCTCGCCGAGGTGCGCGCGCGGCCCGACACCGCGGGAGGCGGCCGGGGTTCGGCGCCGCGGGACCGGATCGGCCGTCTCGCCGCGGCGGCGCAGGCCGCCCAGCAGCTCACCGCCGCGGTGGGCAGGCCCTCCCTCGCCGCGCTGGTGAAGCCGCGGCTCGTGGTGGCCATGGCGCAGGTGTTCGGCAGCGAACTCGCCGAGGAGGTCGGCGCGGCCGCGCTGGATCTCCTCGGCCCCGACGCGGCGCTCGGCCCGGACCCGGACACACCGGCCGGCGGCGGCTTCGAGCAGGCGCTGCGCACCGCGCCGATGTACGTGATCGGCGGCGGCAGCAACGACGTCCTGCGCGGCCTGATCGCCCGCGGCCTGGGCCTGCCCGCGTAGGCCGTGTCTATCGGGTGCGCACTGTGTGCGGTGGTGTGTGACCGGGGCATGGCGATCGTGTGGGACGTGAAGGGCAGACGGTGCACCACTGATCTACTTACTGATCTACTTAACCGGTTCCGTCCGGAGCATTGTGCTGCCGTCCCCCTCCCCCTAGCCTCATGCAAGCCACCGGGCCGGAAAGCGCGCACCAGAACCACACGGCACATTCATGTCCTTGATGTGCATGACCCTCGGGAGCACGTATGAGAAAGAGAATGGCCGCCGCCATGGCGACCCTCCTCGCCGTCCTTGCCACTGCCCTCATGGCGGCACCGGCGAGTCAGGCGGCGGAAACACCGGGATTCCACATCAGCAAGGGCCGTCTTCTCGACGCCAACGGAAAGGATTTCGTCCTGCGGGGCGTCAACCACGCCCACACCTGGTATCCGGACCGCACGGACCGAGCACTGTCGGACATCAGGGCACTCGGCGCCAACTCGGTGCGCGTCGTGCTCAGCACCGGCGACCGCTGGACGAAGAACGACACCTCCGACGTCGCCGCCGTCGTCGCGCAGTGCAAGCAGAACCGCCTGGTCTGCGTACTGGAGGCGCACGACACCACGGGGTACGGAGAGCAGAGCGGCGCGGTCTCCCTGGCGCGGGCGGTCGATTACTGGCGCGGCGTCAAGGCCGCGCTTAAGGGCCAGGAGAAGTACGTCATCGTCAACATAGGCAACGAGCCCCACGGCAACGCCGGTTACCAGTCCTGGGCCTCCGACACCTCCGCGGCCATCCGCGCACTGCGAAAGGACGGCTTCACCCACACCCTGATGGTCGACGCCCCCAACTGGGGCCAGGACTGGTCCTTCACCATGCGCGACAACGCCGCGTCCGTCTTCGCATCGGACCCTCGCCGCAACACCGTCTTCTCCATTCACATGTACGGCGTATTCGACACCCCGGCCGAAGTCGGTGATTACCTGAACCGATTTGTCTCCGCCGGTCTTCCGATAGCGATCGGTGAATTCGGCAACGCCCATTCCGACGGGAACCCCGACGAGGATGCCATCATGGCGACGGCCCAGCGGCTGCGCCTCGGCTACCTCGGCTGGTCCTGGAGCGGCAACGGCGGTGGTGTCGAGTATCTGGATCTGGCCACCGGCTTCGACGCCAACCGGCTGACCCCGTGGGGCGAGCGCCTCTTCAACGGCGCCGACGGCATCAAGCAGACGGCCCGCGAGGCCAGCGTGTTCAAGAGCCGGGGTAAGGTCGGCCCGGCAGGATACTAACCGGTTAAGCCATGGGGGTGGGTTGGCGGATGAAGCGGCCGACGATCGCGGACATCGCGAAGCGGGCCGGGGTCTCGAAGGTCGCGGTCTCCTACGCGCTCAACGACCGGCCCGGCGTCTCCGCGCAAACCAGGGAGTCCGTCAAGGCCATCGCCGCCGACCTCGGCTGGCGCCCCAGCAGTGCGGCCCGCGCCCTCACCGGGGCGCGGGCCCGCGCGATCGGCCTGGCCGTGTGCCGCCCCGCCCGCACCCTGAGCATCGAGCCCTTCTTCATGGAGCTGATCAGCGGCATCGAGTCGGTGCTCGCCCCGCTCTCGTACTCGCTGATGCTGCAGACGGTCGCAGCGCACGAGAACGAGATCGAACTGTACGAACGGTGGTGGGGCGAGGGCCGCGTGGACGGCGCCCTCGTGGTCGACCTGTACGAACAGGACACGCGGGTCCGGGCGCTCGACGCCCTGCGGATGCCCGCCGTGGCTCTCGGCCCGCCGGACGCGGCCGGGCCCCTGCCCGCCGTGTGGTCGGACGACGGCGCGAGCGTCGCCCAGACCGTCCGCTATCTCGCCACGCTCGGGCACCGCCGCATCGCACGGGTGGCCGGGCTCCGCCATCTCGCGCACACCGCGGTCCGTGACGACGCGATGAGGCAGGCGTGCCGGGACGCGGGCCTGCCCGAACCCGCGCTGGTGCACACGGACTACACCGGCGAGGAGGGCGCCCGCGCCACCCGCCGCCTGCTGATCTCCGCCGACCGCCCCACGGCGATCGTCTACGACAACGACATCATGGCTGTGGCCGCTCTGTCGGTGGCGCAGGAGCTGACCCTGACGGTCCCCCGTGACCTGTCCGTCGTGGCCTGGGACGACTCGCCGTTCACCCGGGTCGTTCGTCCCGCGCTCACCGCCCTGAACCGTGACATCGCCGCCTACGGCGCGCGGGCGGCCCAGACCCTGCTCGGTCTGATCGCCGACGGGCGGGCGGACAGTGTGCGGGACGAGCCCGCACACCTGGTGCCGCGCGCCAGCACCTGCCCGCCCGCTCCCTGACTCCCGCCGCCCCTCAACCCGCCTGTGGCGGCGGCGCCGTGGAGCCGCGCGGGGTGAGCGACGGCGTGGGGACCGGGCGCGACGCGACGTCCTTGCCGCCGATCACGTCGAAGAGGGCCCGTGCCACTTCGGCGCCGAAGCCGTGCACGTCGTGGCTCATCGCCGAGAGCGCGGGATGCGTGAGCCGGCACAGTTGGGAGTCGTCCCAGGCCAGCAGGGAGAGCCCGTCGGGCACGGCGATCCCCAGTTCGGCGGCGACGCCGGCACCGGCCACGGCCATGATGTCGTTGTCGTAGAGGATCGCGGTGGGACGGTCGGCGGCGAGCAGCAGCGACCGCGTGGCGCGGGCGCCGTCCTCGCCCGCGAAGCCCGTCGCGACCTGACGGGTGCCGTCGAGGCCCAGCTCGCGCGCGGTGGCCTCGAAGGCGGCGGCGCGGATGCCGCTGTGCCCCAGGCCGCCCGGCCCGCCCACCCGTGCGACACGCCGATGACCGAGGGCGGCGAGGTAGCGGACGGCCTCGGCGACAGCGGTCGCGTCGTCCGTCCACAGGGACGGCAGCCCGCCGGTGAGCGAGGGGTGCCCGACGGCGATGGCGGGCAGGCCGAGCGCCCTCAGCGGGGCGACCCGCGGGTCGTCCTCGTGGAAGTCCACCAGGATGGAACCGCCGATCAGCCGCCCCCGCCACCAGCTCTCCTGCAGTTCGACCTCCTCCTCCAGGTCGCGGACCAGCCGCAGCAGCAGCGAGCAGGACCGTTCGGCGAGGACGCTCTCGATGCCCGAGATGAACTCCATGTAGAAGGGTTCGAGGCCGAGCAGTCTGGCCGGGCGGCAGATCGCCAGGCCGACGGCGTCCACGCGCCGACTGGAGAGGCTGCGCGCGGTGGAGTTCGGCTGCCAGCCCAGGTCGCGGGCGGCGGCGAGGATCCGCTCCCGGGTGGCCCGCGAGACGCCGGGTTTGTCGTTGAAGGCGAGGGACACGGCCCCCTTGGAGACCCCGGCGCGCGCGGCGACGTCCTTGATGGTGATGCGCGGGGACGAGGCGCTCACGCGGCTTCCACGCAGAACAGCGCGGCCCTGATCTCCTCGACGCCGACGCCGACGCCCACGCCGACGCCGACGCCGCGCAGACCGCGTACACGGATGCGGGTCCGCTCGCCGGGCAGGAGGGTCACCAGGCCCCGGTCGGCGCGCGCGCCGGGGGCGATCCGGTCGGCCTGGAGCAGGAGGTCGCGTACCAGGGTCTGTGCTGTCACCACGACGTCGACTGTATCCCCCTCGCCATCCGCCTCCCCGTCACCGGTCACGGGCTCCACCGCGACGTCGTACCTGACGCTCGGGTAGGCGAAGTCCCGGTCGACCACGGGGAAGTGCACAGTACGCAGCCCGTCGGCATCGGCCACCAGGTACTCCTTCGTCGAGCCGTCCGCGGGGACGAGGTCCTGCGGGACCGGTAGCCGCAGCACCGCGCGCGGGCCCACTTCCAGATCGAGCGTGGTGGTGCACGGAGTGCCGCCGTCGGCTTCCATGCGGCGCAGCGTGACCTGGGTGTGCCACGGCTCGGCGGCTTGGTTGACGAGGGCGAGGACCGGCCCCGTGGCGTCCGGTCGCAGGGTGAGGAGCCGGTCGGCGTAGACGCGGCGCAGTTCGTGGTGGAGCGGTTTGAGGCGGCCGTCGCCGTCCACTGCGGACCAGGAGCTGACGGGCCAGCAGTCGTTGAGCTGCCAGACGACCGTGCCGCCGCAGACCGGCCAGTGGGAGCGCCAGTGCTCGATCCCGGCGGCGACGGCGCGGGCCTGGACGAGCTGGGTCAGATAGTGCCAGCGGTCGAAGTCGCCCTCGGGCGGGGCGAAGTGGCGGGCGAGGCCGCGGTCGAGCTTGCCGTTGCCGTCCTCCGCCTTCTGGTGGTGGAGCATGCCGGGCGAGTCGGGTGCCAAGTTCTCACCGGGCAGGGCGCGCCGCAGGGTGGCGTGGTTCGGGGGTGCCTGCCAGCCGAACTCGGCGACGAAGCGGGGCACGCTCGCGCGGTACTCCGTGTAGTCCTGGCGGTTCCACACCTCCCAGGAGTGGTGCGTGCCGTGGGCGGGGTCGTTGGGGTGGTGGTCCCAGGAGCCGGACCAGGGGCTGCCCGCCGCGTACGGGCGTGTGGGGTCCAACTCGGCGACGACGCGCGGCAGGAGGCCCAGGTAGTAGCCCTCGCCCCAGGAGTTCCCCGCGAGTTCGGGCTCCCAGCCCCAGTCGCAATAGCCCCACAGGTTCTCGTTGTTGCCGTTCCACAGGACGAGGCTGGGGTGCGGCATGAGCCGTACGACGTTCTCGCGGGCCTCGGCCTCCACCTCGCCGCGCAACGGCTGCTCCTCGGGGTAGGCGGAGCAGGCGAAGAGGAAGTCCTGCCAGACCATCAGGCCGAGTACGTCGCAAGCGTCGTAGAACGCCTCGTCCTCGTAGATGCCGCCGCCCCACACGCGTACGAGGTCGACGTTGGCGTCCGCCGCCTGGCCGAGGCGGGTGCGGTAGCGGTCGGGCGTGACGCGGGAGGGCAGGACGTCGTCGGGGATCCAGTTGACGCCGCGGGCGAAGACCCGGACGCCGTTGACGACGAAGGTGAAGCCGGTGCCGTGCTCGTCGGGGCTCCGGTCCACCTCCACGGTGCGGAACCCGACGCGGCGCCGCCAGGTGTCGAGCGGCGGTTGTCCAGGGGAGCCCGCCACGGAACCGGGCTCCCGCGACGCGTCGAGCAGCGTCACTTCCATGTCGTACAGCGGCTGTTCGCCGTATCCGCGCGGCCACCACAAGGCGACGTCGGGGACCTGGAGGACGATGACCGCCTCGGCGCCCTGGACGTCCGCGCTCGCCTGGACGCCGGCCACCGAGGCGCGGGCCACCAGGGGGCGTTCGGAGCCCTGGCGGGTGCGCTCCACGTCGACGCGCAGTTCGACGCGGCCGGTCGTGCCCTCGACGGTCACCAGGGGCCGGACTTCCGCCAGGCGCGCGGTCGACCAGCTCTCCAGGCGGGCGGGGCGCCAGATGCCGGCGGTCACCAGGGTGGGCCCCCAGTCCCAGCCGAAGCCGCACGCCATCTTGCGGATGTACTGGGAGGGTTCCGGATAGACGTTGGGCCGTTCGCCCGTGGCCGCGCGCACGGCGGCCGCCTCGTCGTAGGCGGAGGCGAACTCCACGCGTAGCTCTCCGGTGCGCCCGGTGATGTCGAAGCGGTGGCTCCGGTGCATGTTCCGGGTGCGGCCGAGCTCCACGCCGTCCAGCGTGATCAGCGCCGCGGTGTCGAGGCCGTCGAAGACCAAGTCGGTCCGCTCGTAGCCCACTTGTGCGTCCGGTGCGGGCGCGAGGGTTCTCGTGTACGTCCATGCGCGCCGTCCGACCCAGTCGACCTCGCGTTCGTTCAGGCCGAGGAACGGGTCGGGGATGAGACCGGCGGCCAGCAGATCGGTGTGGACGCAGCCGGGGACCCGGGCGGCGATCGACGCCCCGTCGTGGCACAGGCTCCAGCCCTCGTCGAGCTGGGTGACGTCCTTCATAGCGCGGCTCCAATCGGCGGGCACGACCCAGTTGGGGTGAGACGCGGCCCAACTTAACCCCACGGAAGTAAACCGGTCTAGTCCCTTCCGGCCGAACCGTTCGGGTCACCAACCAGCCTCTTCTGCCAGCGTAGTTGGCTGTCACGGCAAGAGGTGAGGTAACGATTAGGCATCACGACGGAAATCGGAGCTTTACCGGTTCATATATCGCTGGCATAGTGCCGACATCCCACCTGGAGACCTGAGCCGTAACCCTTGGAAGGAGTTGGGCACATGGAGAGGAAGACGCTTGCGAGCGCGCTTCTCGCCGTCGCGATGCTGGCCGTCGCGGGGTGCGGCGGCGGAGGCACACCCTCCGGCGAGACCGCGACCGCGCCCTCGGACCCGGGGGACGTCTCGGGCACCATCACGGTCCTGACCCACCGCACCGACCTCGTGCAGAACGGCAGGATGAAAAAGTACGCCGCCGAGTTCAACAAGACCTATCCGAAGGTGAAGGTCGAGTTCGAGGGCGTCACCGACTACGAGGGTGAAGTCAAGATCCGGATGAACACGGAGAACTACGGGGACGTCCTGATGATCCCCGCCGTGATCGCGAAGGACGACTACCCGAAGTTCTTCGCCCCGCTGGGCAGCACGGCGAAGATGAGCGAGAAGTACCGGTTCACCGGCAAGACGGACGTCGAGGGCAAGACGTACGGCATCGCCGGCTTCGGCACCGCCAACGGGTTCGTGTACAACAAGGCGGTGTGGAAGAAGGCCGGGATCAAGGACTGGCCCACCACCCCCGAGGAGTTCCTCACCGACCTGAAGGCCGTGAAGTCCAAGAGCGGCGCGGTGCCGTACTACACCAACTTCAAGGACGGCTGGCCGCTCAGCAGCCCCTGGACCAACAGCATCGGCTCGGTCAGCTGCGACGCCAAGGCCTCCGACGAGCTGGCGACCTCCACGGAGCCCTGGGCGAAGGGCAGCGATCTGAACGTCATCGACACACTGCTGCACGACATCGTCCACACCGAGCTCGCCGAGAAGGACCCGACCACCACCAACTGGGAGTCCTCCAAGAACCTCCTCGCCAAGGGCGAGGTCGGCAGCATGCTGCTCGGCTCGTGGGCGATCACCCAGATGCGGGACGCGGCGCAGAAGGCGGGTGAGAACCCGGACGACATCGGGTTCATGCCCTTCCCCGCGCAGCAGGACGGGAAGTTCTGCGCCACGCTGCTCTCCGACTACCAGCAGGCCGTGAACGTGCACTCCGACCACAAGACGGCGGCACGCGCATGGATCGACTGGTTCACCGAGAAGTCGGGCTACGCGGACACCGAGGGCGCCGTCTCCGCCCTGAAGTCCGCGGAGCTGCCGTCGACCCTCAAGCCGTACATCGACAACGATGTCAAGCTCATCGAGCGCTCCGAGGCGAAGACCGCGCGGGTGAACGCCATCGATGACGCGGCCGAGATCGGCCTCGCCAAGCAGGACTACCGCCAAAAGCTCGTCGACCTCGCCCGCGGCGCCGGACAGGGCGGCCTCAAGGACTACTTCGCGGACCTCGACCGACGCTGGGCCGAGGCGGCGAAGACCGCCGGCTCCTGACGGGCGGCGGTCGCGGGGCCCCGGACCCTCCCGGGACGCCTCCTTCCGGCCCCGGCCCCGGGGCCGGGGCCCCGCGCATGACACCGCGCTCCCGGACGACGAAAGGCTCTGGCCGACATGACCGACACGACCGACAAGGCGCCGACGGCCCCGGGCGGGAGGGCCGCCGCCCGCGCCGCGCGCGAACGGGCGGACCGCCCCGCCACGGCTCCCCCGCGCTCCTGGCGCTCCCACCCGTTGCGGCGGGCCACTCCCTGGCTCTTCCTCGCCGTGCCCCTGGCCCTGCTGATCACGTTCACCTACGTCCCCGTGGGCAACATGATCTATTACAGCTTCACCGACTGGGACGGCGTCAGCCCGGAACGCGACTTCACGGGCGTCGACAACTACACCCAGCTGTTCACCCGTCCCGAGCTGTTCCGGGTGTTCTTCGTCAGCTTCTACTACCTGGCCGCGTCCGCGGTGCAGATCGTGGTGGCGCTGTACTTCGCGACCGTCCTCAGCTTCGATCTGCGCTTCCGGAACCTCTTCAAGGGGATTCTCTTCTTCCCCTACCTGGTCAACGGCGTCGCCATCGGCTTCGTCTTCCTCTACTTCTTCCAGGACGGCGGCACGCTCGACTCGCTCCTGTCCTGGTTCGGCGCGGACGCCGACCACGCCTGGCTCGGTGACCCCGAGTCGGCCAACACCTCGCTCGCGGGCGTGTCGGTGTGGCGCTTCACCGGGCTCAACTTCGTGCTGTTCCTGGGCGCCATCCAGTCGGTCCCCGGCGAGCTGTACGAGGCGGCGCAGCTCGACGGCGCGAGCAGGTGGCAGCAGTTCCGGCACATCATCGCGCCGAGCATCAAGCCCGTCCTCAGTCTGAGCATCATCCTGGCGGTCTCCGGCTCGCTCGCCGTGTTCGAGATCCCGTACATCATGACCGGCGGCGCGACCGGCACCTCGACCTTCGTCATCCAGACGGTGAAGCTCGCCTTCCAGTTCAACAAGACGGGCCTGGCCTCGGCGGCCGCCGTGGTGCTGCTCCTGATCATTCTGGTGATCACCTGGATCCAGCGCCGGCTCGTGCCCGACGAGAAGGTGGATCTCGTATGACCACGACCACACGTCCCGACGGAGCCGGAGGGGGATCCGGAGCCGGAGCCGTAGTCCGAACCAGGCGCAAGCGCCCGCCCCTTGGGCGCGGGCTGACCTACCTGTCCCTCGTCGTCGCCTCCCTGGTGGTGCTGCTCCCTCTCGTCGTCGTCTTCCTGACCTCGCTCAAGACATCGCGGGAAGTCGCCGACGGCGGAGCCCTGGCGCTGCCGGGCGACTGGCTGAACTTCTCGAACTACGCGACGGCCTTCAACGACGGCCACATGCTGACGGCCTTCGGCAACACGGCGTTCATCCTGCTCTTCTCGATCACCGGCACGGTGGTGATCGGCTCCATGACGGCATACGCGATCGACCGGTTCGACTTCAAGATCAAGAAGCTGGTCGTCGGTCTCTTCCTGGTCGCCACGCTGGTGCCGGGCGTCACGACGCAGGTCGCGACGTTCCAAGTGGTCAACAGCTTCGGCCTGTTCGACTCGCGGTGGGCCCCGATCCTGCTCTACATGGGGACCGACATCGTGTCGATCTACATCTTCCTGCAGTTCATCAGGGGCATCCCGACCTCGCTCGACGAGGCGGCGCGGCTGGACGGGGCGAACGCGTTCACCATCTACCGCAGGATCATCTTCCCGCTCCTGAAGCCCGCCATCGCGACCGTCGTCATCATCAAGGGCATCACGGTCTACAACGACTTCTACATCCCGTTCCTCTATATGCCCTCGGAAGAACTCGGCACGATCTCGACGGCGCTCTTCCGCTTCAAGGGTCCGTTCGGGGCGCACTGGGAGAACATCTCCGCGGGGGCCGTCCTCGTCATCGTGCCGACGCTGGTCATCTTCCTGTTCCTGCAGCGGTACATCTACAACGGGTTCGCCCAAGGGGCCACGAAGTGACCGGCCACCCCCATTTGTTCACTTCCCGCACTAATCTGGGACCCGTTACCGAGCGGCAAGTCTTCACGCTGAGATCACACACTCTCCACGTCCCTGTTCCCCGCCTTCCGTCCTGAAGGAGTCCCTACGTGGTCACGCCCCGCCCCTCCCGGTCGACGACGCTCGCTCTCGCCACGGCGGTGGCCGCGCTCGCCGCGGCCGCGCTGCCCTTCCAGGCCCTCGCCGCCCCGGCCGGCGCCCCGGTCGGCGCGCGCGCCGCGCTGCCCGCCGTCACTCCGCAGGCCGAGACCCCGGCCCTGCACGACGACGAGGCGGGCGGTGACGCCGACGCGGACGACCCGGCGATCTGGCGCAACGCGGCGGCTCCGGGCCGCAGTCTGGTGATCGCCACCGCCAAACAGGGCGGCCTGCGCGTCTACGATCTGGACGCCCGCGAGGTGCAGTCCCTGCCCGCGCCCGCCGCGCCGGGCCCGGACCACGCGCCCGGCCGCTTCAACAACGTCGACCTGGTGCACGGTCTGCGCCTGTCCTCGGGCCGCGCCGACCTCGCAGTGACCAGCGACCGGGGCAGCGACCGGCTCCGCTTCCACCGCATCGACGGCAACCGTGCCGACGCCCCGCTCACCGATGTCACCGACCCGTCCGCCCCGCCCGTGTTCTCCTCCTCCCAGGAGCAGATAGACGAGCAGCGCACCGCGTACGGACTCGCCACCTGGACCGACAAGTCCACGGGCCGCTCCTACGCCCTGGTCAGCCGGCGGGAGCGGACCAGCGTCGCGCTGCTGGAGATCACGCCGGGCGCCGGCGGCAAGGTCGGCTACCGCAAGGTCCGCACCCTCGACCTGCCCGCCGAGTTCCGCCTCCCCGACGGCACTTCGTGGTCGCCCTGCGGTGAGCCGGGCGAACTCCCGCAGGTCGAGGGCATGGTGGTGGACCCGGCCAACGGCATGCTGTACGCGGGTCAGGAGGACGTCGGCATCTGGCGGGTGCGCGCCGACCTGACCGGCACGCCGAAGCTCGTCGACAAGGTCCGCGAGTACGGCGTCCCCGGCACCTACGACGAGGAGACCGAGGAGTGCGTCGCGGGCGCCGACCCCGGTTACGGCGGCACCCGTCTCACCGCCGATGTCGAAGGGCTGACGCTGCTCACCGAGTCGGACGGCGACGGCCACCTCCTGGCCTCCAGCCAGGGCGACAACACCTTCGCCGCCTACGACCGCGAGGTGTCCGACGACAACGAGTACGAGGGCGGTTTCCGCGTCACCGCGGCGTCCGCCGCCCTCGACGGCTCGGAGGAGTGCGACGGCGCCGCCGCGCTCGCCGCGCCGCTGGGCCCCGAGTACCCGAACGGCCTGCTCGTGGTCCAGGACGGACACGACGCCCCCGGCGACGCCGAACGCCCCTCCACCAACTTCAAGTTCGTGGACCTCGGCGACGTCGAGAACGCCCTGGCGGACTAACACGCTCCGACCCGACCCACACATCTGCCGGGGCCCGCCCCGTGGGCGCACGCTGAAGGCCATGCCCCATGAGGCTGCCGCCGACGCCGCCGCCGGCAAGGCGAGCGGCCTGCTCCTGCTGTGGCGGGAGGCGGTGGGGACGTGCATGTCGCGGACGTGGCGTAGCCCTCGGTCACTGCGGGCCGGGCTGGGCAGGGGCGGCGGGTCGGACCCGGCGGGGCAGGGCCTGTGGTTCAGGCCCGGCGGGGCAGGGCCGGTCGATCAGGCCCAGCAGGGCAAGGCCGGTCGATCAGGGTCCGGTCAGTCGGCGGGGCGGGGCCTGCGGTGGGAGCGGGCCGTGGCGAGGAGTTCGGTGAGCGTGGCCAGTTTTACTCGGGGGCGTCCCGTGCGTCGGCCTTGCGATGCCTCCGTTCGTTCGATCGCGGCCAGGCCGCGGGCGTCGATCAGCCGACGGTTGCGGCGGCGGGCCAGGCGGTGGAAGGAGCGGGTCGCGTGGAGGGGTGCGGGCAGCGCCCCGGCGACCGCGTCGGCCAGGAGGGTGGTGACCGTCTCGGCGGCGCAGGTGCGGTTGGCGCCGATGCCGCCTGTGGGGCCCCGTTTGATCCAGCCCACGACGTAGGTGCCCGGCCGCCCGGTGACCCGGCCGCCCTCGTGCGGAACGGTGCCGCTGACCTCGTCGAAGGGCAGTCCCACGACCGGCATGCCACGGTAGCCGATGGCCCGCAGCACCATGCCCGCCCGCAGGGTCCGCTCCCCCGCGTCCGAGGCGACGCGCACCGCCTCCACCCGGTCGCCGCCGAGGACTTCCGTGGGCGTGCAGTGGAACCGCAGGACGATACGCCGCCCGCTCTCCGGCGGCACCTCCCAGTCCATCCGCCGGCGGGTGACGCCGCGCAGGACGGTCGCCTTGCCGCCCGGGTCCGCCTCGTCGACGGCGGGCGCGATCCGCGGGTCGTGGTCGTCGACGACCAGCTCCACGCCCGGCAGGTGCTTGAGGGCCAGCAGCTCGGAGGTGGTGTACGCGGCGTGTTCCGGGCCGCGCCGCGCGAGCAGGACCACCTCGCGGACCCGGCTGTCGCGCAGCGCCGCCAGGGCGTGGTCCGCGATGTCGGTGCGGGCCAGGGCCTCCGGGTCGGCGAGGAGGATACGGGCCACGTCCAGGGCGACGTTGCCGTTGCCGACCACGACGACGCGCTCCGCCGACAGGTCGATGCCGTCCGGGGCCGCCTCCGGATGGGCGTTGTACCAGGCGACGAACGCGCTCGCGGAGACGCTGCCGGGCAGCTCCTCGCCCGGGACGGCCAGACGGCGGTCGGCGGATGCCCCCACGGCGTAGATCACCGCGTCGTGGTGCGCGGCGATCTCCTCATGGGTGACGTCGGCTCCCACGTCGAGCCCCAGGAGCATCCGCACCCTCGGGTGCGCGTGGAAGCGGGCGAAGGTGTCGCCGACCTTCTTGGTCGCGGGATGATCGGGCGCCACGCCGTAGCGCACGAGCCCGCCGGCCACCGGCAGCCGGTCGATCAGTGTCACCTCGGCGCTGGTGTGCAGCAACAGGTCCTGTGCGGCGTACATGCCGGCCGGGCCGGTGCCGACGACGGCGACCTTGAGCGGCGCGAAGTCGGCGGGCAGCACGCGCGGGAAGGCCGGCTCGCCCCAGGAGTGGAAGTTCGGCCCGTCCCGCTCCGGTTCGGGCGCCTTCGCCTCCTTGTAGTACGCCGCGTTGATCGCGCCGTACTCCTTCTGTGCCGGAGGCAGGCTGTCGACCGGGAACACCGCGTCGACCGGGCAGGCGTCGGCGCAGGCGCCGCAGCCTATGCAGGTCGCCGGGTCGATGTGCAGCATCTCCGTGCTGCCGAACGCCCGCTCCTGTGGGGTGGGATGGATGCAGTTGACCGGGCACACGGCCACGCAGGTGGCGTCGCCGCAGCAGGTCTGTGTGATGGCGTAGGTCATATCGCCTGTCGCTCAGATGAGGTGGGCACGCTTGTAGAAGGCCAGCGCCGGCCTGGTGAGCAGGCGGCACGAGGCGAGGAACTCCATGAGGCCCGAACAGCTGGAGCGCATCATGGACTTGTGGTGCTCGTTGGCCTTCGCCTCGGCGAGCGCCCGCTTCTGGTCGAGTCCGGCGTTCGCGTAGACCTCGCGGTTCACCATGCTGGTGACAATGACGTACGACGCGATGGCGATCACGAGGGCGTTGATCTGGCGGCGCACCCGGCCCGCGCCCGCGAGCCGTTTGCGCGTCTGGTCGCGGGCGAACTTCATGTGCCGCGACTCCTCGACGACATGGATGTTGTTGATCGTGCGGACGAACGGCACGACACGCTCGTCCCGCATCCAGTCGCGCTGCATGACGTCGAGCACCTCTTCGGCCACGAGGATCGCCGCGTACGCGGCCTCTCCGAAGGCGACCGTTTTGAAGGCCCTGCCGAGTGCCACCGCGAACCGGCGCGGCCGGTAGGCGGGCGCGCCGAGCTTCTCGGCACCGCGGGCGAACATGATCGAGTGGCGGCACTCCTCGGCGATCTCCGTGAGGGCCCACTGCACTTCGGTGCTGGTCGGGTCCTTCGCGTAGACGTCGCGCAGCACCATCTGCTGGAGGATCATCTCGAACCAGATGCCGGTGCTGGCCACCGACGCGGCTTCCTGCCGGGTCAGCTCCTTGCGCTGCTCCTCGGTCAGCTCCTGCCAGTACGCGGTGCCGTACAGCGTGCTCCACTCCGGGCTCGCGCCGTGGAAGCCGCGGTCCAGCGGCGTCTCCCAGTCGACCTCGGTGGCCGGGTCGTACGCCAGTACGGCGGCCGAGTCGAGCAGCCGCCGGGCGATGTCGCCCTCCGGGGGATGGTCCTGTGTGCTCGGCCGAACAGTGCTGCTTGCCATGGAGCGGCTCCTCGACTCGGACGTCAGGGCAAGGGCCGCGGCGGCGCCTGGCACGGCACGCCGCGACCCCGTTGTTAGACAGACCGTATAACAAGGAGGCCGGGTAGGCCTACCCCCGAGTAGGCACGGGCGAGCGGGAGATGGGCGGCCGGGGCAGGAGGGGTTATGTGCGGGTCAGCTCCTCGGTGGCCGTCCACCGGATGCGCGTACTGCACGCGGAGACGACCAGCGCCGAGGCGGCGACCGCGGCGAAGCCCCAGACCAGGCTGCTCGCGTGGGCGATGAAGCCGATCAGCGGCGGCCCTGCCAACAGGCCCGTCGTGCCCATGGCGGCGACCAGGGTCAGCGAGTCCGAGCCCTGCCCCGCGGCGGCCACGTAGACGCACGGGGTGACGGCCGCGATACCGAGGCCCACGCAGGCAAAGCCGAGCAGCGCCGGGACAAGGCCGCCGCTGACCAGGGCGAGGATCAGGCCCGCGCCCGCCAGCGCGCTGCCCGCGAGGACGACGCGGCCGTCGCCCCAGCGGCTGCGCCAGCCGTCGGCGAAGAGACGGGCCACGACCATCATCCCGGAGACGACGGCGATGCCCAGGGGCGCCAACTCGGCGGAGGCGTCGGCGACGTCCTTCAGATAGAGGGCCGACCAGTCGTTCATGGCGCCCTCGGTCACCGTGCCGAACGCCATCGCGACGCACATCCACAGTGTCATGCGGGACGGGACGGACCACTTCCCGGCGCGCTTCTTCTCCCCCTTCTCCCCCTTCTCCCCGCTCTCGGCGGGGGTTCGGTCATCGGTCAGGAGGCCGGTGCGTGCGTACGCCACCAGCAGGAGCAGGATCGCGGCCGCCGCCGCGAAGTGCACGGCGACCTCCGTTGTCACCGCGTTCATGCCGGAGGCGAGCAGCGCGGCCAGCAGGGAGCCGCCGCTGAACGTCGCGTGCAGCCGTGCCATGGCATTGCGCTCGTACGCGGCTTCCAGGGCGGCGCCTTGGGCGTTCATGGCGACGTTCAGACAGCCCACGAGGACACCGTCGACGCACATGACCAGCAGCGCCACGGGGTAGTTCGGGGCGGCGGCCAGGGCCGGGAGGAGCAGGGCCAGGCAGAGCGCCGACAGGAGCGCGAGGCGCTGTGAGCCGAGGCGCCGCATCAACGCCGCGATCAGCGGGAACGCCACCGCGGCGCCGGCCCCCGCGGCCATCAGCAGGACGCCGACCTCCGCCGCGCTCAGGCCGAGGTCGGTCTTGAGCGCGGGGATCCGCGAGGCCCATGTGGCGTACTGGAAGCCGAGCGAGCAGAACAGGGCCGCGATCGCCAGCTGGCCTCGGTGGAAAGGATCACGTACGCGGAGCACCCGCATCAGCCCACTTCTCTGTTTCTCCGCGCGGCGACGGCCCGGCCGGCACCGCCTTGGACATGTAGACGGCGGTCGGCCCGTATGCGGCGGGGGGCACGGCCCCTTGGCCGGCGGTGAAGCCGCGGGCCGACCAGAACGTGTCGCTGCCGCCGACGGCCACCAGGGATATCTGCTCGTAACCGTGCGAACGGGCCGTCATGGTGAGGCGGTTCAGGAGGTGCCGCGCGAGGCCCCTGTGCCGCAGGTCCTCCGCGATGACGATGTCGTGCAGATGCAGGTTGCGCGACGCGGGCGCGGGCTTCTCCTCGGTGCCGCGCAGGTCCGGGTAGGCGGACTCCGGGTACGGCAGGGCCAGCAGATAGCCCGCGAGGCGCCCGCCCAGGTCCAGCGCGAAGCAGGTGGCCGGGGACGCGTGCGCCTTGGACTCCAGCGCGGCCCGCCCCTCCGACAGGCCGAGGCGGCTGTAGGCGCGGTGCTCAAGGACGGCGATGCCGTCCCAGTCGCTGTCGGCGACGCGGCGTATCCGTATTCCGTGGTTCACGGTCTCGTGGTTCGCGATCTCGTCGTTCGTAATCTTCTGGTTCACGCGTCCCCGCCGTCTATCCACGTGTACGGGAGCGGGCTGAAGCCGTTGAAGCCCTGCGTCATATAGCTGGTCGCGTACGCGCCGCAGGACAGCACCCACACCGGATCGCCCGAGGCCAGCGCCTTGGGCACCGGGACAAGGCCGTCCTCGTGCGAGAAGGCGTCGTCGCTGTCGCAGGTGGGGCCCGCCACCACGGCCGGGACGGACTCGGCGTCGCGGTGGGAGGGGAAGACGAGGCGGTACTGCAACTGGTCCATCTCGTAGAGGCCGTTGAACTTGCCGCAGCTGAGGTACAGCCAGTACTGCCGCTCGCCGTCCGGTCTGCGCCGTGCCGAGAGCCGGGAGACGTGGGCGCGGATGGCCCCGTGGTCGGCGATGAGATAGCGGCCTGGCTCGACGACGAAGCCGAGCCGGTGGCCCTGGATCTCCTTGAGGCGCGCCATGCCCTCGCGGATCACGGTGAAGATCTTGTCCATCGGGGGGTCGAGCGCCCGGCCGTGCTTGTCGCGGTAGCCGAGCGCGGGCAGGCCGCCGCCCAGATTGACGTGGTCCATGGGGATGCCGCGCCGTGCGAGGGCGCCGAGCACGTCCGCGATGCGGTCGAAGGCGCCGCGCCAGGCGTCGGCCGTCATCTGCTGGGAGCCGACGTGGACGGACAGGCCCGCGGGGGTCAGCCCCAGCTCACGCGCCCTGTCCAGGACGGCGACGGCGTCGGCGGGCGAGCAGCCGTACTTGTCGCTGAGCCCCCAGAGCGCTCCCTCGCCGGTGGTCGCGAGGCGGCAGAACACCCGGGCGCCCGGCGCGTGGCGTGCGAGGGCGGCCACGTCCTCCAGGCTGTCGGTCGCGAAGTCTTTGATGCCGAGGCGGTGCGCGTCGGCGATGTTGCGGTCGGACTTGACGGTGTTGCCGTAGTGCATCCTGTCGACCGGCACCCCCGCGCGCAGGGCCTGCTCCACTTCATGAGGGCTCGCGGCGTCGACGCCGGAGCCCCGCTCGGCAAGGCGGGTGAGCACCTCGTCCACCGGGCAGGCCTTCATCGCGAAGCGGACGGCGACGCCGGGCAGTTCGCGGCGCAGCGTCTCGTAGCGCTCCTCGATCCCGGGGAGGTCGAAGACGATCTGGTCCTCGGCCGCGGCCGCCAGGGCGTCGAACAGCGGCACGGTCCCGTGCGTCATCGTCGCGCTCACGTCGCCCGCCCCGCTGGAAGGAGCGGACGGCCGGCGCCCTTGCTCGCCCGCATGAGGGGTTCCCATGCCTCGATCAGCAGGGCGAAGTCCTCGATGTCGCTCCGTGCCTCGTCCAGGAGGCGTTCGCGGCGCGCGGCGAGGAGGTCGGCGAACTGCCCGTATCTGCCGCCGAGCCGGCGGTAGGCGGCGTCGACGCGGTCCAGGCGCTCGACGTTCTCGGCCCGGTCGAGCGCGGTGCTCTCCCTGACGAGGGCGCCGACGACGGAGCCGCGGACCTGGCCCCGGTCGTCGAGGAGCGTGTCACCGGCGGCGGCCATCCGGTCGTAGATGACGTTGAAGTAGAGCATCGACAGGAAGAACTTGACGAAGCGCGTCTGGTACGCGATGAAGCCCGCGTCGGTCCTGCGTTCCGCGGTGTAGAAGTTGACGATGTTGCGGTTGTGCAGGACGCCGGGCAGGGCGGCGTCGTGGACCAGGTGGATGAGGAAGTAGTCGCTGCCGATGGTGTCGGTGGCGGGCGGCAGCGGCACGTGTTCGTGCACCGAGTGGAAGCTGATGTTGCACATGTCGACGCGCATGGGGTCGACCAGGGTCAGTGTCGCGTGGTCGCCCGTGAAGGGTTCCGTGCCGGCGCCCCGGAAGGAGTCGTCGACGAGCTCGCGCTTCTGGTCGTCGGACCAGTGGCCGGGCGCCCAGAGGCTGACCACGTCGTGGTAGACCTCGGGATCGAGGCCGCGTATCTCGCCGATGTCCACGGAGAGTTCGCCCACGAAGGAGCTGCCGACCATCGCCACGCGCTTGTGGGCGTGTCGCTCGTCGAGAGTGGTCTCCACGGCGCCGTGCGCCGCGTCCGCCGCGCGCTTGCCGAGCGACATGAGTTCGTGGTGGACGGGGAAGACGGGTTCGCCGTCGAGGGTCTGGTACCGGCTGTCGGAGTCCCTGCGGTGCACGGACTCGCAGCCGAGGGCGGCGGCGATGAGGAACGCGCGGTTGGTGCAGGCCCCGTAGGAGAGCTTGGCCGGGAGCATCAGCTCCAGCATCAGCTCGGGCTTGGCGACCCCGGCCCGGCCGATCACTCCGCGCAGGAAGTCGCGCTGCTCCGTCTCACCGAGGTGGTGCGTGACGACGCGCGGGACGTCACCCAGCGCGCTGACGGCCCGCGCGTGGGCGGCGAAGGTGTCCGGGCCGGAGGAGTCGAGGATCAGCAGGTGCACCTCGACGTCGAAGTGCGCGGCGGCGTGGGCCGCTTCCTCGCCGATCGCCGCGATCGTCTCGGGGCAGGCCCTGTTGGTGGGCAGGGTCAGGCAGACGCGGCGCATGCGGCTTCCCCGATCGGCTGGTCGGGGGCCTGTCCGGTCCAGGACGTGAGGCCCAGCAGCTTCTCGCCCAGGTCGTTGAGCGTGGCGGTGCCGTAGCGCAGGGACTCGGGCTTGTCGGCGTCGCCCAGGAGCGTGGCGTTCCAGTCCGGGGTGGTGAGGTGGCGCCAGGAGTCGACCCGGGAGCGGCGCAGCTCCTCGTGGGTCTCCAGGGCGGGCATCATCGAGAGGTACTGGACGGCGCGGACGCCGCTCGCGGAGGTGTTGGGCGCCACGCCGTGTGCGAGCAGCCCGTTCCAGATCAGCAGGTCTCCGGCCTCCAGTTCGGGCCGGATGACGGGCATGTCGTCCTGGTCGATCGCGGGGCGGATGGGGTCGCGGCCGTCCGGCTGGAGGGCCTTCCACCGGTCGAACCGGCGGAACAGCTCGGGGCAGCACTGGAAGCCGCCGTGCTCGTGCCGGGTGTCGTCCAGGGCGATGATGCCCTGCACCCGCTGCGGCAGCACGCCGAGGGTGGTGTCGACGTCCCAGTGGAGGTTGATGTCGAACCCGCGCTCGGTGGGGGCGATCAGGGAGCGGGAGCGGTTCTTGACGTTGGGCGGGTTGAGGTTGAGCCGGTCCAGGGTCACCCAGAGCTCGTCGCAGTCCCATACGTCGGTGAAGGCGTCGTAGACCCGCCGCGTCTGGCGGCTGTCCCAGATGAGCTGGTGGTGGTAGGCCTCGACGAAGCCGTAGACGTGCAGTTCGCGGTCCAGGTCGGAGCGGAACTCGCGCTCCTCGTACCAGGTCTCGGGGCGGCCCCGGTCGAGCCCCTGGAACTCCCAGGCGAAGTCCAGCAGGTCCTTGGCCGCCTCGGTGGGGATCGCCTGCTTCACGACGACGTAGCCATACGTCTGCCAGAAGGCGAAGTCCTCCTCGGAGAGCACCTTGAGCGGCCGTGTCTTGGCCAGGTCCCGCAGCTGTGTCTGCGCCAGGTACGTCTCGCCGTCGGCGCTGAAGTAGGGGACGGCGGACGGGGCTCGATGGAGGTAGCGGTCGGACGCTGGCATGGCGTGCTCCAAGGTTCGGTTGCTGGCCGCTTCAGGTCGGCCGGGGCAGCGGGTGCCGCAGCCGCCCCTCGTCGAACTGGCGTACCACCAAAATGGACTAGACCAACTGGCGCTGTCAACAATTGACTTGGGCGCCTTGTTGACCAAAACGCCGATATTTGCCCCCGGTTCACGCACTCGTCACACGAGATCCCTACGGAATTTTCTGCTTCAACTGCCGCTTACGGCCCCGCAGTTGGTGCGCGGAACTGGCATCCGCGTGCATTGACGCCTCACCCTGGACGTCGAACGCTTAACCCCGAACGCACACCCCCGAGGAAAGGCTCTTCTCATGCGAAGACGTGACTTGGTCCGTGGGCTTGCCACCGTCGGCGCCGGGTTGGCTCTGCCCGTGTCCCTGACCGGTACGGCCGCGGCGCGGCCCGCGTCGGCCGCCGCGACCTGGCGGGAAGTCGCCGCCCCCGCCGGGCAGCCCGCCGCCCACCTAGTCGGCGTGGCCGCCGCGGGGCCCGACCGGGCCTGGGCCGTGGGCGAACAGGGCCGCTCCGGCGGCACCCCGGGCACCGCCATCGCCCTCAGCTGGGACGGCACGGCCTGGAAACCGACCGACCTGTCCCACCTGACGTACACCTCCCTGCGGTCCGTCGCCGTCAGCCCCTCGGGCGGGGCGGCCTGGGCCGTCGGCACCGACACCAAGGGCCACGACCAGCTCCTCACGTGGGACGGCGGGACCTGGCGGGAGACCGCGTTCCCCGGGCGGGGCGAGGCGGGGACGCGGCTGACGGATGCCGCCGCCGGGCCCGACGGCCGGTTCTGGGTCTCGGGGCGGCGCGGCGACCGGGCCGGGCTGCTGTGCGGCGACGGCGGGACATGGCGCTGGTGCCGTCCGCTTCCGGACGTGGCCGCGCCCACCCCGACCGGCGTCCACGTCACAC
Organism: Streptomyces sp. NPDC003032; assembly: GCF_053591415.1. Classification (NCBI taxonomy): domain Bacteria; kingdom Bacillati; phylum Actinomycetota; class Actinomycetes; order Kitasatosporales; family Streptomycetaceae; genus Streptomyces; species Streptomyces sp. NPDC003032. The sequence goes on along the minus strand of NZ_JBSFTT010000005.1, from coordinate 332,442 downwards.
CCGGCGGGGAGGTGTGGGTGTTCGGTGACGTCATCGCCCGCTGGGACGGCGCCTGGACGGTGATACCCCGCCTGCTCGGCATCCGCGCCTCCGTGAGCGGACTGCTGCCCGTCGCGCACGACGACATCTGGCTGACCGGATTCGCGTACGGAGTGGGCGGACCGCCCGGCAAACCGCCCGGGGTCACGCTGGAGCACTGGGACGGCACGCGGTGGAACGACGTCGGGGCGCCGTTCGGCGTGGGCCTGTTGAGCGGCATCGTGGGGGACGCCGACGGCAGGCCCGACCGGATCTCGGGCTGGGACTTCTGGGACCAGAAGCGCGCCCACTACCTGCGCTGGGACGGCACGGCCTGGGTCGGTGAGCGGGGCCCGGAGACCCCGGCCGCCTACCTGCCGGAGGCGCTCGCGCCGATCCCCGGGACGGACGGCGGCCTCTGGTCGGTGGGCACGACTTCCTTCTCGCCGTACCCACCGGCCCAGATCCGCGTCGAACGCTTCGGCTGACGCCCGGCCCCGGAGCCGGCCCGGCGCAGAGGCTCAGCCGCGCGGCGTGACGCTGAAGTCGAAGGCGACCGTTCCGGGGTCGACGGCCGTGACCCCGCCGTCCACGGTCAGCGCCGCGCCGTTGACGAAGGAGGCGGCGGGCGACAGCAGCCAGGTGATGGCCTCGGCGACCTCCTCCGGCTGCCCCGGGCGGCCGGCGGGGATCAGCCGCGCCGCCTCCTCGTACGCCGCGTCGGCCCCGCGCTCGCCGAGACCGGCCTCCGCGGCGAACCGCGTCATGCGCCGGTCCGCCATCTCGGTCCGCACCCAGCTGGGGCAGACCGTGTTGGCGCGCAGCCCGTCCCTGCCGTAGTCGACGGCGACGGAACGGCACAGCTGGACGAGTGCCGCTTTCGACGTCGCGTACGCCGCGTTCGCCACGCCGTTGCGCAGCGCGGCGACCGACGCGACCGCGACGACGGCGCCGCGTGCCGCCAGCAGGTGCGGCAGCGCGGCACGCAGGAGCAGGAAGGGGCCGGTGAGGTTGGTGCGCAGCACCGTGTCCCAGTCCTCGTCGGAGAGGTCACCGACCGCGCCGCTGCGCCCGACCCCGGCGTTGAGCACGAGTCCGTCGATCCGGCCGTACGCCGCCACGGCCGCGTCGACGAGACCGGCGACGGCCTCGGCGTCACCCGCGTCGGCGGGATGGGCCAGCGCCCCGGTCTCCTCGGCGACGCGGCGCAGCGGCTCCGGGCGGCGGCCCGATACGACCACGTGGTGCCCGTCGGCCCGCAGTCGCCGGGCGGTGGCGGCTCCGATGCCGGTCCCGCCGCCCGTGACGATGACAACTCGGCTCTCCGTCATGCCTGTTCAGCCTCCGAACACAGTCGTGAGCGCGTGGCGCGATCACCGCGATGATACGGAGACGCCCGCGCACGACCGTGTCCGGAGGTCCTTTCAGGCCGTGCTCACTCGTCGATCGCCGCGCCGAACGCCGCCCCGGTGCCCGGCGCGCCCAGCGACGACCCGCCGTACGTCCAGGAGCCCGACGCGGTGACGCCGCCCGTGCCCGCCGACAGGACCCACACCACGCCGTCCCCGGCGTTCTCGCCGGGCGCGGCCGCCAGGAGGCCGAAGCGGCCGTCCCTGTTCGGGTCCGAGAGCCGCACCTGCGCGCCCCACTTGTCGCCCTTCTCGGGGACACCCGGGATGTCCGCGGAGTCCTGGTCGAACGACTTGGCGCCGGTCGCCGTCACGCCGTTCTGCGAGCCGCGCAGCACCCACACCGCCCCCGCGTCGGCGACGGTGCCGATGTCCTCGCCGGGCGCGCCGATCGCCACGTCCGCGTAGCCGTCGCCGTTGGTGTCCGCGACGGACAGGTCGGCGCCCCAGCCGTCACCGCGCTCGGCGGTGCCGGGCACGCCGGTGGAGTCCTGCGTCCACCACTTGGCCTCCTCGCCGAGGCCGTCCGCGGTGCCGTAGCGCACGCCGACCAGGCCGCCGGTCATCGTCTCGCCGCCGTCGTCGGGGGAGGCCGGTTCGCCGGTCACCAGGTCGTCGTAGCCGTCGTTGTCGATGTCGCCGGAGGCCGCCGCCGGTCCGCCGCGCAGATCGCCCTTGTACGTGAGTCCGCCGGCGCTCCCCGCGAAGTGCATGGACCAGCCGTGCCCCGGCTCCTGGCCCACGGTGACGCCGGAGACGACGAGGTCGGCGTAGCCGTTGCCGTCGTAGTCGCCGGTGGTGAGGGACTTCGGCAGGATGTCGCGCTCCTCGGCGGCCGCGGAGAGCCGCTGGGTGTCCTGGCGGCGCAGCGGGGCCCGGCCGGGCTGCGGCGCGGCGTCGTACACGAAGAGTTCCAGGTCGTCGCGGTCCAGGACGGCGAGCACGTCGCCCGGCGTGTCGCCGGTGAGGTGCGCCGCGGCGAGGCCCGCGCCGAACTGCTCGCCCCCGGTGGGCTCCTGGGTCTGGAGCCAGTCGCTGGCCGCGCCGCTGAGCCCGGTCTTCGAGCCCCACAGGATGGCGACGCCACCGGCGTCCGCCCGGTCGCCGATGTCCTCTCCGGGGATGCCGACGATCGCGTCGTCGTAGCCGTCGCCGTCCAGGTCGCCCGTGGCGACGGCCTTGCCGAAGCCGTCGCCCACCTCGGCGGCGCCGGCGATCCCGTCCGTCGACTGGCTGAACCGGGCGACGTCGCTGGTGCCGATGCCTCTGGTGGAGCCGTACTGGACGGTGACGAGTCCCGCGCCCTTGTCACCGCTGACCGTGGCGCCCGGGGCGCCGACCAGCACGTCCTCGTATCCGTCGCCGTTGAAGTCGCTGTTGCGGTCGTCGGCGCGCGTACCCCCGGGGGTGCCGGCGAAGGCGGCGGGGGCGGCGGCGATACCGGCCCCGGTCAGCAGAAGGAACGATGCCGCGGCGAGGGCGGCAGGACGGTTGTTGCGCACGAGCGGCTCCTGTGAAGGAAGGTGGCCGGGCTGGCGCGAGGGTGTCCGGAAAGGGCCCGTTCCTTGTCCGGCGCCCTGTTCGACACGGGATGGGCGGCAAGGGTTGTACGGGAGTTCACTTCCAGCCGTACGCGTATGCCGCGACCCATGTGATCTCCAGCCGCGCGCTGCTGCCGGGCGCCGCCCCCGGCCCTTCCAGGGCGCTCTCGTTCTGCAGGACCCACGACAAGGGCCGGTCCGGCACTCCCCTCGTGTCGTGCCCGATCTCCTCGCCGTCCACGAAGAACCGGACATGGCCGGGGGTCCACTCGGTCGACACGGTGTGCCATCGGGTCCAGTCGTCGGCGCCGCGGAACGAGCCCTGCTCGCCGCCGCCGCACGGGTGGTGGAAGGCGCTGAGCGGCCCGGTCCACTCGCCCTCGGGGTGGTCCATCTCGCAGCCGCCGCCGTAGTGCAGCCAGGCCGACTTGTAGCCGGGGGCCTGCCTGGTCACCTTGATGCGGGCGCTGTACTTGCCGTACTTCATCTGCATGACGGCACGTGGTACGACCGCCGCGGCGTGTACGGGCCCTCCGTCGGCGGGCCGCCACATCCGGATGCGCATCCGGCCGTCGCCGTTCTCCGCGGGGCCCACGCTCACGGTGTCCTCGGGGTGGTAGACGCCGACGACGTCACGGGCCCGGTCGTTGGCCGTGTCGCGCCAACCGGTCGGGTACGCCCACCAGTTGTCGCGGTAGGAGCCTTTCAGGCCCTCGCAGTACGCGGCGGAGGTGTCGGCGTGGTGGTCGCAGCCGCTGAACGCGCCGAGCGGCACCCGGTCGCCGTCGAAGTCCTCGGCGAGGACCTGCCAGAACGGCCCGCAGTCGCCGCGCGGCAGCGAGGGCCCCGCGTCCCGGCAGGCGTCGGCGGACACCGGCGCGCCTCCCGCGCCCGGGACGCACAACAGGGCGGCGAGCAGCGTCACACCGAGCGCACCGAACACCACGGGCCTGCGCCGTCCCGCCGCCGCGTGTGATCCCATCGCGCTGCCTCCGCTCCACGGGGCCCACAGAGAGGGGCCATCCTCGCGGAGCGCGCTCCGCCCCGCCATCCCTGCGGGGGACTCCGTGCAACCCTGTTGCAACGTGCCGAGGGGAAGGGTCGCTCCATGGACCGTCATGAGAGCAAGGACCGTCATGGGAGCAAGGACGATGTGCCCCGCGTCGAGCTGACCCCCGCCGCCGCCCGGCTCCTGCGGCGGCTGCGGGAGGCGCACGGGCCGCTGATGTTCCATCAGTCGGGTGGCTGCTGTGACGGCAGCGCGCCCATGTGCTACCCGGAGGGTGAGTTCCGTACGGGCGACTCCGACATTCGGCTCGCGTCGCTGACCGTCGAAGGCGTGGCGGAGCCCATAACCTTCTGGATGTCGAAGAGCCAGTACGAAGTGTGGAGCCACACCCGGCTGATCGTGGACGTCGTGCCGGGGCGCGGCAGCGGCTTCTCGCTGGAGGCTCCGGAGGGCGTACGTTTTCTGATCCGTTCCCGGGTGGTCGGGGCGCAGCCACCGCCGTCCGGTGAACTCCGCTGACCGCTGGGACAGTTGGTGGCCCGGCCGACCCCAGGGGAAATCTGTGACACGACAGACACGGCAGACACCGCGGACACGGCAGGTAGGGCAGGTACGGCCGACACGGCGGACGCGGCACGGTGGACGGTTCAGAACGGCCCTCGCCCTCATCTCCACGCTCGGCACGCTGGCCGGTGCGGCTCTCGCGGGAGCGGCACCGGCCGGCGGTGCTGTCGGGGACGCCCGGCCGGCGGTGGCCGCACAGATCGCGCCGGGTGTGGAGTACCGGTACTTCGACGTTCCGGGCTCGCGCGGCACCGCCCGCGCCCATGTGCTCGACGTCGACCTGCGTGATCCGCGCACCGGTGTGGGCCTGCTGTATCCGGGCAAGGTCGCCGCGCGCTCGACCGTCTCCGCGCTCGCGGACGGGGCCGGCGCGGTCGGCGGGATCAACGGCGACTTCTTCAACATCACCGAGACCCAGCATCCCGGCGTCGAGGCGACCGGCGCGCCCGTCGGTCCGGCGGTCGCGGCCGGTCGGGCGCTGAAGGCCGCCGTGCCGAACGGGCAGCGCTTCGGGCCCGCCATGCCGCCGGGCGTCACCACCGAGGCGGTCCTGGGGGTGGGCGTCGACCGCCGGGCACGCCTGGACAACCTCTCGCTGGACGGGGAGGTGCGCACCCCGCGCTCCCGCCTGCCGCTCGGCGGGCTCAACCAGTACGCGCTGCCGGTCGGTTCCGTCGGCGCGTTCACCAGCGACTGGGGTGCCGTCTCACGGGTGCGCGCGACATGCGGCACGGACACGAGCCGCGGCGCGCCCTGCAGTACGGACACGCATGAGGTGACAGTCCGCTACGGCCGTGTCGCGGCCTCGGCCGACACGCCGGGCAGTGGCCCCGTCGCCCAAGGCAGCACGGTCCTGGTCGGCCGCGAGGCGGGCGCGCAGGAGTTGCGCAAGCTGTCGAAGGGCGACCGTGTGCAGGTCAGGCACCGTCTCGTGGCCGCCGATTCGCGCATTCCGTTCCGCTTCGCGCTCGGCGGTTACCCCGTGCTGCGGGGCGGCGCGCCACTGCCCGGCCTGGACACCACCGCATCGGCGGTGCGGACCGCGGCCGGGATCTCCGACGGCGGCCGGCGCCTGCTGCTGCTCTCGCTCGACGGCTCCCCCGAGTTCCGTACGGGCCTCACCATCGCCGAAGTGGCGCGGACGCTGCGCGGCCTTGGCGCGACGGACGGCTTCAGCCTGGACGGCGGCGGCTCCTCCACCCTGGTCTCCGCCACGTCCACGCTGGTCGCGCGGGCGCCGGGGGCCGATGCCGTGACTGTGCGCAACAACCCCAGCGGCGGGGTGGAGCGCCCGGTGCCCAACGGCATCGGCGTGTTCTCCCGGACGTGACGGGGGCGCGCCCCCGGCGGTTCACTCGGTGTCCCGCACCGCCACCAGGCCGTTGAAGACGCCCACGTAGGCCGTCCCGTCGGGGCCGAGCGTCACGGGCGCCCAGTTGTTGTCGTACGCGACGCCCGTACCGGCGAGCCGCTTCCACCGGGTGTCGCCGGTGCGGAAGTCCACCGCGGTGAGGTACCAGGCGTCGACGCCGAGGCTGTTGGGTTCCTTGGTGTAGAAGTACAACAGGCCGTTGGCGGTGGACAGTTTGGGCACGGTGGAGGGGGCGCGCACGCCGCTCTCCCAGGCCGTGTCGCAGCCGCTGCCGTCCTCGCGCACGTCGATCCTGCTGACGCCGCCGACGACGCTGCGGCCGAGCGTGAGTGAGGTGATGTTCTCGTAGCCGTAGTTGTTCTCGACGACGAGGCTGTCGCCCCAGGTGATCAGCGAGTTGTCGGTGGTGGACGCGCCGGAGCCGAAGACGGGGACCTTGCAGACGAGGCGCCGTTCGTCCGGCACGTCGGCGCCGCGCCGGTAGACGAGGACGTTCATACGGTCGTCGGCGTTGTCGGTGATCGCCACGTAGTCGTCGCGCTCGCCGAAGAGGTCGGGCGTGGTGCCCGAGCCCTGGTTGACCGAGCCCGGTTTCGTGCCGGTGCCGCGGTCGTACGTCTGGCGCCAGATGACCTTCGGCGTTCCGTCCGGGGCGGCGCGGAAGCTGTAGAGGGCGTGGTCGGAGACGATGGAGACGCCGTCGTCGGCGACCGAGAAGGAGTTCTGGATCTCCTCGCCGTCGAGCCGTAGGGAACGGATGGAGCCGGACTCGGGGTCGACGGTGCCGACGCGGCCCTGCCGCGTCACCCACCACATGCGGCCCTCCCAGTCGGGCATCACCGAGGTGACCGGGTCACATTCGCCACTCGGGTAGAGATTCGACCAGGTCACGCAGTCGTGCGGGACGTGCGCCGTCAGGTCCCACTCCTTGTCGACGACGAAGCGCCAACCGCCGTCCGCCGTCCGCTCGTGGGCGAGCCTGACGATGTGCTGCCGGGAGTCGGCGAGGACGAGACGGTCCTTGTGGTCGAGGTACGAATAGGCGCCGCCCGACGTGTCCTTGAAGATTTTGGAGAAGTCGAGCCGCGTGATGGCCTCGACCGTCGAGGGCCGCTGGGGCAGCTTGTACTCGGCGAGCGTGGCCAGCGTCTTCGGGTCGAGCAGCTTGACGAGGAAGCCGGTGAACGTGCCGCAGACGGTGACGATGCGGCCGTCGCGGTCGAAGGTGACGTTCGCGCACTCGCCGCCGAGTGCCGCCATCTTCTCGCTGTCGGCCGCGGGCCGCTTCCCGAGCGGACCGCTCCAGGGGTACGTCCCGCTGCCCGCCGCGTCGGCGTGCATACCGCTGCGGCCGTTGGCGGCGAGGTAGGGATGCTGGGGCGGCGGGGTGCCGGGCAGCGGTCGGGCGGCGGCGGGCGCGCCCTCGTAACTCTTGACGAGCCGGTGGCCGGGCGCCTTGGGGATGTCGTCGGCGTACGCGGGGACGGCGAGGGACACGGTCAGGGCCACGACACTGGCGGGGACGAGGCGGCGCAGTCTGCTGGACATGCGCCGAAGCTAGAGCGGGCCTCTTGAAGTGTCCATGAAATGACGTCAGTTGTTCATGAACCCGCAAGGAACGGGCTCGCAAGAAACGGGCCCGCAAGGAACGGTCACGGCTGGAACGCGCTCACGGCTGGAGTTCGCTGACGATGTCGGCGGTGGCCGTCAGGCCGTTGTGGATGGTCGGCGCCATGCTCGTGCTCGCCAGGTAGAAGCCCAGCAGGGCGCAGACCACGGCGTGCGAGACCTTCAGCGCGCCGTTGCGCAGAAAGACCACCGCCAGGATGAACAGCAGCAGCACCACAGAGATCGAGACAGCCATGGCAAGTACCTCCTCCGCCACGCGACATCGCGGCTTTCGGCCGTCAGTGTCGCGTAGCGGAGGGTCCGTCCGGGGCTGTGACCTGTGCTCCGAACGGGTTTTACTTCTCCCGGCGTTGACCGGCGCGGCTCACCGGCCGCGCGCGTCGAGGAAGGCTTCGAGCCCCGCGAGGTCATCGGTGTTGAGGTGATCGACACCGGCGGCGAGCAGCTCGCCCCAGACCGCTTCGCGCTGCGGGCCCGGCAGATCGGGCGTCGCCCAGAAACGGACGCGCTGCCCGCGCGCGTGGGCGGCGGAGACGATGCCGCGCAGCTTGTCGCGCTCGGCGGCGGGGATCGGCCCCGTGCCCTGCCAGCTGAAGTTGAGCGACCAGTTGTCGCTGATCAGCGGGATGAAAGAGGCGGGCTCCGCGGTCCCGAGGTCGGCGAGGCGGCCGTCGTAGAAGGCGTGCCGGACCTTCTGCGCCCGCATCGGGGCGCGGGCCGCGCGGTCGCCCGAGACGACGGCCGTGATCGCTGAGCGGCGGACCTTTCCATGGGCGTACGACGTGAACAGGTGCCGGTAGGGCCGCAGATGGCGGTGGAGCTCGGCGTACGTCGACGCGCCCTCGGTCTTGATGTCGATGAGGAGCTGGAAGGGCGTGCGGTGGTAGCCCCGGTAGACGGAGCCGTGGTGGGCGCGGACACGGGCCGCCAGCGGGTCCAGGTAGAGGGATTCGAGGGTGCGGGAGGGGTCGAGGTCCACCGGGTCGTGGGCGACCAGGAGCTGCCCGTCGACCAGGAAGATGTCGGCCTCGACGCTGCCGAAGCGGTGGTCGAGGGCGTCGAGGAGCGGCCTGGGGTGTTCGTAGTCGTTGTGCGCGTGGGCGCGGATCAGGGGGCGGGGGCGCGGGTGGTGGCCGCGCTCGCCCGGCTGTGCGTGGGCGGGCGCCCCGACGCCGCCCGCGAGGGCGGCGCCGAGGGTGGCGCCGAGGGCGGTCAGCGCTCTGCGACGGGTGGTGAGGGCCATATCTGCTCCCGGGGCGTCGGTGAGTATGCGGAACCTCAGTGAGTATGCGGCTGCTCCCGCGTCACGGCACCCGCCCGGCCGGGAGTTGGCGTGGTCGTCGCCGGGCGTTCACGCCGACCCGGTGAACACCTCCGGGTCGGCGCGGTGCGCGACCTCCTGGCCGGCGTCGGCGAGCTGCCCGGAGTCCCTGTACGCGCCGGCCACGCTGTGCCCTACGCCCGGTCGGGGGTTCGGGGAGCGAACCGGGGACGAGCATGTGGCGGGCCGTAAGTGATAGCCGAGCTGAGAGTTCCCGCTTTGTTGACAGTCCGTCTTATTGGGTCCGGAGTGCTTTGTTCCGTGCCGCGGGGCCGAGTTCGTCCCAGTGCGTGGTGCGGTCGCACCACCGCTCAAGGAGCACGCGGTCGTGGCCGACGGCGAGGAGTCCGGCGCCGCGCTCGCGGCGGTACTCCTCCACGACGTGGACCAGGGCCGCCGTCGTGGAGGCGTCCAGCATGGCCGTCATCTCGTCGCAGATGAGCCAGCGCGGGCGCAGCACCAGGGCGCGGGCGAGGCATGCCCGTTGCAGCTGGCCGTCGCTGACCTCGTGCGGGCGGCGGCCCAGAAGCTCCTTGCCGAGGCCGACGCGGGCGGCGAGTTCCGGGACCAGGGCGGCGGCCTCGGAGGACCGGCCCACCGCGCGCAGCGGCTCGGCGACAAGATCCCTGAGCGTCAGCCGGGGGTCGGCGGACAGCCGCGGCTGCTGGAAGACGACGCCGAAGGCGGTGCGCTGCTCGCGCGGGGCGCGGTGGCGCCAGCCCCTCGCGGCCTCGCCGTCGATGACGACCTGCCCGGCGTCGGGCCGGTGCAGCAGCGCCGCGACCCGCGCCAGCGTCGACTTGCCGCAGCCACTGGGGCCGAGCAGCCCCACGGACTCACCGGGGGCGATGGCGAGGTCCACGGAGCGGACGACGGGGGCGCGCCGGTCGTATCCGGCGGTGATGGAGCGCAGTTCAAGCACGGGGAGCCTCCAGCACGTCCGCGTGGGGGTGGTGGCAGGCGGCCCCGCCGGTGAGCGCGGGCACGGTGGCGCACGCCTCGTCGGCGCGTTCGCAGCGTGCCGCGAACGCGCAGCCCGCCGGGAGCGCGGACAGCTCGGGCGGCATGCCGGGGACGGGTGTGAACTCCCGTTCCGGCAGGGCGTGGAGGAGCCCGCGGGCGTAGGGGTGCCGGGGTCCGCGCGGGCCGAAGAAGTCGGCGGCTTCGGCGATCTCGACGACGCGGCTCGCGTACATCACGGCGACGCGGTCGGCGATGCGCTCGGCGGCCGCGAGGTCATGGGTGATCAGGAGCAGCGCCCGGTCGTCGCCGACGTGGCGGCGCAGCTCGTCGACGGTGCGGTCCACGAGGTCCCGGTCGAGCCCGGTGGTGGGTTCGTCGGCGAGCAGCAGCGGCGCGTCGCCGATGAGGGCGAGCGCGGTGGCGGCGCGCTGGGCGAGGCCGCCGGACAGCTCGTGGGGGTAGCGGTCGAGGTGCCCCGCGGGGAACGCGGCGCGCTCGGCGGCCGCTTCGGCGGCGGCGCGCAGCCGTGGCCGCCGCACCCCGGCGAGCTCCCGCAGGGTCTCCTCCAGCTGCGAGCGCACGGTCCGTACCGGCGTCAGATGCGCGGCGGGACTCTGCGGTACGAGGCCGACGCGCCGCCCGCGCACGGTGCGGGCCAGGGTGCGTTCGTCGGCGGCGAGGAGGTCGATGCCGCCGAGGAGGGCCGCCCCCGCGGTCTCCGCGTTCTCGGGGAGCAGCCCGAGCAGCGCGGAGGCGAGCACGGACTTGCCGCAGCCGCTCTCGCCGACCAGGGCGAGGCACTCCCCCGCCGCGAGGTCGAAGGTGGCGTCGGTGACGGCGGAGACGTGGGTGCCGCCGCGCATGCGGAACCGTACGGAGAGTCCCTGTACGGACAGAACGGGCTTCACAGCATCAGCTCCGATCGGCGCCGGGGGTTGATCCGTTCCCGCCAGGCGCCCGCGAGGCCCGCGATCGCCAGCGTGGGCACGATGATGAACAGGCCGGGGAAGAGCGTCGGCCACCAGTGGCCCGCGAGCAGCGAGCCGCGGGCGCTCTGCACGAGCGTGCCGAGACTGGCCTGGTGGGTGGGCAGGCCGAGGCCGAGGAACGAGAGCGCGGACTCGTGCCAGATGGCGTGCGGGACCATCAGGACGGCGGCGAGCCCGGCCTGCGGCAGGACGCCGGGCAGCAGGTGCCGCACCACGACGCGCAGCCGTGAGGCGCCGCCGGAGATCGCCGCGTCGACGTAGGGCCGCGAGCGCAGGGAGAGCACCTCGGCGCGCACGATGCGGGCGGTGGAGAGCCAGTGCGTAAGGGCCACGGACACGACGACCGGCCAGACGCCGGGCCGGAACATCGCGACGATGAAGATGCCGAGCAGCAGGTGCGGTACCGACGAGAAGACGTCGACGAGCCGCATCACGACCCGGTCCACCCAGCCCCCGGAGGCGGCCGCGAGGGCGCCCACCGCGGTGCCGATGACGGTGGCGACGACGGCGGCCACGACACCCACCAGAAGTGAGACCCGCAGTCCGTAGACGCAGCGCAGGAGCAGGTCGCGGCCGACGTCGTCGGTGCCGAAGGGATGCGCGAGCGACGGCGGCCGCAGCTTCGCCGCCAGGTCGACGGCCTGCTCGTCGAGGTTGACGAGCGGCGGCACGACAAGGACGGCGAGGACGACCGCGGCGACGATCACCGCGGAGGAACGCACCCGCCACGCGCGCGTGGAGCGGCGCACGCCGCCGTGGACGCGCCAGACGATGTCGGCCTTCCGAGTCTTCGCGGCCTCAGCCATCAAAACCCACCCTCGGATCGGCGAGGCCGTACAGGAGGTCGGCCACGAGGTTGCCGAGCAGCACCGCGGCCGTGGCGAGCGCGGTCAGCGCGGCCAGCAGCGGGAAGTCCACGGAGGTCGCGGCCTGCACGGTGGCCGCAGCGATGCCCGGCCAGCTGAAGACGGTCTCCACCAGGAGAGCCCCGGTGATCAGTTCGGGCACGCGCGACCCGATGAGCGTGAGGACCGGCAGCATGCCGGAGCGCAGGGCGTGCCCGAGCAGGACGGTCCGTTCGGCGAGGCCACGCGCGCGTGCCCCGCGCACGGGGTCGTCGCCCAGCGCGTCGCCGACGCCTTGACGCACGTAGAGGACGAACCAGGGGAGCTGCGAGACCGCGAGCACCCCGGCGGGCAGCACCAGGTGGCTCGCGACCTGCCCGGCGGTCACGGCGGAACTGGCCGTGTCGGTCAGACCGCCCGAGGGCAGCACACCCAGCTTCAGCGCGAACAGCCAGACGGCGAGCAGGCCGAGCCAGAACGGCGGCGCCGCTTCGAGGGTGTACGCGAGCGAGGTCACGGCGCGGTCGAGCCAGCCGCCGGGGCGGCGCGCGGCGAGGACGCCGAGCGCCGTGCCGAGCAGGATCGCGACGAGGAACGCGGTCGCGGCGAGCAGCACGGACCAGCCGACGCGCTCCCCGATGACGTCCGAGACGGGCTGGCGCAGTGTGCTGGAGTCGCCGAGGTCGCCGGAGAGGGCCGAGGTCAGCCACTCCCACCAGCGGGTGGCCAGCGGCCGGTCGACGCCGAGGTTGGCGCGCAGCTGGTCGAGGTTCTCCTGTGAGGCGGTGAGCCCGGCCGTGCCCGCGTACGCCTTGACGGGGTCGAAGGGCGAGGCGGCGGCGATGGCGAAGACGCCGAAGGTGACGACGAGCAGCACGGGCACCGCGAACAGCGCGCGCCGTCCGGCCAGGCGCGCCATCGGCCCCCAGGGGAGGCGACGGCCGGTCGCCTCCCCTGGGGCCTTGGATATCGCCGAGGTCACTTCTTGGGCTGCCAGTCCTCGACGTTCCACCAGGGACCGGAGGCGAGGCCGTGGTCGTGCGGCTCGACCTGCGTGGTCAGGTCGCCGAACTTCTTGTCGACGACGTAGAGGTGGTCGATGTGCGTGAGGAAGGTGTAGCCGGGGTTCTTCACGAGCTGGCGCTGGATGGTGTCGTAGGCGGCCTGGCGCTTGGCGTGGTCGCCGCTCCTGCGGGCGTCCTCCAGGGCCGCGTCGACCTTCTTGTTGTCGTAGTGCGCCATGTTGTTGAAGCCGTCACCGGCGAGGGAGGACTTCAGGAGCGTGTACTGGTCGAAGTCGGGGTCGGCCGGGGAGCCGCCGCCCGCGAGGACCGCGTCCTTCGGCATGCGCGGCTGGATGACCTCCCAGGTGCCGGACTGCACCTCGACCTTGACGCCGAGCTTCTTGGCGTCGGAGGCGTAGGCGAGGGCGTGGTCCTGGCGGAGCTTGTCGCCGGAGAGGTACCAGAGGGGGAACGTCGCCCGGACGCCGTCCTTCTCGCGGATGCCGTCCTCGCCCGGCTTCCACCCGGCGTCGTCGAGGATCTTCTTGGCCTTGCCGGCGTCGAACTTCCGCTCGGTGCCCTTGGTGAACCACGGGCTGTCGGTCGGGACCGGCCCGTAGGCCTCCTTGCCCGCGCCGTCCAGGATCGAGTCGACCATGGCCTTGCGGTCGACGCCGACGTCGAGGGCGCGGCGGATGCCGGTGTCGCCGGTGACCTTGTTGCCGGTGGGCAGCGTCACGACGCGGTAGTCGAAGGTCTTGGCGGCGTACGTCTTCCGGTCGCCGTCGTGCTCGTACTTCTTCGCGAGGTTGGGCGGCAGGATCGCGCCGTCGAGCTCACCGGCGTCGAGCCGGGTGGCCCGCACGTCGTCGTCCTTGATGATCGCCATCGTGAAGTTCTTGATCTTCGGTGCGCCGCCCCAGTAGTCGGGGTTGGCCTTGAAGCTCAGCTTCTCGCCCTTGGACCACTTCACGAGTTCGTAGGGGCCCGTGCCGACCGGCTTGGTGGTGAAGGCGCCGGTGTTCACGTCCTGCTTGCCCGCGACGTGCTCGGGGGCGATGGGCAGGACGGTGCGCTCGGCGAACGGCGCGTAGGGGTACTTGAGGTGGAAGACGACGGTGTCCCCCGCGGAGCCCTCCGCCTCGACGCTCTTGATGGCGTCCAGCTCGGTCTTGGAGGCGTTGTTGGTCTTCTTGTCGAGGATCGTCTCGTACGTGAAGACGACGTCCTTGGCCGAGAAGGGCTTCCCGTCGCTGAACTTGACGCCCTTGCGCAGCTTGTACGTGTACGTCTTGCCGCCGTCGGTGACCTTGGGCAGCGCGGCGGCGAGCGCGGGCTTCAGCTTCATGTCGGCGTCGTGCGTGAGCAGCCCGTCGAAGATCTTCGAGTTGCCGTCCTTGCCGTAGCCGAGGAGCGGGCTGAGGGTCTCGGGCTCGTACGCGATGCCGACCACCGCCGAATCCTTCGCGCCCCCCGCGCCGCCGCCGTCGCCCGGCGCCGAGCAGGCGGAGGCCGCGACCGCTATCGCGATGGCCGCGGCCACGCCGCTCGTGCCCCGTATCGATCGGGCCCTCATGCTCCACACCCTTACTGAAGATCAAGCGTTGTTGCGAACGGCTCGCAATTATGCCTTACGCAGTAGCGGGGCAGAGCCGCGGCCCGCACCTGGCAGGTGCGGGCCGCATCGATCTCTCTCGGAGTGTGTACGCAGGTCAGGGCGCCGGAAGGGCGACCAGCCCGGCCAGGGCCGCGCGGTGGTGTCCCGCCGTGCCGTAGGCGATCGAGTCGGCCTTGGCGCGCTTCAGGTAGAGGTGGACGGGGTGTTCCCAGGTCATGCCGATGCCGCCGTGCAGCTGCAGCGCCTCCTCCGCGGCGCGCACCGCCACCGGTGCCGCGTACGCCTGCGCCAGCGCCGAGGCGAGGCCGGGCTCGTCGCTCCCCGTGGCCAGCGCGTCCGCCGCGTGGCGCGCGGCGGCACGGGTGTTGACCACCTCCAGCCACAGCTGGGCGAGCCGGTGCTTGAGCGCCTGGAAGGAGCCGACGGGCCGGTTGAACTGGTGCCGCTCCTTCACATAGCGGACTGTCTCGGTCAGGCACCAGTCGGCGACGCCCAGCTGCTCGGACGCGAGCAGCCCCGCGCCTGCGCGCAGCCCCCGCGCGACCGCGGGCCGCGCGTCCGGGGCGAGGGCACGCGCGCGTGCCCCGTCGAAGGTGACGGCGGCGAGCGGGCGCGTCAGATCGAGCGAGGACTGCGGTTCGACGTCCACCCCGGTGTCCGCGGCGTCGACCGCGAAGAGCCCGGCGCCGGTGGGCACCAGGAGCACGTCGGCCGCGGCGGCGTCCGCCACGCCCGTCACCCGGCCGTGCAGGGCGCCGCTCTCCTCCCGTACGGCGGACCGCTCGTCTGCGGAGCCGCTCGACAGCGGCATCGCGAGCACGCCGACCCTGCGGCCCGAGGCGAGCGCCCCGAGCAGCTCGCGCGCCGCTTCGCCGTCGCAGGCGAGCAGCGCCTCGGTCGCCACCACCGCGCTGGTCAGATACGGCACGGGCGCGACGGCCCGGCCCAGCTCCTCAAGGACCACGGCGGCTTCGCGGTGCGTGGCGCCCTGGCCGCCGAGTTCCTCGGGGACCAGGAGGCCGGCGAGGCCCATGCCGTCGGAGAGGGCCTTCCACAGCTCGCGGTCGTGCGGCTCGGCGGTCTCGGTGCGGGCCACGACGGACGCCGCGTCGCAGTGGTCGGTGAGCAGGTCGCGCACCGCGGAGCGCAGTGCCTCTTCCTCTTCGGAGTAGAGCAGGTCAGTCATCGCGCGAGGTCCTTCCAGGCGACGTCCTTGTCGGTGCGCGGCTCGGAGGGCAGGCCCAGGACGCGTTCGGCGACGATGTTCAGCAGGACCTCGCTGGTCCCGCCCTCGATGCTGTTGCCCTTGGACCGCAGATAGCGGTAGCCGGCGTCGCGGCCGGTGAAGTCGACCAGCTCGGGCCGCCGCATCGTCCAGTCCTCGTACAACAGCCCTTCCTCGCCGAGCAGTTCCACTTCCAGGCCGCTGATCTCCTGGTTGAGGCGGGCGAAGCCGAGCTTCATGCCGGAGCCCTCGGGACCCGGCTGGCCCGCGACGAGCTGCTGGCGCAGCCGCTCGCCGGTGAGCCGGGCGACCTCGGCGTCGACCCAGAGCTTCAGGAGGCGCTGGTGGAGGTCGTGGGTGCGCAGCTCGGGCCGCTCGCGCCAGACCTCGGCGACCGGGCCGATCATGCCGCCCTCGCGCGGGACGCGCATGCCGCCGATGGAGACGCGCTCGTTCATGAGCGTGGTCCGGGCGACCTTCCAGCCCTCGCCGACCGCGCCGAGGCGGTGCGCGTCGGGGATGCGTACGTCGGTCAGGAACACCTCGTTGAACTCGGCCTCGCCGGTGATCTGCCGCAGCGGCCGCACCTCGACGCCCGGGTCCGTCATGTCGCACACGAAGTACGTGATGCCGCGGTGCTTGGGCTGCTCCGGGTCGGTACGGGCGATGAGGATGGCCCAGCGCGCGGTGTGGGCGCTGGACGTCCACACCTTCTGCCCGTTGACGATCCAGTCGCCGCTCGCCTCGTCGCGGACGGCGCGGGTGCCGAGCGCGGCGAGGTCGGAGCCGGCGCCCGGCTCACTGAAGAGCTGGCACCACACCTCCTCGCCGGTCCACAGCGGCCTCAGGAAGCGGCGCTTCTGCTCCTCGGTGCCGAAGCCGAGAACGGTCGGCGCGGCCATGCCGAGGCCGATACCGATCCGGCGCGGGTCGTTGTCGGGCGCGCCCGCGGCCTCCAGCTCGGCGTCCACGACGGCTTGCAGGGAGCGCGGCACACCGAGGCCGCCAAGCCCCTCGGGGTAGTGCACCCAGGCGAGCCCGGCGTCGAAGCGGGCCGTGAGGAAGTCGGCGCGGTCGATGCTCCCGGGCGGGTGTGCGGCCAGGAACTCCCGCGTACGGGTGCGCAGTTCGGCGGCGTCGGTCATGCGGCACCTCCGTGCGGCAGGACGGCCACGCGTCCGGTGGTGACGCCGTCGGCGACGCGCTGCACGGCCGCGGCGGCGCCGGCCATCGGCACCCGCTCGCTCACCAGCGGCCTGATGACACCCTTGGTGGCCAGCTCGGTCAGCTCCTCGTGGCAGCGTGCGATCGAGCGCGGGTCCTTGGTGTTGTACAGGCCCCAGTGCAGGCCCATGATCGCGTAGTTCTTCACCAGGGCGTGGTTGAGCGCGGGCGAGGGAATGGTGCCGCTCGCGAAGCCGACGACGACGATCCGGCCCTCGAAGGCCACGCACTTCGCGGACTTGGCGTACGCGTCTCCGCCCACGGGGTCGTACACGACGTCGGCGCCGCGGCCGCCGGTGGCCTCCTTGACGCCCGCGACGACATCGTCCGTACGCCGGTCGAGGACGAGGTCGCAGCCGAGTCCGCGCGCGGCCTCCGCCTTGTCCGCGCCGCCGACGACGCCGATGACCTTGGCGCCCGCGGCCTTGCCGAGCTGCACGGCGGCGCTGCCGACGCCGCCCGCGGCCGCGTGTACGAGGAGGGTCTCGCCCTCCTGAAGGTGCGCGCGCCGGTGCAGGCCGAACCACCCCGTCTGATAGCCGATGTGCAGCGCGGCGGCCTGGGCGTCGTCCAGTGCGTCCGGCGCGGGCAGCAGGGCGGCGGCGTCCGCGACGGCGTACTCGGCGAAGCCGCCGTACGGCAGCGCCGGGTTGGCGATCACGCGCCGCCCGTCCTCGGTCTCGCCGCAGATCTCCACGCCCGGCGTGAAGGGCAGCGGGGGCCTGACCTGGTACTGGCCGCGGCAGAGCAGGGCGTCGGGGAAGTTGATGTTCGCGGCGCGGACCTTCAGGAGCACCTGCCCGTCGCCGGGCCGCGGGCGGTCCACCTCCGCGAGGCGCATGACCTCGCCCGGCTCGCCGTTCTCGTGCACTTGCCATGCCTGCATGCGGGGCCTCCACGGGGCTGTCGTAGACCGGGCTCGTTCCGCATACTAAGCGGTCGCTTGCCGCAGGGGAACCGTCCATCGGGAACAGCCACCGGAAGCCGTCAGTCCTGCTTCTCCTTGCGCGTGGGCCGCGCCCGTACGTGCATGCGCTCGCCCTGGGGCCCGAAGAGGCTGAGGAACTCGGCTCCTCCTTCGCTCGTGGCGCCGAACCAGTGCGGGACGCGGGTGTCGAACTCCGCGGCCTCGCCCGGGCCGAGCAGCACGTCGTGGTCGCCGAGGATCAGCCGCAGCTTCCCGGACAGGACGTACAGCCACTCGTACCCCTCGTGCGTCTGCGGCTCCGGGGCCGGGGAGGTGCGGGCGGGCTCTATCACCTTGTACGCCTGGAGACCGCCCGGCTGCCGGGTGAGCGGCAGCATCGTGCGGCCGTGCCGGACGATCGGCTTGGCCCGCACGCGCGGGTCGCCCACGGGCGGGGCGCCCACCAGCTCGTCCAGGGGGACCTGGTGGGCACGGGCGATGGGCAGCAGGAGTTCGAGGCTGGGCTTGCGGTTGCCGGACTCCAGGCGGGACAGGGTGCTGACCGAGATGCCGGTGGCGGCGGAGAGCCCCGCGAGGGTGGCGCCGCGCTCCTTGCGGATGCGGCGCAGCCGGGGCCCGACCTCGGTGAGGACCTGGTCCATCTCTTGCGGCGCTTCCGTCTCTTCCTCTTCGCTCATGGCCCCATCATGACATTTTTTGCGGTACTGGCAATGCCATTTGTCAATAACGCACCACAGGAGCATGGTCCAGGGGTAGGCGACGAGAGGGAAACCGGATGTTGTACGACGTAGTGGTCATCGGAGGCGGCGCGGCGGGCCTGAGCGCGGCACTGGTACTCGGCCGTTCGAGGCGGCGGGTCCTCGTGGTCGACGCGGGCGAACCCCGCAACGCGCCCGCCGCGCACATGCAGGGCTATCTGTCGCGGGACGGCATGCCGCCCGCCGAGTTCCTCGCCGAGGGGCGGCGGGAGCTGGAGCAGTACGGAGTGGAGGTGGTGCGGGGCCGGGTGGCGGAGGTGGTGCCGGACGGCGAGGGGGAGTTCGGGGTGCGGCTCGCGGACAGCGGGGCGGTGCGCGCGCGGCGGGTCGTCCTGGCCACGGGCCTGGTGGACGAGCTGCCTTCCGTGCCGGGCGTGGCCGAGCGCTGGGGCCGCGACGTGCTGCACTGCCCTTACTGCCACGGTTGGGAGGTGCGGGACGAGGCCTTCGGCGTCCTCGCGTCGGAGCCGTTCAACGCTCACCAGGCGCTGCTCGTCACCCAGTGGTCCAAGGACGTGACGCTCTTCCTGCACACCGTGCGGGAGCTGCCGGACGCGGAGTGGGAGCGTCTGGCGGCCGCCGGGGTCTCCGTGGTGGAGGGCGAGGTCGCCGGCCTGGAGGTGACGGACGACCGCCTGACGGGCGTACGGCTCGCCGACGGCCGGGTGTTCCCTCGCTCGGTCCTGTTCGTCGCGGCGAAGCCGGTGCCGCGCGACGACCTGCTCACCGCGCTCGGCGCCGAGACCAGGCAGACCCCGGTCGGCCCCTACCCGACCGTGGACGAGACGGGCCGCACCACGGTCCCCGGCGTGTGGGCGGTGGGCAACGCCGCGGGCCCGATGGAACAGGTCATCAACGCGGCGTCCGCGGGCTACCGTGCCGGCCTCACGATCAACGCCGAGCTGGTCATGACAGCCATCGACGCGGAGGCCGCGCGTCGCCGGGCAGGCGTCTTCACGCCGGAGGCGGAAGCTGCGGTGGCCAGGGTGACGGCGGGCGGCCGGGAGCACGAGGTGGTGGGCCGGGTTGCCGCGTGGACTCCCAGCTCCAGGCGTTGAGCCCTCAGCGGCTGAACACCTCGAACCCCACCGCCGGCCTGCCGCCGAAGCGCGGCGCCAGCGCTTGGGCGTTGCCCGTCAGGAACGTACGGCAGTACTTCTCGGGGTCGTCGTCCGTCAACGCCTCGATGTACGTACGGTGTTCGAGGAGCGAGGCCACCGAGCGCTCAAGCCCGGCCGACGCGTCCACCGCGTGCGTGGGCGTCGACGAACCGGCGACGGCGACCCACCGCACGCCGTCCCAGGGCTCCAGGCCCTGCTCCTCGATCAGCTCGGGGAAGATCCAGCGGTTGCCCGCGTCCCCCGCCGCGTCCAGCGTGGCGCGGCCCACCGCCACATGGTCGGGGGTGTTCCAGGCGACGCCGCCCCAGGTGTCGCGGTGGTTGAGCGTGATGACCAGCTCGGGGCGGTGTCTGCGGATCGCGGCGGCGATGTCGCGGCGCAGCGCCGTGCCGTACTCGATGACGCCGTCCCTGTGGTCGAGGAACTCCACCGTGCCGACGCCGACGACGGCCGCGCTCGCCCGCTGCTCCCGCTCGCGCAGCGGACCGCAGGTGGCGGGGTCGATCGTGTCGATGCCCGCCTCGCCGCGGCTCGCCAGGAGGTACGCGATCTCGCGGCCCCCGTCCGTCCAGCCCGCGATCGCCGCCGCGCACCCGTACTCCAGGTCGTCGGGGTGCGCGACGACGGCGAGGGCACGCTGCCAGTCCTCCGGCATGGGGACGAGCTGTGCGGGCTGTGCGGGCGCTGCGGCCTCGGCCACGGGCTGCGACTGCGACTCGGTCATGACCGCAGCCTAACCGCGGCCTCTGACAGCGAGTTGTCCCGCGCCTCGCACCGGGACGGACCTCACGCCTCCCCGCGCGTCAGCGCGAGCAGCCGGTCGAGCACCCTCGGCCCGCCGACCCGCAGCCCGTCGTGCTCGAACTCGTCCGTCACCCAGGTGCGCAGCCCCCGGATGGCACGGGCGGTGCGCAGCGAGTGTTCCGTGTCCACGTACATGTCGTCGTGGTAGACCGACGCGGCCACCGGCACCTCGTTCGCCGCGAGGCGGTCCACGTCGTACAGGCGCGGCCAGTCGGTGCGCGCGGCGAGCAGTTCGGCGGTCTCGCGCAGCGGACGCAGCGCCGGGTCGCTGTCGAACATCCAGCGCTGCACGGCCTCGCCGGTGAACAGCAGAGGGTCGTCGCCCGCGAGCGCCTTGCCCGCGTCGAACCGCGGGAATTCGGCACGCACCCGCTCGGCCGCCCAGGCCGTGGGCCGCTCCCCCTGGCCGTAGATCGCCTCGTGCAGGACGGCGAAGAGCGGGCTGCCCGCGTACGAGAGGGCGGCCTGCACGTTCTCCTGGAACGCGTCGGAGAGCACGGTCCCCGACGGCGTACGGACGAAGGCGTCCTCCAGGAGGTAGTGCAGCCGGTGGCTGCCGTCGCCCATGCCGAGCAGGATGCCGAGGGACTGGAAGGCGGGGACGGTGAGTCGGTAGCCGCCGTTCAGGACCGGCTCGTGCTCGGCGAGGTACGCGGCGACGCGGCGGGCGCGCTCGACGTCCTGCGGGTAACGGGCGTAGTGCGCGGCGCTCTTGCGTTCCATGCGCGGGTAGGCCGCGCGGTACACGTCGTCCGCGTGGCCGTCGAGGGTGGGCAGGCCGCCGGTGATGAGCGCGGCGGCCAGTCCCTCGGGCGCCGCCGACAGGTAGTGCGTGGCGCAGAAACCGCCGAAGCTCTGCCCGAGGACGGTCCAGGGGGCGCCGCCCGTCACCTCGGGGCGGATCGCCTCGCAGTCGCGGACGATGGAGTCGGCGCGGAAGCGGGCCAGGTAGTCGGCCTGTTCGCGGGGGCCGCCGCGCAGCGGGAGCGTCTGGCGGTTGGCGGGCGTGGAGCTGCCGGTGCCGCGCTGGTCGAGGAGGAGGACGCGGAAGTCCCGCAGGGCGCGGCCGAGCCAGGACTCCTTGCCGTGGAAGCGGGTGGCGCCGAAGCCGGGGCCGCCCGTGAGGTAGACCAGCCAGGGCAGATCGGCGCCGCCACGTGACGCGGAGACCACTTCGCGGGCGTAGATCTCGATCCGCTCCCCCGCCGGCTCGTCGTGGTCGAGCGGCACGCTGAAGCGACGGTCTGTGAGGACGACTCCTGGCTGGCGGTACGTGACGGTCAAGGCTGCTCCTCGGCGCTGCGACGAAAGCTGATCTTCCCGCCCCAGTCCAGCACACCGGCGGCACGGCCGGAACCGGCGCCCAGGAGCCGCACGCCTCCGCTCAGCGCGACGCCAGGCTGGAGCGTCGTACGACCAGCTCCGGCGTGAGCACGACGCGCCGGTGCTCATGCCCGGCCGCGTCCCCCGACTCGGTCTCCTCCAGGAGGAGTTCCGCCGCCATCGCGCCCATGGTGACGGCGGGCTGGCGCACCGAGGTGAGCGGTACGACGGCGGCGGCCGCGAACTCGATGTCGTCGTAGCCGACGATCGCCACGTCCTCGGGGACGCGCACCCCTGCCGCGTACATCGCCTGGAGCACCCCGAGCGCGAGCAGGTCGTTGGCGCAGAAGACGGCGGTGGGCCGCTCCGCGAGGCCGAGGATCCGGGCGCCCGCGTCGCGGCCCGCGGCCACGTCGAGGCGCTCGGTCGGCAGCTCCCGCAGCGCCGACGCGGCGAGGCCGGCCTCGGCGAGCGCCTGGAGCGCGCCCTGGCGGCGGTCCTTGACCTGGTTGAGCCCGGGCGGGCCGCTCACGTACGCGATGCTGCGGTGCCCCGCGTCCACGAGATGGCGGGCGGCGAGCGCACCGCCCATCATGTCGTCCACGGAGACCGAGCACTCGGTGGCCCCCTCGGCGACCCGGTCGACGAGGACGAACGGGATGTCGTGCCTGCGGAAGGCCTCGATGGTCCGCCCGGTCGCGTCGGCCGGGGTGAGCAGGACGCCGCGGACCCGCTGCTCGGCGAAGAGCGCCAGATACTCGGCCTCCTCGGCGGGGCTCTGCCCGCTGTTGCACACCATGACCCGCAGCCCGGCCTCCCGGGCGGCCCGTTCGGCGCCCCGCGCGACGTCCACGAAGAACGGGTTGCCCATGTCCAGGACGAGCAGCGCCATGATGCGGCTGCGCCCCGCCCGCAGCTGCCGTGCCGACTCGCTGCGTACGTAGCCGAGCCGGTCGATGACGGCCAGCACACGGTGCCGGGTCTCTTCGGAGACCATGTCCGGGCGGTTGATCACGTTCGACACGGTGCCCACCGACACCCCGGCGTGCTTCGCCACGTCTTTGATGCCGACCATGCGTTTCAGGTGCTCCATCCTGCTGTGCGGCCGTCCCCGGCCCTGCGGTCCAGCCTACGTTCGCCGAGAGGCACGAGATACGAGGTACGAGGTAGTGAGGTCCGGGGTATGAGGTCCGGGGTATGAGGCTCAGAACCTGTACCGGTCGACGTTCTTCTTGTCGAACACAGTGGGCCGCCCGAGGTCGACGACACCGTCGTCGCCGATCGTGAAGGCCCCGAGTTCGCCCGCCTTGAACGTCTCGCCCTTCTTACCGGTGATCTGCCCGGAGGAGAGCGCGACGGCGGTGTGCGCGGCGAGCGCGCCGAGCTTGGCGGGGTCCCACAGCTCGAAGGCCTCGATGGTGCCGTTCTTCACGTACTCGCGCAGGTCGTTGGGGGTACCGAGGCCGGTGAGCAGGACCTTGCCCTTGTACTTGGAGCCGGACAGGTACTGGGCGGCCGCCTTGATGCCGACCGTGGTGGGCGAGATGATCCCGGCGAGGTCGGGGTGCTCCTGGAGGAGGCCCTGCGTCTGCTGGAAGGACTGCTGCGCGTCGTCGTTGCCGTAGGCGGTCTTCACGAGCTTCATGTCCTTGTACTCGGGCTTCTTCAGCTCGTCCTTCATGAACCCGATCCACGTGTTCTGGTTCGTCGCGGTCTGCGCGGCGGAGAGGATCGCAATCTCGCCCTTGTGCCCGAGCTGTTCGCCGAGCAGCCGTACCTGGCTGCGGCCCAGTGCCTCGGCGCTCGCCTGGGAGACGAAGACGTGCCGGCAGGCGGGCTTGGTGTCCGAGTCGTACGTGACGACCTTGACGCCGTTCTTCATGGCCTGCTTCAGGGCCGTGCACAGGGCGCCGGGGTCCTGTGCGGAGACGGCCATGGCGTCGACCTGCTGCTGGGTGAGCGTGTTGACGTAATTGACCTGGCCGCTGGTGTCGGTGGCGCTGTTGGGGCCCGTCTCCTTGTACGTCGATCCGAGTTCCTTGAGTGCCTTCTCGCCGCCCTTGTCGGCGACCGTGAAGTACGGGTTGTTGACCTGCTTGGGCAGGAAGCCGACGGTGAGGCCCTTCTTGGTGGCGGCGTTCGGGTCGGCCTTGCCTGCCGAGGCGTGGGAGCCACCGTCATTGCCGGCGTCGTTCTTGGTGGTGCCACCACAGGCGGTGGCGGTCAGGGCGAGTGAGGTGACGGCGGCGAGGGCCGCGCAGGCACGGCGGATCGACGACTTGCGCATGGAGGTGTCCTTTACGGGGTGAGGTCTTTTACGGGGTGAGGTCCTTTACGGGGCGGTTGATGACGACGGCGGAGGGCTGGAGGCGGGCGACGGCACTGAGGCAGATGTGCGCCCCGCCCTGGCGACCGCGATCTGGCGCGCGACACGGGGTCCCAGCACGGACACGATGAGGAGCACGCCGGTGACGACGATCTGGGACTGCGCGGAGACGTTGAGCAGGCTCGTCGCGTTCTGCAGCGCACCGAGCAGGAAGACCCCGGCGACAGCGCCGCCCAGGGTGCCCTTGCCGCCGTCGAAGTCGATGCCGCCGAGCAGGACGGCCGCGACGACGGAGAGTTCGAGCCCGGTGGCGTTGTCGTAGCGGGCGCTCGCGTAGTGCAGCGCCCAGAAGATCCCGGTGAGCGAGGCCATCAGGCCGGTGGTGACGAACAGCCACAGCTTGTGCCGCTTGACGCGCACCCCGGCGAACCGCGCCGCCTCCTCGCCCGCGCCGATCGCGAACAGCGAGCGTCCGAAGGGCGTGGCGTGCAGGACGACGACGGCGATGGCCAGCAGCCCCAGGAAGGGCAGGAAGGCGTACGGGATGAAGGTGTCGCCGATCCGTCCCGCCCCGAAGTCGAGGTACTGGGCGGGGAAGTCGGTGACGGCGTCCGAGCCGAGGACGATCTGCGCGACGCCCCGGTAGGCGGCCATGGTGCCGATGGTGACGGCGAGCGAGGGCAGCCCGAGCCGCGTCACGAGCAGCCCGTTGACGAGCCCGCACACCACACCCAGCAGCAGGCACAGCGGAATGATCGTCTCGATGGCGAGCCCCGCGTTCCACAGGGCGCCCATCACCGCACCGGAGAGCCCGGCGGTCGACGCCACGGAGAGGTCGATCTCTCCGGAGACGACGAGCAGCGTCATCGGGAGGGCTATCAGCGCGATGGGCAACGTATTGCCGATGAGGAACGACAAGTTGAGGGCGTTCCCGAAACCGTCGACAAAGGAGAAGGACAGGAGGAGCAGGACGACAAGGAGAGTGCCGACAGCGGTGTCCCAGCGGACGGCGCGCGTGAGCGGGGAGTCAGCCATGGCGGGCGCTCCTTCTGTTAGATGCGGCCCGCTTCTTCAGGGCCTTGGCGACGCGCAGGGCGACGACCCGGTCGACGGCGATGGCGAGGACGAGCAGCACGCCGTTGATGGCGAGCACCCACACGGAGCTGACGCCGAGGGCGGGCAGCACGCTGTTGATGGAGGTGAGCAGAAGTGCGCCGAGTGCCGCGCCGTAGACGCTTCCTGAGCCACCGGTGAAGACGACGCCGCCGACCACGACGGCGCTGACGACGGTGAGTTCGTAGCCGGTGCCGGTCGCGGAGTCGACGTTGCCGAACCGCGCGAGGTAGAGGGCGCCCGCGAGCCCGGCGAGCGCGCCACACACGGTGTACGCGACGAGGATCCGCTTGCGGACGGAGATCCCGGCGAGGCGGGCGGCCTCGGGGTTGGAGCCGAGGGCGTACAGCTCACGGCCGCCGCCGAAGTGCCGCAGGTAGTACGCGACGGTGACCAGGACGGCCAGCGCGATCAGCGCCGGACAGGGCACGGCCGAGAGGCCGCCGGAGCCGAAATCCACGAAACCGCCCGGCAGGTCGGAGGCGGTGATCTGCCGCGAGCCGACCCAGATCGAGTCGATGCCGCGAATGACGTACAGCGTCCCGAGGGTCACGACGAGCGCGGGCACCTGGCCGAGGCTGACGAGGGCGCCGTTGAGCAGCCCGCAGCCGACGCCGAGCGCGACGGCGAGCAGGACGGCGGTGACGGGACCGCCGCCGCCCTGGAGGTGATCGCCCGCGGCGAAGGCGCTGATGCCGAGCGTGGAGCCGACGGACAGGTCGACGTTGCGGGTGATGACGACCAGCGCCTGGCCGGTGGCGACGAGGACGAGGACGGTGGCGTTCAGAAGCAGGTCCTTGATGCCCTGCTCGGACAGGAACTCGCTGTTGCCCGCCTGGGTGATGCCGATCATCACCAGGAAGACGAGGAGGATGGCGAGTTCCCGCATCTTGAAGACGCGCTCGACCAGCCGGGCGGCACCGGCCTTCCGCGGGTCGACGGCGGGGGACGCGGGGTTCCGCGTACTCATCGCCATACCGGCCTCCTGGGGGTCGGGGTCGGCCCTGTGTTGCCCTTGCCCGCGGTCAGCCCCGTGTTGCCCTTGCCCGCCGTCAGCCCCGTACTGCCCTTGCCCGCCGTCAGCCCCGTACTGCCCTTGCCCGCCGTCAGCCCCGTACTGCCCTTGCCCGCGGTCAGCCCCGTACTGCCCTTCACCGCGGTCAGCCGCAGGCGCCCCTCGGTCACCGTCACGCCGCCCTCCCCGTGGCCGCCGCCATCACGGTCTCCTCCGTGGCCTTCGCTCGCGGGATCTCCGCGGTGAGCCGTCCCTCGTGCATGACGAGGACACGGTCGGCCATGCCGAGGATCTCCGGCAGGTCGGAGGAGATCATCAGCACCGCGACGCCGTCCGCGGCGAGCGCGGAGAGCAGGCGGTGCACCTCCGCCTTGGTGCCGACGTCGATGCCGCGGGTCGGCTCGTCGACGATCAGGACGCGCGGCCCGGTGGCGAGCCACTTGGCGAGGACGACCTTCTGCTGGTTGCCGCCGGAGAGCGTGCCGACGGCGTCGGCGAGGCGCGCGTACTTCACCTGGAGCTTGAGCGCCCAGTCCAGGGCGCGGCGGCGCTCGGCGCCGCGGTCCATCAACCCGGCGCGGACAGTGGTGCGCAGGCCGGTCAGGCCGATGTTCCGCTCGATCGACATGTCCATCACCAGGCCCTGGGCGCGACGGTCCTCGGGGACGAGGGCGAGCCCCGCCGCCATGGCGGTGCTCGGCGCGCCGTTGGTCAGGGCCTTGCCCTGGACCTCGATGGTCCCGGCGTCCCAGCGGTCGACGCCGAACACCGCCCGGGCGACCTCGCTGCGGCCGGCGCCGACGAGACCGGCGAGCCCGACGATCTCACCGCGCCGGACGTCGAACGACACGTCGGTGAAGACGCCTTCGCGAGTCAGCCGCCGCACGCTGAGCGCGACGTCCCCGACCTCGGTCGGCTGCTTCGGGTAGAGGTCGGCGAGATCGCGGCCCACCATGCGGCGCACCAGGTCGTCCTCCGTGAGTCCCTCCAGCGTCTCGCCGGCGACAAGGGTGCCGTCCCGCAGGGTCGTGACGCGCTGGCAGAGCGCGAAGATCTCCTCCAGGCGGTGGGAGATGAACAGGATCGCGGCGCCCTGTTCGCGCAGGGTGCGTACGACGCCGAAGAGGCGGGCCACTTCACTGCCGGTGAGCGCGGCGGTCGGCTCGTCCATGATCAGCACGCGGGCGTCAAAGGACAGCGCCTTGGCGATCTCGACGATCTGCTGGTCGGCGATGGAGAGGCCGCGCGCGGGCTGCTCGGGGTCGAGATCCACGGCGAGGCGCGCGAAGAGCGCCCGCGCCCCCGCGTCGACGGCCTTGTGGTCGACGCGCCCCAGGGAACGGCGCGGCCGGCGCCCCATGAAGATGTTCTCGGCGACGGAGAGGTCGGGAAAGAGCGTCGGTTCCTGGTAGATGACGGCGATCCCGGCGTCGCGGGCGTCGGCGGGCCCGTGCAGGACGACCGGTCGACCGTCGAGTGAAAGGCTCCCGGCGTCGGGCCGGTATACGCCGGCGAGGGTCTTGATGAGGGTGGACTTCCCGGCACCGTTCTCACCCGCGAGGGCGTGCGCCTCACCGGCGTGGAGTTGCAGCGAGACGCCCTGGAGGGCGCGGATGGCTCCGAAGGACTTGCTCAGGCCGTGCGCGGCCAGGACAGGAGGCTCTCTCATGGGTAGCACCGATCGGTGACGAGGGACGACGCAGGTTTATGAAAGGTTTCAAGCAAGTGCCCGGAAGCTAGACCCGCGCCAACTTCACCGTCAATGGGAACGACGCGATTATCTCTGAACTCGCCACCTGGCACCGGGCAGAAATGGCCGGCCCCCTTGACAGACGGAAAGCGCCTCCCTAACTTCGGCCCTCATGAAACGATTCATCCCTGGGTCGTTACGGAACGAACCCCCTTGTGATCAGCCTTACGAAGTGGTTCCCGCGGATGGCCGACGGCTGTGCCGTCTACGCCGCGGCCTCCGGCACCCGCCAGTTCTCCAACTGACCGACAACAACGAACACTGCTTCGGAAGGCCGCGTGATGACCGCCGGAACCAGTAAGGACGCCGTGAAAGCGGCACTCACCACCCAGGCCTTGGAGACACCGTCCTGGGCGTACGGCAATTCCGGCACGCGCTTCAAGGTCTTCGCGCAGCCAGGCGTCCCCCGCACGACACGCGAGAAGCTGGACGACGCGGCACGCGTGCACGCGCACACGGGTGTGGCACCGACCGTCGCCCTGCACATCCCGTGGGACAGGGTCGACGATTACGCGGCGCTGGCCGCGTACGCCGGGGAGCGCGGCCTGACGCTGGGCGCGATCAACTCCAACGTCTTCCAGGACGACGACTACAGACTGGGCTCGGTCACCAACCCCGACCCGGCGATCCGCCGCAAAGCGGTCGGCCATCTCCTGGAGTGCGTCGACATCATGGACGCGACGGGCTCAAGGGACCTCAAGCTCTGGTTCTCGGACGGCACCAACTACCCCGGCCAGGACGACCTGCGCGCCCGCCAGGACCGTCTGGCCGAAGCGCTCCGCACGGTCTACGACCGGCTCGGCGACGACCAGCGGATGCTCCTGGAGTACAAGCTCTTCGAACCCGCTTTCTACGCCACCGACGTGCCCGACTGGGGCACGGCGTACGCGCACTGCCTCAAGCTCGGCCCCAAGGCACAGGTCGTCGTCGACACCGGCCACCACGCGCCGGGCACCAACATCGAGTTCATCGTGGCGACACTGCTGCGCGAGGGCAGGCTCGGCGGCTTCGACTTCAACTCGCGGTTCT
Organism: Streptomyces sp. NPDC003032; assembly: GCF_053591415.1. NCBI lineage: Bacteria > Bacillati > Actinomycetota > Actinomycetes > Kitasatosporales > Streptomycetaceae > Streptomyces > Streptomyces sp. NPDC003032. The sequence continues at coordinate 303,544 of NZ_JBSFTT010000005.1, read as the reverse complement.
ACGCCGACGACGACCTGATGGTCGGGGCCGCGGACCCCTTCCAGCTCTTCCGGATCATGTACGAGGTGGTGCGCGGCGGCGGCCTGGCGGCAGGGGCCCCCGGCTCGCCCCCGGTCGCCTTCATGCTCGACCAGTGCCACAACATCGAGGCGAAGATCCCCGCGATCATCCGCTCCGTCATGAACGTGCAGGAGGCCACGGCCAAGGCGCTGCTGGTGGACGCCGACGTGCTCGCCGAGGCCCAGCGCACGGGCGATGTGCTCGCCGCGAACGGGGCGGTGATGGACGCGTTCAGCACCGATGTGCGTCCCCTACTGGCGGAAGTCAGGGAGGAGTTGGGGTTGGACCCTGATCCGCTGAGGGCGTACGAGCGGTCAGGATGGGAGCAGCGGATCATCGAAGAGCGGGTCGGCGGCGAGCAGGCCGGGTGGGGGGCGTGAGCGACATGGAGCAGCAGGCGACAGAGCGGCGGCACACGAGTGTCAGGGAACTGCTGGACCGCGCCCACGCGTTGGGCGCGGATCCGCGCAACACGAATTACGCGGGTGGGAACGCCTCGGCGAAGGGCACCGCACCGGACCCGGTGACCGGTGACGACATCGACCTCATGTGGGTCAAGGGCTCCGGCGGCGACCTCGGCACGCTCCAGGAGTCCGGTCTCGCGGTGCTGCGCCTGGACCGGCTCCGCGCGCTGACGGGGGTGTACGGCGGTGTGGAGCGCGAGGACGAGATGGTCGCGGCGTTCGACTACTGCCTGCACGGCAAGGGCGGGGCCGCGCCCTCCATCGACACGGCGATGCACGGCCTGGTCGACGCGGCGCACGTCGACCATCTCCACCCGGACTCCGGCATCGCGCTCGCCTGCGCGGCCGACGGCGAGAAGCTGACCGCCGAGTGCTTCGGCGACACGGTGGCGTGGGTGCCGTGGCGCCGCCCGGGGTTCCAGCTGGGCCTGGACATCGCGGCGGTGCGGGCGCAGCGGCCGCAGGCCATCGGCTGTGTGCTGGGCGGACATGGCATCACCGCGTGGGGCGAGACCTCCCAGGAGTGCGCGGAGAACTCCCTGCGCATGATCCGCACGGCGGAGCGCTTCCTCGCCGAGCACGGCAAGGCGGAGCCGTTCGGTGCGGAACTGACTGGGTATGACCCGCTTCCCGCGGCAGAGCGGCACGCGAGGGCGGCGGCCCTGGCCCCCGTCATCCGGGGCCTGGCCTCCCAGGACCACCCCCAGGTGGGCCACTTCAACGACACACCCCCGGTCCTCGACTTCCTCTCCCGCACCGAGCACCCGCGCCTGGCCGCCCTCGGCACATCGTGCCCCGACCACTTCCTGCGTACGAAGGTCAGGCCGCTGCTCCTCGACCTGCCGCCGACCACTCCCCTGGACGAGGTGATCACCCGCCTCGGGGAGCTGCACGCCGACTACCGCGAGGAGTACGAGGCGTACTACACACGGCACGCCGAGCCCGGCTCCCCCGCGATGCGCGGCGCGGACCCGGCGGTCGTGCTCGTGCCCGGCGTGGGCATGTTCAGCTTCGGCAAGGACAAACAGACCGCGCGCGTGGCGGGTGAGTTCTACGTCAACGCGATCAACGTCATGCGGGGCGCGGAGGCCGTCTCGTCGTACGCGCCGATCGAGGAATCCGAGAAGTTCCGCATCGAGTACTGGGAGCTGGAGGAGGCGAAGCTGCGGCGCATGCCCGCGCCGAAGCCGCTCGCGACGCGCGTGGCGCTCGTGACGGGCGCGGGCAGCGGCATCGGCAGGGCGATCGCGCACCGCCTGGCCGCCGAAGGTGCCTGCGTCGTCGTCGCGGACGTCAACGGAGAGGGCGCGGCAGCCGTGGCCGAGGAGCTCGGCGGGCCCGACCGGGCGGTCGCCGTCACCGTCGATGTGACGAGCGAGGAGCAGATCACCGCGGCGTTCGAGGCGGCGAGCCTGGCCTTCGGCGGGGTGGACCTGGTCGTCAACAACGCGGGCATCTCCCTCTCCAAGCCGCTCCTGGAGACCACGGCCCGCGACTGGGACGTCCAGCACGCCGTCATGGCACGCGGCTCTTTCCTCGTCTCCCGCGAGGCGGCCCGGCTGATGCGGGCGCAGGGCCTGGGCGGCGACATCGTCTACATCGCTTCCAAGAACGCGGTGTTCGCGGGCCCGAACAACATCGCGTACTCGGCGACCAAGGCCGACCAGGCCCACCAAGTCCGTCTGCTCGCCGCTGAGTTGGGACCCGAGGGCATCCGCGTCAACGGTGTGAACCCGGACGGTGTGGTACGCGGCTCGGGCATCTTCGCCGGCGGCTGGGGCGCACAGCGGGCAGCGGTGTACGGCGTGCCGGAGGAGAAACTGGGCGAGTTCTACGCCCAGCGGACCCTCCTCAAGCGCGAGGTCCTCCCGGACCACGTGGCGAACGCGGTGTTCGCCCTGACGGGCGGCGACCTGTCCCACACGACGGGCCTGCACATACCGGTGGACGCGGGGGTGGCGGCGGCGTTCCTGCGGTGACGTGGGCGGGGACGCGGGCCTACGCCACCCCCTCAGCGACCCGATCCACGCCGCCGCCATCCCCTTCCCCCTCAGCGACCTGGCGCACGCCGCCACCATCCCCCTCCCCTCCTCACCGCAGTACCTCCCCCCTCACCCCAGTACCTCCGCCACCCTTGAGAGCCGCCCCATGGCCCGCACCCGCCCCCAGCCCCTCACTTCCCGCTTCGCCGCCGTCGATCTGGGTGCGTCCAGTGGACGTGTCATGGTGGGGCGGGTGGGTCCCGACAGCCTCGGCTTGGAGGAAGCGCACCGGTTTCCCAACACCCCGGTGCGCACCGGTTCCACCCTGCACTGGGACATCCTCGCGCTCTACGCGGGCGTGCTCGACGGGCTGCGGGCAGCCGGGGAGGTGGCGTCCGTGGGGGTCGACAGCTGGGCCGTCGACTACGGACTGCTCGACGCGGACGGCGCCCTCCTCGGCAACCCCGTGCACTACCGCGACCGCCGTACCGAAGGCATCGCCGAGAAGGTGTGGGCGAGCGTCCCGGCCGCAGAGCTGTACGCGGCGACGGGGCTGCAGTATGCCCCCTTCAACACTCTGTACCAGCTCGCCGCGGCGGAAGGGACCGTGCAACTCGCGGCGGCGAAACGGCTGTTGCTGATCCCCGACCTGCTCACGTACTGGCTGACCGGCCACCTCGGCACCGAACTGACCAACGCCTCGACCACGCAGCTGATCGACCCCCGTACCAGGGACTGGTCGCGCGAGACGGCCGACCGGCTCGGCATCGACCTCGCCCTGTTCCCACCCCTGCGGCAGCCCGGCGACCCCGCGGGCCTGCTGCTGCCCCACGTCCTGGAGGACACCGGCCTGACGGGCCCCGTCCCCGTGACGGCGGTGGCCTCGCACGACACCGCCTCCGCCGTGGCGGCCGTTCCCGCGAAGGACGGCACCGACTTCGCGTATCTCTGCACCGGCACGTGGTCCCTGGCCGGGCTCGAACTGGACGCCCCCGTCCTCACGGAGGAGAGCCGGAAGGCGAACTTCACCAATGAGTTGGGGATCGACGGCACCGTCCGCCATCTGCGCAACATCATGGGCCTCTGGCTCCTCCAGGAGTGCCTGCGCGCCTGGCGCGAGTCCGACCTCACGGCCCTGCTCACCGCGGCGTTCCAGGCGAAGCCGCTGCGTTCGGTCGTGGACGCGAGCGCCCCGGAGTTCCTGGCGCCCGGCCGGATGCCGGACCGCATAGCGCGGGCCTGCCGCGCGACAGGCCAGCCCGAACCGACCACTCGCGCGGAGACGACCCGCTGCGTCCTCGACTCCCTGGCGCTCGCCCACCGCCGGGCCCTTGCGGACGCCCAGCGCCTGACCGGACGCTCCGTGGACGTGGTGCATCTGGTCGGCGGCGGCGCCCGCAACGCCCTGCTGTGCCAACTGACGGCCGACGCCTGCGGTCTGCCGGTCCTCGCCGGCCCGGCGGAGGCGGCCGCGCTGGGCAACGTCCTCGTACAGGCGCGGGCGCACGGAGTGCTGGGCGACCGCGCCGAAGCCCGCGCCCTGGTGGCCCGCGCCCAGCCGCCGACCCGCTATGAACCACGCGGTGACACCGCCCCGTGGCAAGCCGCACAGGAACGGCTGCTCACTGCATGACCATCGACGACTCCCGCAACGCCGCGCCCGCGCGTACGCTGCACCCATCCGATGATCGACGAGGAGGAACCCGCGATGCGTGTCGCCCTGTTCCTGACTTGTGTCAACGACACGCTCTATCCGGACACGGGCCGCGCGGTGGTGAAACTGCTGACCGGACTGGGCGTTGAAGTCGACTTCCCGATGGCGCAGACCTGTTGCGGGCAGGCGCACTACAACACGGGCTATCGGCATCAGGCGGAGCCGCTTGCCCGCCATTTCTCCGATGTCTTCGGTTCGGACGCGTACGACGCGATCGTGACGCCGTCCGGTTCGTGCGGGGCGATGGTGCGGGAGTTGTATCCGCGGATGGGTGAGCGGGCGCGGGCCGAGGGCCGCGGGGGCGGCCTCGCGCGAAAACTCGCGCCGGTGGTCCCGAAGACGTACGAGCTGACCGAGTTCCTGGTGGACGTCCTCGGTGTCACGGACGTCGGGGCGTACTACCCGCACAAGGTCACGTACCACCCGACGTGCCACGGTCTGCGCGGCCTCGGGCTCGGCGAGCGGCCCGACCGGCTGCTCCGGGCGGTCAAGGGACTCGAGCTGGTGGAGTTGCCCGGCGCCGAGGAGTGCTGCGGCTTCGGCGGCACCTTCGCCGTGAAGAACTCCGATGTCTCGGCGGCGATGGGCGCGGACAAGGTGCGCCACGCCGAGTCGACCGGGGCCGAGGTGCTGTGCGCGGCGGACAACTCCTGCCTGATGCACATCGGCGGCACGATGGCCCGGCTCAAGAGCGGGGTACGTCCGGTTCATATCGCGGAGATCCTGGCGAGCACGGAAGAGGAGCCCCTGTCATGAGCGGCGGCACATTCGTCGGCATGCCCGCCTTCCCCGAGGCGGCCCGGGAGGCGGTGGGCAACAAGACGCTGCGCGCGAACCTCCGGCACGCCACGCACACCATCCGCGACAAGCGCGCCCGCGCCGTCGCCGAGCTGGCGGACTGGGCGGAGCTGCGCGAAGCGGGCAAGCGCATCAAGGACCACACGCTGCGCCATCTCGACCGCTACCTGGTGCGGTTGGAGGAGTCCGTGGTCCGCGCCGGGGGCACCGTGCACTGGGCGGCCGACGCCGACGAGGCGAACCGCATCGTCACCGCCCTCGTCAAGGCGACCGGCGAGACGGAGGTCGTCAAGGTGAAGTCGATGGCCACGCAGGAGATCGGGCTCAACGAAGCCCTCGAAGCCGAGGGCATCCACGCCTACGAGACGGATCTCGCCGAACTCATCGTGCAGCTCGGCGAGGACCGCCCCTCGCACATCCTCGTCCCCGCCATCCACCGCAACCGCGGCGAGATCCGCGACATCTTCCGCGAGAAGATGGCCGATTGGGGCCGCCCCGCGCCGGAAGGGCTGACCGACACGCCCGCCGAACTGGCCGAGGCCGCGCGCCTGCACCTGCGGGAGAAGTTCCTGCGCGCCAAGGTCGGCATCTCCGGGGCGAACTTCATGGTCGCGGAGACCGGCACCCTGGTCGTCGTGGAGTCGGAGGGCAACGGCCGGATGTGCCTCACCCTCCCCGAGACGCTGATCTCCGTGGTCGGCATCGAGAAGACCGTCCCGGCCTGGCGCGACCTGGAGGTCTTCCTCCAGACGCTCCCCCGCTCCTCGACGGCCGAGCGCATGAACCCGTACACGTCGATGTGGACCGGCACCACCGACCAGGACGGCCCGCGCGCCTTCCACCTGGTCCTGCTCGACAACGGCCGCACCGACACCCTCGCCGACGAGGTGGGCCGCCAGGCACTGCGCTGCATCCGCTGCTCCGCGTGCCTGAACGTGTGCCCGGTCTACGAACGGGCGGGCGGACACGCGTACGGCTCCGTCTATCCCGGCCCCATCGGCGCCATCCTCAGCCCGCAACTGCGCGGCACGCGGAGCGAGACCGACGCCTCCCTCCCCTACGCCTCCTCGCTCTGCGGGGCCTGCTACGAGGTGTGTCCGGTCGCCATCGACATCCCCGAGGTCCTCGTGCATCTGCGGGAGCGGGTCGTGCAGGGCGGCGAGGTCACGCGGCGCGGCGTGAAGGTGACGCTGAGACCCGCGAAGGGGCACGCGGCGGAGCGGGCGGCGATGCGCGCGGCGGGCCTGGCCTTCGCCCGACCGGGGGCGCTGCGCCTCGGCCAGCGCCTCGCGTCCCGCACCCGGCGGCTCCACCCGCGCACACTGCCGGGTCCCGGGCGGGCCTGGAGCGCGAGCCGGGAGCTGCCGAAGGTTCCCTCGGAGCCGTTCCGCGACTGGTGGCAGCGCACGCGGGGCGGCAAGAGCGAGGGCACGACCGAGGGGAGCCAGAGGTGAGCAGCAGGGACCGGATCCTGGGCCGGGTGCGGCGGGCGCTGGCCGATGTGCCGGACGACGACACACCATACGAGCGAGCGGTGGGCCGCGACTATCTGCGTGAGCACGGCGGACGCACCGTCCGGCAGACCGTCGACCTGCTCGCGGAGAATCTGGCGGAGTACCGCGCGCTGGTGCACCGGTGCGCCGACGAGGACCTGCCGCAGCTGCTGACGCGCCTGCTCGCGGAGCGCGGCTCGCAGACCCTGCTCGTGCCACCCGGCCTGCCCCCGTACTGGCTGAAGGCCGCCGACCAAGCCCGCGTCCACGACCGCGCCGCGAGCACCGCGCACGACCTGGACCGGGTGGACAGCGTCGTCACCGGCTGCGCGGTCGCCGTCGCCGAGACCGGCACGCTCGTCCTGGACGGCTCCCCGGACCAGGGCAGGCGCCGCATCACTCTCGTCCCCGACCACCACATCTGTGTCGTACGCGTCCCCGACCAGGTCGTCCCGTCCGTGCCGCAGGCCCTGGAACGGCTCGATCCGGCGCGGCCGCTGACCTGGATCTCGGGGCCGTCCGCGACCAGCGACATCGAGTTGGACCGGGTCGAGGGCGTGCATGGGCCGCGCACCCTGGAGGTGGTGCTGGTGAGCGGTGGGTGACGGGCGGGGCTAGCGTGAGGGAATGATCCGGTTCGAGCGGGTGACCAAGCGCTACCCGGACGGCACGACGGCCGTGGACGACCTGTCCTTCGAGGTCGCCGAGGGCGAACTGGTCACGCTCGTCGGCCCGTCCGGGTGCGGCAAGACGACGACGATGATGATGGTGAACCGCCTCATCGAGCCCACGTCGGGCCGCATCTTCGTGAACGAGGAGAACATCGCCGACGTCGACCCGGTGCGGCTGCGCCGCCGCATCGGCTACGTCATCCAGCAGGTCGGCCTCTTCCCGCACCGCACGGTCCTCGACAACACGGCGACGGTCCCCGCGCTGATCGGCTGGAAGAAGTCCAAGGCGCGGGCGCGGGCGGCGGAGCTGCTCGATCTGGTGGGCCTGGACCCGAAGACCTTCGGGCCGCGCTACCCCGAGCAGCTCTCGGGCGGGCAGCGCCAGCGCGTCGGGGTGGCGCGCGCGTTGGCCGCCGATCCGCCCGTACTCCTGATGGACGAGCCGTTCGGCGCGGTCGACCCGGTGGTGCGCGAGCAGCTGCAGGACGAGTTCCTGCGGATGCAGGCGGCCGTCCGCAAGACGGTCCTTCTCGTGACGCACGACATCGAGGAGGCGGTCCGCCTCGGTGACCGCATCGCGGTGTACGGCCAGGGGCGCATCGAACAGTTCGATACTCCTGGTGCGGTGCTCGGGGCGCCGAGGACGCCGTACGTCGCCGAGTTCGTGGGCGCGGACCGCGGTCTGAAGCGGCTTTCGGTCACCGAGATCCAGACGGACGATCTGGAGGAGCCGCCGGTCGCCCGCCTCGACGAGCCCGCCGCGCGGGCCGCGGCCCGGTTGCGCAAGGAGGAGGCGCGCTGGGCCGTCGTCCTGGACGAGGCCGGCGATCTGCACGGCTGGGTGGGCGTCGACGAGGTCGGGCTGGCCGGCACCGGCGGCACGGTCGGTGACCTGGCGCACCGCATGAACTCCTGGGTACCGGTCGGCGCCCCGCTGAAGCAGGCGTTCGGGGTGATGTTGCAGCACGACGCGGGCTGGGTCGCGGTCCTCGACGGGGCACGCTTCCTCGGCGTGCTGACCCCGGCGAAGCTGCATGAGGCGCTGCGCCGTTCGGTGGACGCGGACGCGCAGGGGGTGGGGCGGGACGAGGTCGAGTTCGACTCGGTCTCCGACGCGTAGGCGCCCCGTAAGGGGCGCGGGGAACGGCGCGACCAGCCACAGACAGCCCGCACGGAGCGCTACAGCAGGCCCCTCTCCTCCAGATAGGCCCGTGCCACGTCCTGCGGCAGCCGCCGCCAGCTGTCCACCTGTTCGTTCATGGAAGCCAGGTCTGCCGTGGTGAGGACGGCATTGAGACGCCCCAGCGCAGCCGCGACGCCCTGGCTGCCCGCCTGGGAGCGGTTGACGACCGGCACGATGTAGTCGGCGTTCTGCAGCTGCTTGTCGTCCTTGAGGAGCGTGAGCCCGAAGTCGTCGAGGGTGGCGTCCGTGGACGTGGTGAGCACCATCTGGTCCCGGCCGCTCTGGACGGCCTTCTTGGCCTGGGTCGTACCGACGCCCTTCGGGTCGACGCCCGTGACGTCGATGCCGTAGACCTTCTTCAGCCCCGGCGCGCAGTAGGGCCGCTGTACGCATTCGTCGCCCGCCGCGAGGCGTACCTTCAGGCCCGACTTCCCGAGGTCGCTGAGGGTTTTCAGGCGGTGCCGCGCGGCGTACGCAGCGGTGACGGCGAAGGCGTTCTGGTCGACCGCCTTGCCCGGGTCGAGGACGGCCAGGCCGCGCGGGGCGGCGAGGCGGCGCAGGGCCCGCATGGTGGTGCCGAGGTCGGGCGAGCCGACGGGCCGCGCGTCGGCACCGTTCTTCTTGGCGTTCAGCCAGTCCGCGAAGGTCGCCGCGTACTCGGGGACGATGTCGATCTGGCCGGACTCCAGGGCGGGTTCGTACAGCTCGCGGTTGGCCACGGAGAGGATCCGCGTACCGTGTCCGGCCTTCTCCAGGAGCAGCGCGTACATCTGCGCGAGCAGGTCGGACTCGGTGAAGCCCGCGGAGCCGATGACGAGGTTCTCGCTGTCGCCGGGGGGCGCGGTGACCTCGCCCCGGTTCTCCAGCGAGGGCCCGGACGCGCAGCCCGCAGCCGGGACGAGGAGGCCCGCCGCCAGGGCGAGGAGGGCCGCGGCCGGGGCGGCGCGCCGCCTCACCCGGCGCTCCCCCGGCCCCGCGTCCGCCCGGGCGCGACCCGCTCGGCCACCTCGAAGACGCCCTCGACGAGCAGCGCGAACACGGCCACGAGGACGGCGCCCGCCACGACCTGCGGGGTGCTCGCCAGGTTGAACCCCGCCGTGATGATCCGGCCGAGCCCGCCGCCGCCGGCGAGCGCGGCGATGGTGGCGGTGGCGACGAGCTGCACGGCGGCGATGCGGACGCCGCTCAGCACCAGGGGCAGTGCGAGCGGCAGTTCGACCCGCCAGAGCATCTGGCGCCCGGTCATCCCCATGCCGCGCGCCGCCCGCACCACGCTGCGGTCGACGCCGCGCATCCCGACGTACGCGTTGGTGAGCAGCGGTGGCACGGCGAACAGTACGAGGGCGACGACGGTCGGCCCTTCGCCCCACGTGCCGAGCGGGGTCAGGAGGAGCAGGACGAGCACCGCGAAGGTGGGCACCGCGCGGCCGACGTTGGAGACGTTCACGGCGAGCGCGCCGCCTCTGCCGAGATGGCCCAGGACGAGTGCGACGGGCAGGGCGATCAGACAGCTGATCAGCAGGCAGACGACGGTGAGGACGAGGTGCTGGGTGAGCCGGTGCCCGATGCCGTCGTCGCCGGCCCAGTGCGCGGAGTCGGTGAGCCACACCCAGGCGTCACCCAGTGTCTTCATGCGTGGGCCGCCCGCGTCCAGGGAGTCAGGAGACGCTGGACGCCGAGCAGCAGCACGTCGGCGGCGACGGCGATGACGACGCAGAGCACGGAGGCGGTGAGCACCTGGGCCTTGAAGTAGGTGTTCATGCCCGCGTAGATGAGGTTGCCGAGGCCGCCGAAACCGACGATCGCGCCGACGGTGACGAGGGAGACCGCGGACACCATGGCGATGCGCAGTCCCGCCATGGCGGCGGGCAGCGCGAGAGGCAGTTCGACGGTGAGGAGCAGGCGGATCGGGCCGTACCCCAGGCCGCGCGCGGCCTGCCGCGTCTCCTCGGGGACGGTTCGGAGCCCGGCGAGGATGTTCCGTACGAGCAGGGTGAGCGAGTAGAGGACGAGGCCCGCGACGACGAGGGACGCGGAGAGCCCGTACACCGGCAGCAGCAGGGAGAACATCGCGAGTGAGGGGATCGTGTAGAGGACCGTGGTGAGCGCGAGGACGGGGCTCGCGGCCCACGACCAGCGGCGGGCGAGCACGGCGAGGGGCACGGCGACGACGAGCGCGATCAGGACGGAGACGGCGGTCAGCTGCAGATGCTGGAGGACCGCGTCGAGGACGATCTGGCGGCGCGTGCTCAGATACTCACCGCAGATCCACTCGTTGCGCGCGAGGCAGTCGTCGGGAGGCGCGGTCACCCGCCCATTGAAGGCCGGGGCGGCGGGCGGTGGCGCGTTCTGGTCGCCCGTACGGGCGTGTGCCTCGGCTCAGCCGGGGGCCGTACGCCCGCGTGCGTGGTCTGCGTATCCGCTCCGCGCGTCCGGTGCGCACCGCGCGGCGGTCGATGGCGGTCAGGGCGTGAGGACGACCTTGCCGCTGACCGTGCCGGACTCGGCGAGGCGCAGGGCGTCGGCGACGCGGGCCAGGGGAAGTTCGGCGGCGACGCTCGCGGTGATCTCGCCGCGTTCGAGCGCGGCGAACACCTCGGTGAGGTCGGCACGCAGGCGCGCCCGGAAGCGGTCCTTGCCGAAGGCACGTCCGGCCCACACGTTGAAGAAGTACGCGCGTCGCCCGTTGGGCAGGCTGTTCCACAGCCAGACGCGGCCGAGGATCTTGAGCACGGGCCACTGCTTGGAGCCGGTGTCGTCGCGCGTGGCGGCGCTGCCGTACGAGACGAGCGTGCCGCCGGGTGCGAGCAGCCGCCAGGAGTCGATGACGCTGCGACCGCCGACGTGGTCGAAGACCGCGTCCACGCCGCCGGGCGCCAGCTCCCTCACCCGGCGCGGGACGTCCTCGGTCCGGTAGTCGACGGGCCTGACGCCGAGCCGCCGCAGGGCCTCGTGGTGGCGGGCGGAGGCCGTGCCGATCACGTGGGCGCCGGCGGCGAGGGCCAGCTGGACCAGGATCGAGCCGACCCCGCCGTTGGCGCCGTGCACCAGCACCGTCCGACCGGCACGCACCCGGGCCTTGCGGTGCAGCATCTGCCAGGCGGTGACGCCGTTGACCACCGCGGTCTCGGCCTCCGCGGCGCCCACCGCGCCGGGCACCTCCACGACGTCCGCCGCGTCCAGCAGGACGTGGCTGGCCCAGCCGCCGGTCTTCGTCAGCGCGGCGACCCGTCTGCCGACGAGGGAGGGCGCGACATCGGGCCCGGCCGCCAGCACCCTGCCGAGGAGGTCGTAACCGGGGACGAAGGGGAACGGCGGCTGGTCGTAGTAGCGGCCGCGGCGCATCTGCTGCTCGGCGAAGGAGACGCCCGTCGCCTCCATGCCGACGACCACCTGTCCGGCGCCCGCGACCGGCACGGCTCCGCGCCGGAACTCCAGGCCTTCCGGTTCGACCCGCCCCGGCAGGACGACCTCGACGAGCTCCGCACCGTTCATCATGACCGCCTCCAACCACTCGCGACACTATGTCGCTGGAGTTAGAGCCTATAACCGAAGCGCGAAGACAGTCAAGAGAATGGGTGATAGCGTCTAACGCGAGCATCAAGGCGTAATAAGAAGAACGCGACCGGGGGAGACGGTGATGGCCGAGGCAGCCGGCGCGGGCACAGCGGGGACAGCGGGGACCGGGACGACGTCGCCCCGCGAGCGGTACCGCGTCCAGGTCCGCACGGAGATCAAAGAGCGCGCGTGGGAGCAGATCGCCGACGCGGGCGCCTCGGCCCTGTCACTGAACGCGATCGCCAAGCGGATGGGCATGAGCGGACCCGCGCTCTACCGCTACTTCGCCAGCCGCGACGAGCTGATCACCGAGCTCATCCGGGACGCCTACCGCAGCCTGGCCGACACCTTCCGGGCCGACACCTCCGGGTCCGACGCCGAGGGCGGCGCCGACCTCGCGAGCCTCGCCCGCGCCATGCGCCGCTGGGCACAGACCGACCCTCAGCGGTACTTCCTCGTCTACGGCACACCCGTGCCCGGCTACCACGCCCCGGACGACATCACGGCGATCTCCTCGGAGATCATGTCCACGCTGCTCGACGCCTGCGCGAAGCTCTCCGGGGGCGCGCCGGGCGACGCCTTCGACGAGCACATCGAGGCGCACAGGCAGTGGGCGGGCGAACACCCCGCCACGCCCGCCCAGCTCCACCGCGCCCTGTCCTTCTGGACCCGCCTGCACGGCGTGCTCTCGCTCGAACTGGCGGGCCACTTCACCGGGATGGGCTTCGACGCGGCCGCCCTCTTCGAGGCGGAACTGGAAGGACTGCTCGCCGGAGCCTGAGCGCTGCGGTCACCGCGACCGCGCCACGAGCAGGGCCACCAGCCGTTCGGTCTGCGCGCGGGGGTCGGGTGCCCCGGCCCACCCCGTCATCAGAAGATGGTGGACGGTGCCGACCAGGGCGAGCGCCATCGTGGCGGTGTCGGCGCCGTCCGCCAGGCGGCCGAGCCGCACTTCGGCGTCCAGGTACTCGGTCAGCGCGTCCTGAATCGCGGTGAAGCCCGGCGCGCCCGCCGCCAGCGCCGCGCGGATGTTCTGGGAGGTGGCGTGGCTGGCCATGGCCAGCCCGACGACGCCGGGATCGAGGGAGTCCAGAAGCGCGAGCGCGACTTCGACCAGGTTCTCCTCCACGGCATTCCGCCCCGCGCGCCCGGGAAGCCTCGCGGCCTCCCGGGCGGTGCGCGCGAACCGGTCGAGCACCAACTCGGCGACGAACGCGTCCACTCCCCCGAAGTGCGTGTGCAGCACCCCCTTGGCACAGTCCGCCTCGGCCGTGATCGCCCTGCTGGTCAGGGCCGACGCGCCGTCGCGGACGACGATCCGCTCGGCGGCGGCGAAGAGCCGCTCACGAAGGTCGGGGATCGCTACTCCGCGCGGTGACATGGATTCCGGATTCTCCTCGCACGACAGGGACGCCCCTTGCCAGTATGGGCGCTCGCCCATACTCTATGGGCGAGCGCCCATACTAGCTGTGAGAGGCGCCTCGGAACCCAAGGGGGCAGGGACATGCGGGACGCGCGGACCATGCGGGACATCGTCAACACCGAACAGGCACAGGCGTGGAACGGGTACGAGGGTGACCACTGGGCCCGCAACCAGGACCGTTGGGACGCGGTGAACGCGGGCTTCAACGCCCCGCTCCTGGCTGCCGCGTCGATCGGCGAGCACGACCGCGTCCTGGACGTCGGCTGCGGCGCCGGGCAGACGACCAGGCTGGCCGCGCGCCGGGCGGGCCGGGGTCATGCCCGCGGCCTGGACCTGTCGGCGCCGATGCTGGAGCGAGCACGCGTGACCGCGCGGCGCGAAGGCCTGGACAACGTCACCTACGAACAGGGCGACGCCCAGGTCCACCCCTTGCCGGAAGGCGCGTACGACATCGCGATCAGCCGCTACGGCGTGCTGTTCTTCGCGGACCCCGCGGCCGCCTTCGCCAACATCGGCCGGGCACTGCGCCCCGGCGGGCGCGCGGCGTTCATCTGCGGCGCGTACGCGCAGGACAACGAATGGCTGCGGGCCTTCGCCTCGCTGAGCGACCTCCTTCCCATCGGCGGCTTCGGCGCGCCCGGTGGCCCGGGCATGTTCTCCCTCGCTGACGTCGACAGGACCCGCGGCCTGCTCTCCGCCGCCGGGTTCGAGAACGTCGGGACGACGCGCGTGGAGGCGTACGGGCTCTGGGGGCGGGACGCGGCCGACGCCGCCGACTTCCTCCTGGGCTCCGGCCCCGGACGCCACCTGACCGGTCAGGTCACACCCGAGACCCAGAAGCGGGCCCGCCACAGGCTCACGGAGATCCTGCGCCCCTACGAGCGCGACGGCGCCGTGCGGCTGCTCAGCACGGCGCTTCTGGTGACCGCCGCCCGCCCGAACCAGACGTACCCGGCGGTCAGCAGCTCACCATGATCGGCGACGGCGCGGCATACTCCTCACCATGACCACATCCACATCCACATCCACACCCGCATCCACACCCGCATCCGCATCGGACTTCAAGACCGACCTCCGCCTCTACCTGCAGGACGCGCGTGACGCGCTGCTGTGGAAGCTCGAAGGCCTGTCGGAGTACGACATACGCCGCCCTCTGACGCCGACCGGCACCAACCTTCTGGGCCTGGTCAAGCACGTGACCAGCGCCGAAGCCCTGTACTTCGGCGAGACGTTCGGGCGGCCCTTCGACGCGCCGCCCCTGTGGATCACGGGCGACGCCGAGGCGAACTCGGACCTGTGGGCGACCGCCGACGAGACCCGGGAGCAGATCGTGGGGCTCTACCGGAAGGTGTGGGCCCACTCGGACGCGACGATCGAGTCCCTGGAGCTCGACGCGGTCGGCCGGGTGGCCTGGGGCGAGCGGCACGAGGTGACGCTGCACCGCATCCTCGTCCATGTGATCGCCGAGACCGACCGCCACGCGGGGCACGCCGATGTCGTCCGCGAACTGATCGACGGGACCGCCGGCCTGCGACAGGGCGCTGACAACATGGCGCAGGGCGACGGGTCTTGGTGGGAGGCGCACCGGGACCGCGTGGAGCGGGCGGCGCGTGAGGCCGACGGGGACGCCGGGCGCTCACAGGGCCCCGGCCCCGCATGAGTCGCGTCAGGTCAGCAGGTCCGTGACGAACTTCCGCAGCCGGCCGCCGCGTACGGGCCGCACCCCGTGGATGACCTGCGCTCCGTAGGCGACGGCGACACCCGCGCCGGCGTCGGTGAGCCAGCGGGTCCGGTCGGCGGCGGCCAGCCATCCGGGGATGCCGTGGTGGGGGCTGCTGTCGGGGCCAGGAGCGTGCGGCACGCTCCTGGTCAGCGGCGTCCCGGGAAGGAAGTTCTCCTTCTCGCCCACGAACTCGCCGCTCCAGATGCCGTCGTCGGCCGTGGTCTCGACGTAGAACTCCCCTCCGCTGTCCGCCTCCTCCAGCACGACGCCGATCCTGCCGAGACGGCAGTGCTCGGCCCCCGCGTCCGGTATGCCGTCCACGTGCGTGGGCACGCGCCGCCCGGCTGTCAGCACGGTGTAGGCCCAGGGCGCGGCGTAGCGCAGGGACGGGATGGCGCGCCGGAGGGCGGGCAGCGCCCTGGTGGTGGCGTGCTGGAGGATCTCCTGGGCCTGCGGAGGGGCGGTGACGACTTCCGCCTCGAAGCGGGGCGTCCACTCGGCGAGCTGCGGGTCGGCGTCCACGATCTTGCTCAGGGTCGTCAGCTCGTCGGGGGTGAGGAAGCCCTCGACGGTCTGCAGCACGAGGGATTCGCTGATGTGGATCACGGGCGTCTCCTCTGTCGAAGGTACCGGAGGTGATGCTCCGTCAACCGTCCGGCGCAGGGACGGGCCCGTCCATGGCGCCGACACGTCGTGCGGGGGCACGAGGGGCGGTAGACCGGGCGGGCGGGGCGCGGGCGTGCGCCGGTGAGCGCCCGGCACTTCAAGCCGAACGGGGGCCGTGGCCGAGGATGCCCGCGTGCGGCGGGGTCGAGACCTGAGCGGCGGCCGATCAGTCGCGGAGGCCCAGTACGAGATTGCCGGGCGCAGCCGCGCCCGTACCGGTACCGGTACCGGTACCGGTACCCGTACGGGTACCGGTACTCGTATCCGTACCGGTATCCGTGTCCACGCCCGTGTAGTAGTCGATCACCGCCCGCTGCCACTCCTCGACCGTCACCCGCCCGCCACGTCCTCGGCCACGCAGGCCAGTTCGGCCAGCTGCTGGTCCCTGTCGACCGCACCGTCGGCGTGCATCAGGCGTCGTCTCCCCTTTCTGCGGAACTCGCGTCGCCCGGTCCGCCGGGGTGAACCCCTAGGCCTTCCGGGCCAGCAGGTGGACCTCCTGGAACTGCCGCCGGTCGGTGGGCTGGGGCTCTCGGACCATGCGGGCCACCTCGGCCAACCCGGACTCGCGCAGCAGCGCGGCGAGATGGTCGGGCCACCACCGATAGGCCGGCGCGACCGCGTGGTCGAAGACCTGCGTCGGGTGAGACGGGTCTTCGCTCGCCGAAAAGCCGATCAGAAGGTGGCCGCCAGGTGCCAGCACACGGTGGAACTCCGCGACGATGACGGGGAGTTCTTCCGGCGGGGTGTGGATGATGGACCACCGTGAGAGTACGCCGCCCAACGCACCGTCAGCGATGTCCAACGCTGCCATCGAGCCGACGTCGAACCGCAGGCCCGGATAGGCCCGCCGAGCCAACTCGATCATCGCGGGAGAGGCATCGACGCCGGACGCCGCCAGCCCCAGCTCGGACAGATGAGCCGTGATATGTCCGGGCCCGCACCCCAGGTCCGCGACCTGACCGTCCCCACTCGCGCTGACGGCCTCGGCGAAGGCGCTCAATATCGCGCGGTCCAGGGGGCTGTCACGCAGGCTGTCGCGGAACAGTTCCGCGTAAGTCGTGGCAGCGGCGTCATAGGACTCGCGGGTGGCTCTGAGGGCATCGTGTTCGACCATGCTCGCGACTGTAGTTCCTGGCGATCATGCTTGCTTCTCCTTACGGCACTGGCCGTCGATACCCTGCGTTCGAATCGGTGGAGCGGAGCCGGTAGCGGGCGCGGCAGGGGGCGTTGAGGCGGCGCGGGGACAGGCCGGTGATGGGTGTCGCGGGGTCGAGCAGCTCCATGGTGTACCGGCGCAGCAGCTGGGTGAGGAGGACTTTCGTCTCCAGGCGGGCGAATCGCTGGCCCAGGCAGCGGTGGATGCCGGCGCCGAAACCCATGAGCCGCTGGCTCGCCATGGGATCTTCCGTGTAGCGCTCCGGGCGGAACGCCTCCGGGTTCGGGAACTCCTCCGGCAGCCGGTGGGTCAGATAGGGCGAGGTGAGCACCATGTCGCCGCGCCGGATCCAGTGGCCGCCGATCGACAGGTCCTGCCGCGCCTTACGGGGAATCAGGGTGGCCAGCGGATGCAGCCGCTCGGACTCGTACAGCATGTGGTCCAGGTGCGTCAGGCCGTTCAGACCCTTCAGGGTCAGTGGGGCGTCGGCCCGCGTCCCCAGGTGTGCGCGCTGCTCCGCCAGCAGCGCGGCGTCGTATTCCGGGTGGGCCAGCACATCGGTGAGGGCCCAGGCGAGCTGTCCCGCGGTGGTCTCCTGGGAGGCCCAGAGCAGCCCCAGTGCCTGATGGACCAGCGCGCTGTCGGGGACCGGGCTTCCGTCGCGGTAGCGACTGTTCACCAGCGACTGCAGGAAGTCCGGCTCGGTGAGCGGGCGGGCCCTTCGCCCGGCCAGGGAGTGCAGTACGAGGGTGTGCAGGCGGCGGCGTGCGGCGCGGCTGCGCCGGGTGCGGAGCGGGCGCAGCCCGACGGGCAGCAGAAAGCTGACGTTGCCCGAGAACGTTTCGAACAGTTCCAGGGCGTCGGTGAACAGCGGGGCGAACTCCTCGCCGAAGAAGCAGGAGGCGTTGGTACGCAGGCTGAACTCGTCGCACATGCGGACGAGTTCCACCTCCCCTTCGTCCCCCAGCCGCGCGATGAGCCGCTGGGCCTGCCGCTCCATCACCCCCAGGTATGTCCGCAGTGCGCCGCTTCGAAATGACGGTACGAAGAGATCGCGCTGGCGCTGGTATTCGGCGTCCTCGGCCATGAAGTAGAAGGCGCTGCCGAACATCGAGTTCAGAAACGGGTAGGCGGCGCTGATGGACAGCGTGGATTCCGGCCGCAGAAGTATTTCTTTGCGGTGTTCCGGGCGCAGCAGTACGACCATGGAGGCGCCGACCAGGTTGAGCCGGAACGATCGTCCGTGTTCGGTGTAGCCGCGCCGGAGGACGGCGACCGGGTCCTTCACGAAGGCGGGCAGGTGTCCTACGACCGGCAGGCCTCCTGACGTCAGCGGGACGACGGAGGCGGGCCCGGTGGGGGCGGGGTCTGTGCCGCGGGTCGGTGCGGTGGACATCGCTTGGGCATCCTTCCCGTGGGTGGGTTCGAGGGAGGTCCTTGCTGCGTCACGCCTGGTCGG
The DNA here is from genome assembly GCF_053591415.1 of Streptomyces sp. NPDC003032. Taxonomy (NCBI): domain Bacteria; kingdom Bacillati; phylum Actinomycetota; class Actinomycetes; order Kitasatosporales; family Streptomycetaceae; genus Streptomyces; species Streptomyces sp. NPDC003032. Next base: position 285,191 of record NZ_JBSFTT010000005.1, on the reverse strand, counting down.
TCGTACGGGGGGCTGTCCCCATGTCCGCTCCGTTCGCGTCGGGGCTCAGGTATCGGCCGAGTGCGCTCAGCGGGAAGAGCAGCCGGTACAGGTGGTAGTTCAGCGGCAGGTCGCCGGGGAAACCGGTTCCGGTGTACTCCGGTTCGTCCCAGGAGCCGTCCTCGCGCTGGGTGCGGGCCAGCCAGCGGATGCCCGCCGTGACCGCCGGGCTGTCGCGCCGCCCGGCGGCGATGAGGCCGAGCAGCGCCCACGCGGTCTGGGAGGCCGTGGACGGGCCCCGGCCGCGCCAGGCCGGATCGGTGTAGGACTCCCAGCGCTCTCCCCACCCCCCGTCGGGGTTGGCGTGCGCCTCCAGCCAGCGCACGCCGCGCCGGACGGCGCGGTGCTCGGCGGGGAGTCCCGCGGCGATGAGGGCGGGGATGACCGCGCCCGTGCCGTATACGTAGTTCACGCCCCAACGGCCATACCAGGAGCCGTCGCTCTCCTGGTGGCGCAGCAGCCAGTCGAGGCCGCGGCGGGCGGCCGGGTGGCCGGCCCGGCCGGTGGCCGCCAGCATCTCGATGACGTGTGCGGTGACGTCGGCCGACGGCGGGTCGGTGACCTCGCCGAAGTCGCAGAACGGCAGCCGGCTGACCCAGTTGCTGTCGTTGTCGACGTCGTACGCGGCCCAGGCACCGTTCTTTGACTGCATGCCCAGGTTCCAGGCCACGGCCCGGCGCACCGCCGCGTCGACGGCCTCGGGTCGTGGGTGCCGGACCCGGTTCAGGGCGAGGACGACTTCGGCGGTGTCGTCGATGTCGGGGTAGTTGCGGTTGTGGAAGCCGAACGCCCAGCCGCCGGGGGCCAGTCGGGGGCGCCGCACGGACCAGTCCCCCTTCACCCGGACCTCCTTGGCCAGGAGCCAGTCGGTGGCCTGCACCACGGCCGGGGCGTCCGGGGCGACACCGGCGTCGAGCAGCGCGGTGACGGCCAGGCAGGTGTCCCACACCGGGGACTGGCAGGACTCCACCCAGCGCCGTCCGTCCGGGGTGCGCACGGTGAACGCCTCGCTGGCTTTCAGCGCGGCGCGCAGCACCGGGTGGCCGAGGTCGTAACCGCACAGCTTCAGGGCGATGATCGAGTAGACAAGAGGTGGCTGGATGCCGTTGAAGCAGCCGTCCGCCTCCTGGCGTTCGATGATCCAGGCGGCCGCGGCCCGGATCGCCGCGCGGCGCAGTGGGCGCGGGACGATTTTGCGCCACCGGTGCAGTGCGCCGTCCAGGCGGCGGAACACGCCGTCCCAGTACGTCGACGGCCTGTCCGGACGCGGGAAGTCGGGGCGGGCCGGGTCGACGTACAGCTCGTCGATGGAGAACGGTGCCGGAACCCTCGGCCGATGGGCGCAGACGATCGCCAGGGGGACGATGGTCTGCCGGGCCCAGCAGCTGAACTCGTAGATGTTCAGCGGCACCCACTTGGGCAGGAAGATCATCTCCGGTGGGAGGTCGGGCAGGTCCTCCCAGCGTCCCCAGCCGAACAGCGCCAGCCAGATGCGGGTGAACACCCTGGTACGCGCCACCCCGCCGTGCTCGCGCACCCACGCCGACGCCGCGGCCATGTGCGGCTCGTGCGGCTCGTCCCCGGCGAGGCGCAGGGTGATGTAGCCCTCGACCGTCGTGGAGAGGTCGCTCGCGCCGCCGGGGTGGGTGGACCACGTGCCGTCCGGCCGTTGTTTGGCGCGGACCCACGCCGCGGTGGCCCGGGTCTGCTCCGCGGTACGGATCCCGAGGAACTCGCGCAGCAGCAGATCCTCCGTCTCCATGGTCACGTTGGTCTCGAAGTCACCTTTCCACCAGCCCTCCGGGCTCTGCCGGGACAGCAGATGGGTCACGGCGCGGGCGGTGCACCGCGCGGCCAGCCCCTCCACGTCCATGTCCACTTCCACGGCTGGGAGGCATGGTCCCGACAACTGTTCCTCCGCGGTCACGGAAATCTCCTCGTCGCTGCCAGGCTGGGAAAGGACTGCTACCTTTCTACCCTTTTGCTATCCGTATCGCGCGATTTCATCCCCTTTTGCCCGCGGCGTCCGCGGCCACGGGACGAACCGTGTCGACATGCCGCCGCCCGGTGGAGAACCGGTGAACGCAAGGGCGTTCGACCAGCGTGTACAGCAGCCAGGATCCGGTCAGCGCGATGGTGAGCGAGACGCAGGCGGTCCAGCCCAGTCCCCATGCTCCGGCCGAGTAGTGCAGGACAGCCGCGATCACCGTCGCGTGCAGCAGGTAGAAGGCGTACGACACCTCACCGAGAAGCACCATGCCCGGCAGCCGCAGCGGCGAGGCCCCGCCGCTGATGTCCAGTGCCGCCACCGCCCGGACCAGCAGGGCGACGGGGACGACCGTGACGGCGGCGAGCAGGAACGGCGCCGGCAGCACCACGATGCCGATGGACAGAGCCGCACACAGCAAGCAGGCCGCCGGCACCGCGCCGACGCGGACGGTGAACCCGCTCATGTGCATCCTGGCGAGAAACATTCCCAGGAGGAATTCCGGCACTCGGCACGGCGGGAACATATAGACGAACAGCATCTGCGGTCCTGTGATGTCCCCGGGCAGATACCCCTGGGCGACCAGCGGCCCGCCGATGCCGAGGGAGACCAGCGGGACCGCCCAGACCGCCGCCACGGAGGCCGCGGCCGCGACCGGCAGCCGCTCCCGACGGACCCTTTTGACCAGCGGCAACAACACCGGAAAGACCAAGTAGAACAGCAGTTCACAGGTGAGCGACCAGGTGACCGCGTTGCCCGCCAGAGCGATCTGCGGAAGCGGGATCAAGGTGCTCACCAGGAGCGCGTTGGCCAGGTCACCCACCACCGTGGGGGCGGCCATGGACTCCACGGTCGTACGCGGAAGCCCGACTCCCCGCAGGAACACCATGAGGATGACCCAGACGACCAGATGGTTCGGGTAGATCTTGACGATCCTCCGACGCCAGAAGGCCCGGGCCGTGTCCGTCTTCCGCGCCGAACAGGTCAGCACGAAACCGCTGAGAACGAAGAAGAGCGAGACGCCGACCGGGCCCAGCAGGTAGAGGAACGGGGACGGCGAACCGCCTCGACGCGCGGTTTCCAAAAAGGTCACGTGGCAGACGAACACGCCGAAGGCGGCGACGAAGCGCAGTCCGGTCAGGGAGGGCAGCCGCGCGAGCGTCACCGGCGGGGACGATGCCATGCTGCTCCTGGTGTCCTTGAGATACCTGTCCGCGGTCCACCGTCCTGCCCGGCGCCCGCCGCACCGCCTCGACCCGCGGGAGGACACACCGGATCGGGGTGGGCGACGCCGCCGAACGGCTGATCCGGCGCCGGGCCAAAGGGCGCGCACCGTGCGTGCCGTCGGCCGGGGTCGACAGCGTCCGGACCGCCGCGTCTCCCGCCACGCGTCACCCGGTCTACGCCCATCTCCGGCGGCAGGGCCCGGTACACCGTGTGAGCACCTCGACCCATGGGGAGGTGTGGGCGGTCGTCGGCTACGAGGAGGCACGCGCGGCGCCGGCGGACCCACGTCTGCGCACCATCATCTGCGGTCTCTTCGGCGTGCCCGTCGAGGACCGCGAGCAGTTCCGCCGCTGGGCGGCCGAGATCGTCGCCGCCACCAGCCTGGAGGAAGGGACCGCCGCGGCCCGGGCCATCATCGGATACCTCAGCTCCCTCGTCGAAACGAAGCGTCGCAGCGCCGGCGACGGCGACGGCGACCGGCTCTCCCCCGGTGAGCTGCTCAACATGGCCTACTGGCTGCTCTTCGCCGCGGAACCGGTGGAGTTGGCGGGCGCCACCGTCACGGCCGGTGACAAGGTGCTCATCGTCCTCTCCGCGGCCTCAGACGATCGCCCTGCGACCTTCCGGTGCGCTACACCCCAGTGGGCCGCTAGTTGTCCCGGACCAGGTCCGCGGTTCTGGCCGAGGCACGGTCGATCAGGCGGGCGAGTTCGGTGACGTACGGCGGCTCGAACAGGGTCAGGTGGTCTCCTTCCAGGACGTGGTGGGTCAGGCGGGCGGGGGTGCAGACACGGGCCCAGGAGCGGATCGCGGCGCGCCGGAAGTCCTCGTCCTGTTTGTCGGCCTGGACGAGTGCGACCGGGCCCTCGTACCGCGACGGGCGGTAGGCCCGGGCGGCCCGCAGATGGACGCGGTTGGTGTGCCGTCGCAGGTCCAGCCGGAGCAGTTCGGCGGCGCTCATGTCCTCCTCCGCCACTATGGGGCCCGGCTCCTCCCGGTCGTCGTCCGCGTCGAACTCCGACAGCTGTGCGGAGAGGTAGCTCTCGACGAGGAAGACCATGTCCGCGCGCTCACCCCGAAGTTCGAGCAGCCGGGCCATCTCGAAGGCCACCAGACCGCCCATGGACCAGCCCAGCAGCCGATACGGGCCGGTCGGCGCCACCGCGCGTACGGCCGCCAGGTAGCGGGCGGCCAGTGCCTCGACGCTCCGGTCCTCCTCGCGGTCGGCGCCTTCCGGCGATGTCTGGAGGGCGTACAGCGGGCCGCGCAGTTCGTGGCAGGCGGCGAGGTGGCGGAAGCCGGTGGCCTCGCCGCCCGCCGGGTGGACGCAGAACAGCGGGGGGCCCTCGCCCCGGGGCCGCAGCGCCACGATGTCGTCGGGGAGGGCGGGAAGGGCCGGCAGAGCGGTGTTGCCCGCCTTGAGCAGCCGAGCCAGGTGCCTCGGCGTGGCCGCCCTTCCGGGCCCCCTCACCCCATGGGCCGTCCCCGGCTGCGGCTGCCGCTCCCGTTCCGGTTCCGATTCCGGTTCCGGTTCCGAGAACAGGACGGGGACCGGAAGCCTGGCGTGGAACTCCTCGTTGAGCCGGGCGATCAGCCGCACGGCCAGCAGGGAATGGCCGCCGAGCTCGAAGAAGTCGTCTTCCGCGCCGACGGCGGCGACTCCGAGCAGCTCCTCGAAGACCCGGGCCACGGCCGCCTCGACCGGGCCGGCCGTCGGCGGGCCCGTCCGACCCGCCGACGAGACGGGGGACCCGGTGGCGTCGGCCTGGACGAGTGACCGCACCGCGGCCTGGTCCACCTTGCCGTTCGGTGTGAGGGGTAGCGCCTCGGTCCTGGCATACGTGGCCGGCACCAGCTGCGACGGCAGCCGCTCCGCCAGGTGGTCCCGCAGGGCCCGCGGCGTCGTGGCGTGGACGTCGTCGGCGACGACACAGGCGGCCAGGCGGTCGCCGCGTTCCTCGTCCGCGACCAGGACGACGGCGGCGTCCCGCACGGCGGGGTGCCGCAGCAGCGCGGCCCGGATCTCCTCGGGCTCCACCCGCACCCCGTTGACCTTGATCTGGTCGTCCACCCGTCCCAGATACCGGATCAGGCCGTCCGGACCGACGCAGGCCAGGTCGCCCGAGCGGTAGAGACGGCGGCCGGGTTCCGGCGAGAAGGGGTGCGGTATGAACCGTTCGGCGGTGTCGGCGGGGGCGCCCAGATATCCGCGGGCGAGGCTTGTGCCGCCGACGTGGATCTCACCCGGCACGCCCACCGGTACGGGGGTGAGGTCCTCGTCCAGGACGAGGATCTCGGCGTGGTCCATGGGCCGGCCGATGGGCACCGGACCGGGGCCGTCGTGGGCGCCCACCTCGTGCACGCACACGCCGACGGCGGTCTCGGTCGGCCCGTACTCGTTGAAGATCCTCGTCCCCGGGGCGTGGGCGGTCCAGATGTCGACCGCGCCCCTGTCGAGGGCCTCACCGCCGAGGACGAGGGCGCCGGTGGTGCCGGCCAAGTCCTCCGGTTCCATGGACTGGTTGATCACCTTCAGGTGTGACGGGGTCAGCTTGAGCAGGTCCAGGCCGGTCCGGTCGGCCAGGTCCGCGGAGAGAGCGAGTGCGTCCCGCCAGGCGGGGTCGAGGAGGACGGGACGGCCGGTGACCAGCGGCAGGAACAGACTCGTCACGGTGAGGTCGAAGCCGATCGAGGAGTGCGCCATCGCACCGCCCTCGCCACCGCGGCCGTCCGCGGCGTCGCCGTCCTCGCCGTCGCCGCCTACGGCGTCTGAAGCGACGTACGTCCGAGCACTCCACAGCAGGTAGTCGCAGACGGCCCGGTGGGGCAGCATCACCCCTTTCGGCGTCCCGGAGGAGCCGGAGGTGAACATGATGTACGCGAGGTGGTCCGGCCCTGCCTCGCACGGCCGTCCGCGTTCGGCTTCCGCGTCCGTAGCCGCGGGCGGCGGCAGGTCGCGCAGGTCGACGCACGCGACGCCCTCGGCCGTCACCGCCTCGTCCGGCCGATCGGTGAGCAGCATGCGGCATCCGGCCCGTGCCAGGAGTTCCCGTGCCCGTAGGGGCGGGAGCCGCGGATCGAGCGGCACATACGCCCCGCCGGCCTTGAGCACGGCCAGCAGCGCCACGACCAGCGCGGCCGAGGGCGCCGCCCGCACCGCCACCGGGGATTCGACGCGGACGCCCCGGGCTCGCAGCGCTTCGCTCCACCGGGTCGCCCGCGCGTCGAGTTCCCGGAAGGTCAGCCGGTCGGTACCGGCCACGACGGCGAGGGCGTCCGGGGAGCGTCGGGCCTGCCGTTCGACGAGGCCGTGCAGGCAGCGGCCTTCCGCCGGGGCCGGGAGATGGTCCCGCGTCCGGGCGGCGCCGACCGCGGGAGGCAGGCCCGCCTCGCGTACGGGGGTGGCGGGCGCGGCCAGCAACTCGGCGAGCAGTGTGGCGTACTGGTCGGAGATCACCCGCACATAGGCGTCGTCGAACTGACGGCCGTCGTAGTGCCAGGCCGTGCGGCCTTCCGTCGCGCCCAGGGCGCAGGCCAGCCGCAGGGCGTGGGACTCGGTCTCGACGTCTTCGCAGGCCACGGCGTAGGTGATGCCGTCGGCGCACCGCGGTGCCGGGGTGTCCGCGCAGACGAAGCCGATGTCGCGCCCCGTCTGCTCCGCGGCACCGGAGGAAGGGGCGTCCTGCTGGGCCTCCTCGGCGTCGGACAGGGCGCGTTCCGCGCGTGCGGCGAGGGCGTCGAGGACCAGACCGGGGTCGATCCGCGCGGTGACCTCGGCCCACTGCGCGAAGTGGCCGAAGGCGGTGGCCGTCTCCTCGAACTCCCGCCCGCTGAGCAGCACGTCGACGGTGATGTCGGGCTGCCCGCCGATCCTGGCCAGCAGCGTCTGCCAGCAGGCGAGCAGCACGGCTCCCGGCCGCACGCGCCGCCGCAGCGCGTAGTTGTGGACGGCCGCCGTCATGCCGTCCGGCAGGGGCGCGGTGACGGTACGGCGCTCCGGCCGGCCGGAGCCGACCGGCCGCCGCAGCGGCAGGTACAGCCGTGGGGCGGCGTCGGGTGCCGGGTGCGGTGGTCCCTCACCGAAACCGCCGAAACCGCCGGGCCCGGCGGGCCCGGCGAACTCCTGGTGCTGCCACTCGGCGAACTGGCTGTACTGGAGCACCTCGTCGGTGGGCGGTGTGCCCGCGTATCGCTCGGTCAGTTCGTCGACGAGCAGGCGCAGCGTGTGGCCGTCGGCGGCCAGGGCGGTGGTGGTGAGCAGCAGTGCGTACCGGTGGGGGCCGAGGGTGAAGAGGGCCGCTCTCAGCACCGGGTCGTCAGGGCCGCCGTGGGGCAGCTCGCGCCGGGCGCGGGCCTCCTCGTCGATCCTGTGCGAGCGCGCCGTCTCGTCCAGGTGCCCCAGCTCCTCGTGGGACCAGGACGGGCCCGTACGGTCCGCGTCGTGGACGACGAGCAGCGCGGTGCGCGTGCCCGGCACCCGCCGGTAGACGGAGCGGAGGATCTCGTGCCGGGTCACCGTGTCGTGCAGCGCGGACGTGAGCCGGTCCGTGTCCAGTTCGCCGTCGATGGTGACGAGCACCTGCGCCCAGGACGGCACGCCGAGTTCGGCCAGCTCCCACAGCCGCTGTTGCTGGAACGACAGCCGGTAGCCCTCCACCTGCCGAGCCCGCTCCGTCCCCGCCCCCTTCGCCGTCTCCGCCGTCACCGGTACCTCACCATGCCGCCCATCGCGACGAGGAGTTCGCGTTCGCCGCGGAAAGGGTTGCGGGCGTGGGCGGCGAGGATGTTGTCCAGCAGCATCACGTCACCGCGCTCCCAGGGGAAGGAGACCTCCAACTCCTGGTAGACCCGCAGGATCCCGTGCATCGCCTCGTCGGGTATCGCGGTGCCGTCGCCGAACCGGCAGCCGCGCGGGAGTTCGTCCGGGGCCATGGTGGACAGCAGTGATTCCCGTGCCTCGGTGGAGAGGCAGGCGGTGTGCCAGTGCTGCGCCTGGTTGAACCAGGACCACTCGCCGGTGCGCGGATGGCGCAGCACGGCGGGCCGCACGGCGGTGGTGCGCAGCCGGTCGCCGTACCACTCGTGGCGCAGCCCCTGCCGGGCGCAGCGGGCCTCCGCCTCCGCCCGGTTCCCGGTGCGGAAGACGTCCCGCCAGTCGAGCCCGAGCCCGGTGCCGTAGTTGCGGACGTACATGACCCCCTTGGCGGTGAACTCCTCGCGGAGCGCCGGGTCGAGCGCGCCGTGGACGGCGCGGCTGTCGACCACGGGTGTCTCGCCGCCGGAGTCGGCCGGGCGGGCGCAGCAGAACCAGATGCGGGTGGGGCCCTCGTCGTTGAAGGAGTTCTCGTTGTGCCAGAGCAGCTTCTCCTCCGGCGGGAAGAACACCGGCGTGTAGACGTTGCCGCCGAGTGCGGCGCGCGGGTGCTCGCCGTTCTCTCCGAAGAGGTCGTCGACGAAGACGGAGGCGAAGCGTTCCAGGGCGTCCGGGTCGGTGATGTCGAAGCCCCGGAACAGCAGGGCGCCGTGCCGTTCCAGGTCGGCGTCGAGCCGGGTGCGGTGCGTCCGGGCCCAGGCCACCGGGTCGACGTCGGGGCGGGCCGGCCGCAGTACGAGCGGCAGGTCGGCTCCGTCCCGCAGCGGTTCCCTTACGACCACGTCGTCCGAGGCCACGGCGACCTTGGTGGGCTTGATCCCGCGCAGGGCGCCGGGGCCTCGCCGCCCGGACCGTCCCGGCGTGGAACGGGCCGGGCGGTGCGGGCGGACCGTCGTGGGCAGGGGCGCTTCGGCGATGGAGGCGTCCGGTCGGGCGGCCATGTCCGCGACCAGTGCGACGTACCGCTCGCGCAGTTCCGCCATGGTCGACGCGTCGAAGAGGTCGGGGTCGTAGTTGAGGAACCCGGCGATCCCGTCGTCGTCCTCTTCCAGGACGAGGGTGATGTCGAAGCGGCTGGTGTCGATGAGGTCCACCCGGAAGGGGCTCAGCCGCAGGCCGGCCATGGTGTCGGCGGCCCGCCGGTTGTTGTTGAGCACCAGCTTGATCTGGAACAGCGGGCTCTGGTTGCGGGTACGGGGCGGGCTGAGGGCCTTGACGACCTCCTCGAACGGCAGGTCCTGGTGCGCGTAGGCGTCCAGCGCCACTTCCTTGGTACGGCCCAGCAGGTCGCGCCAGGTCGGGGCGCCGGTGAGGTCGGCGCGCAGGACGATCTGGTTGACGAAGAAGCCGATCAGCGGTTCGGTCCTGCTGTCGGAGCGTCCTGCGACGTCCGAGCCCACAACGAGATCGGTCTCCCCCGTCTGCCGGTTCACCACGGCGAACAGCGCGGCGAGCAGCGCCATGAACAGGGTGCTGTCCTCCTCCCGGCACAGCGCGCGCATCCCGTCCGCGGCCGGGGCCGGGATGCGGAACCGCAGGCTCTCGCCCCGGTGTTCGGGGTGCGCCGGGCGTGGCCGGTCCAGGGGCAGCCCCGGCAGGTCGAGGATGCCGTTCAGGCGTGCGGTCCAGTGCTCCACCAGGCGGTCGAAGTGGCCGGCCTCGGCCAGTCGGCGCTGCCAGACCGCGTAGTCCGCGTACTGCACGGCCAGTTCGGCCAGTCGGGGCGAGCGCCGCTCGCGGTCCGCCGCGTACAGCTCGGCCAGTTCGTCAAGGAGGACGGCGGCCGACCAGCCGTCCACCGTCATGTGATGGGCCGTCAGCAGCAGTACGTGGTCCACCGGGCCGAGTCGGAGCAGCCCGGCCCGCAGTACGGGCCCGGTGGCCAAATCGAAAGCCTCGGTGTACTGCTCCTTCGCCAGCCGCCGCGCCTCCGTCTCCCGCCGCTCCGGCGGGTACGGCATCAGGTCGGTGAGCGGCAGCGCGGGTGGCTCGGCGGGCAGTACGGTCTGGAACGGCTGCCCGTCACGGACGGTGATCACGGTCCTGAGCACCTCGTGCCGACGTACGATCTCCGCCACCGCCCGGCGCAGCGCGCCGATGTCGAGTTCGCCCGTCAGCCGGACGAAGACCGGGAAGTTGTACTGGGCGGTGTCCGGGTCCATCTGGTGGAGGAACCACAGGCGTTCCTGGGCGAAGGAGGCAGGTACGGCCCCGTCCCGTTCGGTGGGGGCCAGGGCGGGCAGCACGGGCCGGTTCTTCTCGGCGGTCAGGCCGTCGACGAGGGCGGCCAGCGCGCCGAGGGTCGAGGCGTCGAACGGCCCGCGGATCGGCACCTCCACCTCGAACTCCTCCCGCAGCCGGAACACGAGCCGGAAGGTGAGCAGGGAGTGTCCGCCGAGGTCGAAGAAGTCGTCCTCGGCGCGGATGCCGTCGCGGCCGAGCAGTTCGCTCCAGATGGCGGCCATCCGGCGTTGTGTGGGCGTGAGTTCGGCCTCCGGCCGCGCTTCGGGGGCCCCGGTGGTGTCCGTGTTCTCGGGGTTCTCGGTTGTCAGCGGCAGGTCGGTGAGCGCGGCGCGATCGACTTTGCCGTTGGCGTTGAGCGGGAGCCGGCGCAGGACGACGTACCGGGAGGGAAGCAGGGGGCCGGGCAGCCGTTCGGCGAGCCGGGACTCGATTCCGGGCAGGGCGGCGAGCGCCGCGGGGCGCCAGAGCGGTGCGGTCGCCAGCCTGTGCGGTTCCGTGGCGGCGACCACCGGTGGCGGCATCGTCGGGGGCGTTCCCCGGCGGTGCAGCAGCAGGTCGTAGGAGCCGTCGGGCCGCCCCTCGGCCCAGCTCGGTTCGGCGTCGTACCCGTGGTGCCCGGCGAGGCGGCACAGCTCCTCCGGGTCGACGCCCGGCCGTACGGTGTCCGGCGCCGCGCCGGAGAGCCGGGCCAGCAGCCGCAGGTCTCCCGTCAGCCGGGCGTTGGGGATGCCGCGCAGCACGAGCCGGTCGGGGTGCTCGGCGCCGAGCAGCGTGTCCAGGGCGTCCGCGTCCAGGTGCTCCGTCTGCCAGTCCCGCTCCGGCGGTGACGCGGCCCCGGGGCCGTCGTCCGCCGTGCGCTCGCCGGTGACCGTGAGGATGACGTCGTAGCGGTACCGGGTCAGTTCGTTGTCGGCCGTTCCCCGCTTGGGCAGGACCCTGACCGGGCCGACCCGCGGCCACCGTGCGGCCAGCCCGCCGAAGAGCCGGGGATCGAGGCAGAGTTCGTTCTCGGTCTCCACGCCCCAGGTGGTCTCGCCGCGCAGGACGGCGTCGGACGTGCCCGGCTTCGCCCGGTGGGCGGCGACGGAGGCGTGGAAGGCGTCCAGGAGGGCGAGGTTGCGCAGGTCGCCGAGGAACACATGGCCACCGGCGGGCAGCGCGTCGATCGCCCGCTCCAGGACCGCCAGCAGATAGTCCACGGACGGGAAGTACTGGACCACGGAGTTCAGGATCACGGTGTCGTACGTCTCGCCCGGACGGATCGCGAGATGGGCGGGGTCGGCCCGCAGCCCGATCCGCTCGGGGGCGTCGGCGGTGGCGGCGACCTCGCGCCGCAGCCGTTCGACGACCTGCTCGGACAGGTCGACGCCCTGGTAGAAGTCGCAGTCGGGGGCGGTCCTGGCGAGGATGAGGCCGGTGCCGCAGCCGATCTCCAGAGCCCGGCGCGGCCGCAGCGTCCGTATGCGGTCGACCGTGGCGTCGAGCCACTCGCGCATCCCGTCGGCCTCCATCGGCTCGCCGGTATAGCTGCTGTTCCAGCCGGTCAGATCGAACGACGGGTCGGCGGGGCGCTCCGCGCAGCCGTAGGTGTCCTCGTACAGCGTCCGCCAGTGGTCCACCCAGGCCGTCTCCGCCGCCGCGTCCGACGGTGCGACGGCGCCGGTGTCGGTGTCCGGGCTGACGAAGGCGACCAGCTGCCGGGACTCGGGGGTGGAGCCGTGCGCGATCACGGCGGCCTCCCGGACCGCCGGGTCCCGGGCCAGCGCGGCGGCCACCTCCTGCGGCTCGACCCGGTGACCGCGGATCTTCACCTGGTCGTCGAGGCGGCCGAGGTATTCGAGGTCTCCGTCGGCCGTCCGGCGCACCCGGTCACCGGTCCGGTACAGGCGTGCGCCCGGCTCGCCGCCGAAGGGGTCGGGGACGAAACGCTCCGCCGTCAGGCCGGGGCGGTTCCAGTAGCCGTGGCAGACGCCATCGCCGCCGACGTACAGCTCTCCGGGCGCGCCCGGTGGCACCGGGTTCATCGCCTCGTCGAGCACGTACAACCGCGCGTGGTGCACGGGCCTGCCGATCGGCACCCGGCCGAAGCCGCCGGACGGGTGCGCGCTGTCGTACGCGGCGCAGGCCACGGCGGTCTCGGTGGGGCCGTACTCGTTGATGATCCGGGGCACTCCGGAGCCCGTGCGCCAGGCCGCGAGCCGCTCCTCGTGCAGTTCCTCGCCGCCGACGACCAGGGTGCGGGTCCACGCCCCGGCACGCGCGGGGGCCGCGGAGCCCTCCAGCATCTTCAGGTGCGAGGGGGTGAGCTTGACGAACGCGAGGCCGGTGTCCGCCTCGGCCGAGGCGCGCAGGGCCTCGCCGGGTATACCGGAGTCGTCGGCGAGCAGCAGGCGCCGGCCGGCGAGGAGCGGGGCGAACAGGCTCGTGACGGTCAGGTCGAAGGAGAGCGAGGAGTGCAGGGGGACGGCCCCGTCCGCCTCGGGCGGCAGGTACGTCTCCACCGCCCACAGCAGGTAGTTGGCGACCTGGCGGTGGGAGAGCATGGCGCCCTTGGGCCCGCCGGTCGAGCCGGAGGTGTACATCAGGTACATCAGGTCGTCGGGCCCGCCGTCGCCTTCTGGCGGGGCCCCGGTCGCCTCCTCGGCCACCCGGTCCGGGTCGAGCGCGACGACCGGGACGTCCAGGTCGCCCGGGTCGTCGGGCCCTGCTTCAGTGATCAGCAGTACGGCCCCGCTGTCGCGCAGCATGTGGCCGCGCCGGGCCGGCGGATAGGCCGGGTCGAGCGCCACGTACGCGGCGCCGCTCTTCAGTACGGCGAGCAGCGCGACCACCGCCTCGGGCGTGCGGGGCAACAGCACCGCGACGACGCGGCCGCGACCGGCGCCGAGGCCGCGCAGCCGGTGGGCGAGGCCGTTGGCGCGGCGGTCGAGACCGAGGTAGGTGAGGTCGGCGCGGCCGGGCGCCGACACCGCCACCGCGTCGGGGGCGGTGCGCGCCCGCTCGGCGAAGAGCCGGTCCACGCGTACGCCCTCGGGGCGGGGGGCGGTCGCGCCGTGGCCCTCGCGCAGGACCTGCTCGCGCTCCTCGGCCGTGAGCAGCGGCAGTTCACCGATCCGTGTGTCGGGGGCGGCGGCCACGGCGGCGAGCAGGACGCCCAGCGAACGGGCGAGCCGCTCACCGGTCGCCGTGTCGAACAGGTCCGTGGCGTGAATGAGCCGGCCCTCCAGTCCGGCGTCGGTCTCCCAGATGTTCAGGTCGAGGTCGAAGCGGGCGGCGTCGTGGTCCAGGTGGTCCAGCGGGGTGAGACCGATCCCGCCGGGCAGGGTGCGGACCGGGCGCAGTGGCGTGTTGTGGAGGGTGAAGTTGACCTGGTAGATCGGGTTCCGGCCGGTACCGCGCTCCGGGTGCAGCCGCCGGGCGACCAGGTCGAGGGGCACATCCTGGTTCTCGTACGCCTCCAGGCACGTCGTGCGGACCTCGGCGAGGAACTCCTCGAAGGACGCCCGCGGTGCGACCCGTGAGCGCAGCGGTACCGAGTTGGCGAAGAAGCCGACCAGATCGTGGAAGCCGCGGTAGCGCCGGTTGGCGACGGGGGTGCCGACCACCACGTCGTCGTGGCCGCCGTAGCGGGCGAGCACGATCTGGAACGCGGCGAGCAGCGCCATGAACAGGGTGCTGCCGGTGCGCGCCGACACCTCGCGCAACTCGTCGGCCACGGGCGCGGGAACGGTGAACACCGTGGACCCGGCGCGCCCCCCGGGACGCTCGGGCCGGGGACGGTCGGCGGGCAGCGGCATCGGGTCCGGGGCGCCGGCCAGTCTGCGCTCCCAGTAGTCCAACTGGCCTGCGGCCTCGTCGCCCTCCGCCCACTCGTGCTGCCAGCGCGCGTACTCGGCGTACTGCACCGTGTGGGCGGGCGGTTCGGGCGCCCGCCCGTCGAGGCGTGCCCCGTACGCGGTGCCCAGGTCGCTCAGGAGGACGCCCAGCGACCAGCCGTCGACGACCGCGTGGTGGAAGGTGAGCACCAGGACCGCGTCGTCGGCGGCGAGGCGCAGCAGCCGGAACCGCACCAGCGGTCCCTCGGCCAGGTCGAACCTCTCCTCGGCGTCCGCACGGGCGAGCCGCTCGGCCTCCGCCCGCCGGTCGTGGCCGGGCAGCGCGGTCAGGTCGACGACGGGCAGCGGCTGATGCCGGTGCGGCAGGACCCGCTGCACGGTGCGGCCTTCCCGGACCGGCAGGACGGTGCGCAGGACCGCGTGGTGGCGCAGCAGGTCGTTGAGGGCGGCTTCGAGAGCGGTGTCGTCCAGCGGTCCGGTGAGGCGGTGCACGACGGGACTGTGGTAGGCCGGGCTGTCCGGGTCGAGGCCGGACAGGAACGCCATCCGGCGCTGGGTGAAGGACGCGGGGGCCTCGCCGTCGTCGTCCCATGCGGGCAGCCCGGTCGGGGCGCCCTTCTCCCACAGACGCTGGCGCAGCAGGGCCCGCTGCCCGGCGGGGAGGCGTTCGATCCTGGCCCGCAGGTCCGCGTCGATCGCGTCGGCCGTCTTGGTAGTGCGCGTCATGCGGTTCCCCCCGCTCGTCCCTCGGCTCGCCGGGTCCCGGCGAGCCGCTCCAGTTCGGCCACCAGGCCGTCGAGTTGTCCCGGGTCGTCGTCCGCTCCCGCGGACGCTCGTACGGCCGCCGCCTCGTCGGTGGCCCGCTCGACCTCGACGGCGAGGCCGGCCAGCGTCGGCGCGTCGAACAGTGTCCGCAACGGCAGCGCCACGCCGAGCCGTTCGCGGATCGAGGCACGCACCACCGAGGCCAGCAGCGAGTGACCGCCGATGAGGAAGAAACTGTCGTACACCCCGAAGGACCGCACGCGCAGGGCGTCCGCCCAGATCTCCCACAGGGCGCGCTCCGTCGCCGTCCTCGGCGGCACCGTGTCCGCGTCCGGCGGGCCGCCGTCGATCTCGGCGATGCCGGGCAGCGCCCGCCCGTCGATCTTCCCGCTGGGCGTCGTGGGCAGCGCGTCCAGCAGGACGACATGGCCGGGCACCATGTGCGACGGCAGCCGGTCCCGGAGCCGGCCGAGCAGCTCCGGCGGGGACGGCCGACGCCCCGGCGCGGGGACGACGTAGGCGACGAGCCGCCGGTCCTCGGCGACGTCGACGGCCCGCACGACGCATTCGCGCACGTCGTCGCGGGCCAGCAGGGCCGCCTCGACCTCCCCGGGCTCGATGCGGTAGCCGCGGATCTTCACCTGTTGGTCGGCCCGGCCGAGGAAGTCCAGCGCCCCGTCCGGGAGCCTTCGCACCAGGTCGCCGGTGCGGTACATCAGCGCGCCCGGCCGGGGAGCGAACGGATCCGGCAGGAAGCGTTCCGCGGTCTGGCCCGGGCGGCCCAGATAGCCCCGGGCGACCCCGAGCCCGCCGACGTACAGCTCGCCGGCCACGCCGATCGGCACGGGGCCAAGCTCTTGGTCGAGGATGTGCAGCGTGGTGTTGGTGAGGGCGGAGCCGATGGGTACGCTCGTGGCGTCCTCCGGCAGCCGGTCCGCCAGGTGGGTCGTGGAGAACGTCGCGTTCTCGCTCGGGCCGTAACCGTTGTGCAGGCGCGCGGGCGGCGCGCCGCCGCGGAGCACCGCACGCGTGCGACGGGGGTCCATCACCTCTCCGACGACGAAGAGATGGCGCAGTCCGCCGAAGGCCGTCGGGTCGATGTCGGCCACCCGGTTGAAGAGCGTGCCGGTGAGGGCGACGATCGTGGGCCGCAGCTCACGCAGCGCGGCCAGCACCTCGTCGGGGCCGAGGGGTTCGTCGCCGGGCAGCACGTCCACCCGTGCGCCGTTGCACAGCGCCCCCCACACCTCGAAGGCGGTGATGTCGAAGGCCGGGTCGCCGAGGTGCAGCAGGACGTCGCCGGGGCCGATGGACACGTAGTCGGTCGCGGTGATCAGCCGTACGACGGCCCGATGGGGTATCCCGACGGCCTTGGGCCGCCCGGTCGACCCGGAGGTGTGCACCACGGCGGCCAGCCCGACGGGGTGTGAGCGCGGCCGCGGAAGCGGGCCGACGGCGCCGTCGCGTTCCGCGTCGGTGAGTCGCAGTACGGGTACGCCCGGACCGTGCGGCCAGGCGGGGGGTTCGGCGCGGCTGAGGACGGCCGTGATCTCGGCGTCGTCGGTCATGGACCGCAGTCGTTCCTCGGGGTGGCCGGGGTCGAGGACGAGGGGTGCGCCGCCGGCCAGGAGCACGCCGAGCATGCCCGTGACCAGGTCGGCGGAGCGTCGCATGTGCAGGGCGACGACGGAGTCCTGGGTGACCCCGGCCGCGATCAGGCTCCGTGCGACTCGGCCGGCCCGGTCCCGCAGCTGCTCGTACGTCCAGGTCCCCGTGCGGTCGGTGAGGGCGACGGCTTGTGGGGTGCGGTCCGCCCACACGCGGAACAGGCCGTCCACGGTGGCCGGTTCGGGCAGCGGACGGTCGGTCGTGTTCCAGGCGTCGATCCGGGCCCGGTCCTCGGGCGACAGTACGGGGATGTCCCCGATCCGCCGGTCGGGGTTCTCGGCGAGGGCGGTGAGCAGCGTGCGGAAGGCGGTCGCCATGCGGTCGGCCGACTCCGGCAGCCAGAGATCGGACGCGAGGCGCAGCTCGGCCTCGACGTCGCCCCGCCCGTCGGCCTCGGTCACCGTGCACTGCAGATCGCGGGGAACGGTCGTGTCGTCCAGGGTGAGCGCGGACGTGGTGAGCCCCGCCGCGGTGAAGCCCGTACGCCGCGCCTCCGTCACAGCGAAGACCGCCTGACAGAGGGGGGCTCCGGCGTGCCGCTCCGCCTCGTCCCGGGTGCGCGCGACACGACGGACCGCTTCCCGTAAAGAGGGACGGCCCGTCAGATCGGCCCGCAGCGGCAGCACATCCTCGTACGGCCCGAACGCCGTCCGCTCGGACGCCGGCGGGCGACGGTCCACGGGGGTGCCGAACACGACGTCGTACCGGCCCGTCCAGCGCGCCAGCAGCACGGCGAAGGCGGCGGCAGGTACCGCCCACGCGGGTACGTCCTCCTCGCGGGCGAGCAGCCGTAGGGCCTCGGCGTGCCGGGCGTCGATGACCAGCCTGCGGACCGTCGCCCGGTGGGTCGGCGTCCTCGGCCGGGTCCGGTCGAGCGGCAGGTCGAGTGATGGGGCGAGCGGCGGGTCGAGTGGTGGGTCGAGTGGTGGGTCGAGTGGTGGGGTCGCCTCCAACTGCCGCTTCCCCTCCGGCAACCCTTCGTCCATGCCCTCCCGCTCCAGGGCCGCCCGGTCCGTGTACGAGGGTGGGGGCTGCGCCGGTCCCTCGCTCAACCCCTCGTAACCGTGGGCCAGTTCACTCTCCAGCACGGTGAGCGAGGCCCGGTCGGCGACGATGCGGTGGGCCGTGAGCAGCAGCACGTGCCGCTCCTCGCCGGTGCGTACCAGGGTGGCGCGCATCGCGGGCCCTCGGTCGAGGGCGAAGGGCCGGGCGCTCTCCTCGGCGAGCACACCGTGCGGCTCCGCCTCGGGCAGGGCTTCGCCCGCGAGGTCCAGTCGCCGCAGGGGCACCTCGGCCGTGGCGCGGACGGTACGGCGCGGCCCGTCCCCGCGGTCGTCGAAGGTGCTGCGGAGCAGTTCGTGGCGGGAGACACAGTCCCGCAGCGCGGACGCGAGCCGGCCGGCGTCCAGTGGGCCCTCGACGAGGGTGGCGGCGGACACGTGGTGGACGGGGGCGCCGACGGCGGTCTGCTCCAGGTACCAGAGTCTTTCCTGGGTGTGGGAGAGCGGCAGCCGGGGCGCCTGTGCCGAGTGGGCCGTCGGTCGTATTTCCGGTTCGTCGTGCACGATGGCCTTCCCTGGTTCGCGGTGCGGCGGGGCGCGGTGACGGATCGGGAGTCAGTCCGGCCGGAGGCTCTCCTCCCGTGGTGCCGGCGCGTCGGTGGGCCCTTTCGGCGGGGGCTGTACGGCGGTCTGCTCCGGGTGGCGCTGTCGGATGGGAGTGAAGGCGGCGGCCACGACCACGGCCAGGAAGACGACGGCCACCGCGGTCAGCGGCCCGCGTGTCCCGAACCGGCCGACCAGGGCGGTGAGCAGGGCCGCACCGAGGGGCGCGAGGCTGCCGTGGATCGTCCAGAACGCGGAGGTGACCCGGCCGAGCAGATGGTCCGGCGTGACCTGTTGCCGCAGGGACATCGAGCAGACGCCCGCCAGCGCCATGCCGAAGGAGTACACGCAGATCGTCACGGCCGCCACGGATACCCGCCCGGTGCCGCCAAGGACCAGTACCGACACCGAACACAGACTCATCGCGCCGAGCCAGCAACGGCCGAACCCCCAGGAGCGGCGCAGCCTGGCGGTCGCGGCGGCGGCCACGCAGGTGCCGAGCCCGGCCAGCGCGAGGACGTAGCCCACCGTGCGTTCGTCCTGCTCCAGACCGTGCCGCAGGTGGTAGATGAACACGTCGGTCATGCCCAGGCTGAGGAAGGTGGTGACGGTCAGCAGCACGGTGAGCGACCGCAGTACCGGAGTGCGCCACAGGAACGCGGCGCCGACCCGGAAGCCGGAGCGCAGGTCCCGCGCCCGGGCCGCCTTGCTCCCGGCCTCGTCTCCCGACGGCCGCGCGGTGGGCCTGAGCCTGATGAACGCGAGGCCCACGAGGGAGATCCCGAAGCTGCCCGCGTTGATGGCGACGGCGGCCGTCGGCCCGAAGAACCCGGCCACCACACCGGCCAGGGCCGGGCCCGCGATGTACGCGATCGCGTTCGTCGCCTCCAGCCTGCCGTTCGCCGCGACGATCTGCTCCTTGTCGACGAGGTTGGCCACGGCGGTGACATAGGTGATCCTGAAGAGCATCTCGAAGACCGAGGCCAGCGCCATGACCACGTACAGCAGCCAGATCTGCGGGTTCAGGGCCCAGCAGAGCGGGATCACGCCGTACAGCACAAGACGGGCGGCGTCGCACAGCATCAGCAGACGCCGCCGGTCGAAGCGGTCGGCCCAGGCGCCGCCCACCAGACCGGTGAGCAGCGCGGCGACGCCCGCGACGGCCGTGAGCAGCCCCATCTGCGCCGCCGACCCGGTGGTGTGCAGCACCAGCAGCGGAAGCGCCACCAGGGAGAAGGCGTTGCCGACCTCGGAGAGCGCCTGGACCGCCCAGAAGACGGAGAAGTCCCGGTTGGACCGGAGGGAGCGCGCGGCGCACATGCGAGGTCTTCCGTCCTGGGGCTAGCGGTCGGGGGTGTACGGCTCCGCCATGGCGACCGCGATCCGGCGGGGCCCCGTGAACGGCTCGCGGCCGTGCGAGACCAGCATGTTGTCGATCACCAGGACGTCGTCCGCTCGGTAGTCGAAGCGGGTCGCCGCGGCCCGGTAGCAGGCCCTCAGGTGGTCCATGACGTCGTCCGGGATCGGTTCGCCGTCGCCGTAGTAGGTCTGGCTGGGGAGGTTCTCCTCGCCCAGCATCTCCAGGAGCCCGAGCCGGACGGACTCCGGCAGCGTGGTGGCGTGGAAGACCGCCGTGTGGTTGAACCACACCGGCTCTCCGGTCACCGGGTGCCGGTGCACGGCCTTGCGTACCGCCCGGGTGCGCAGCCCGCCGCCGGGCAGCCACTGTGCCTCGATGCCCCGCTCCCGGCAGTACCGCTCGACCTCCGCGCGGTCCGCGGTGGCGAACGCCTCCTGCCACTCCAGGCCGACCAGGTCGCCGTAGTTGCGTACGACCGTCCAGCCGCGCCGCTCGAACTCCCGGCGCACCCCGTCGTCGACGGCGGCCAGCACCCGGCGGGTGTCGGCCAGCGGGGTGGCGCCCTGGGTGAGCGGCGGGCGCACACAGTGGAAGTACAGCGTCAGCGGCCAACTGGCCTGGTACGAGTTCTCGTTGTGCAGGAAGATCTCTTCGCCGGGCGGGTAGTCGGTGGACGTGTAGACGTTCCCCTTGATCACGCTCCGCGGGGAGGAACGCTCGGTGTACGCCAGCGGCTCACCGGAGAGCGCGCGGACGATGTCCGCGAAACCGTCTGTACCGTCCACGTCGAAGCCGCGCAGCAGGAGCGCGCCGCGTTCGCGCAGCGCGGCCCGGAGTCCGTCGCGTCCGGCGCGCAGCCGTTCGACGGCCGGCTCGCCGTGCCCCTCGACGAGCAGCGGGAACATCGAGGTGCTCCCGACCGTCATCGCGGTGCCTCCGGCAGCAGCGGCAACAGCCGCCGGGCGCCGACCGCGGCGGGCTCCTCCCGGGGCGGCTCCTCGGTCTCGCCGTCCGCTCCGGTCAGGACGAGGCTCATCACCCGCCCGTTCTCCGCGAAGAGGTACCGCTGTTCGGTGAGCGTGTCCAGGCGCCGCCGCAGGTCTTCCGGCCCCTCCGGCCAGTCCCGGGCCAGCTGCTCGGGCTTGGCCGGCGAGGAAAGGCGGCGCAGCAGCCGGCCGGTGGCCGCGTCGACCGGACGCACCCGGAGAGTCCCGGAACGGGAGTCCCGGACCGCGAGCCGGCCGTCGTCACCGGTGACCAGCCGCAGCTCGTGACGGGCCGCTCCGTTTTCCCCGTACCAGGCCGCGCGCCACTGGGTGATCAGCGCGCTCAACTCGTCGTGCCACTCGACCGCGTCGAGCATGTACGGCGCCAGGTTCTGGTCGGCGAAGAAGTACGCGAGATCGGCCAGCGCCGACTCGTCGAAGGGGTACGTGAGGGAGTAGTAGTCCACCGGCTTCAGGGCGAGCCCGTACTCGTCGCTCCGCTTGAAGTAGGGGCTGAAGCGGTCGAAGCGCACCATGTACACGCCGTGCGGCGGCACCAGGTGGACGAAGTCGCGCATTTCCTCGACGTACTTGCGATAAACGTCCGCTTCCTCGCCGGGGAATCCGATGAGCAGGTTCCACTCGGGCTTGATCCCGAACTCCTCGCAGTTCTTGAGGAACTGCAGGTTCTGGAAAGCGGTCGTTCCCTTGCCCATCAGTTTGAGCGTCGAGGAGGACAGCGCCTCGATGCCGGGCTGGACGACGGTGACGCCCGCGTCCGTCATGGCACGCAGGTCCTGACGGCTCAGCGGGAGCTTGACCTCGTAGAAGATCTCGGTCCCCGGCGGCGGGTCGAGCCGGGGGAAGACCTCGCGCGAGTAATTGCGTGGCATGACATTGTCCGTGCAGAAAAGTGAGGTGTATTCGGGCGCGAAGCCGAACAGCCACTCGAACTGGCGGACGGCCAGGTCCGGAGCCATGGCCCGGAAGGCCATGCTTTCGCCGTTCAGTCCGCAGAAGGTGCAGTGTGAACGCTGTCCCCACCAGCAGCCGCGGGACGTCTCGAAGAACAGCATCGGTTTACTGGTCCCCGTGCGCTGCAGATCCGGATGGCTCTCCAGCGCCTCGAAGAAACTGTCGTAGTCGGGCAGGAAGAAGTCGTCGATATCGCGTTCCGCGCCGATGGCCTTGCGGAAGCGCTGGTCCCGGCAGTTCCGCTCGGAAAGGATTCCCGGAACGGCGTCGGCGCGCTCCACGTCGTCGTCGAGCACACACCGCATGAACGCACCGAAGGTGTTCAGCGCGGGCCCGGAGAAGACGAAGTCGACGGCCGGCACATGCTCGGCGACCACCGAGCCCATGGGTGCCTCGCAGTTCGCCCCGCCGAGCACGACGAGCGTCCGCGGGCTGCGCTCCTTGATCAGCCGCGCCAAAGCGATACTCGGCACATGCTGGGCGAACATCGAGCTGAACCCCACGATGTCGGCCTCGGCGAGCCGATATCGGTCGATCAGTTCCTCGCAGAAGTCCCGCAGTCCCTCCCGCGCCGACAGGATCCGCTCACGGAAGTCGGCCCACCGGGCACCCCGGTAGTAGCGCTGGAAGTACTCGGTGGCGGTGTCGGCCTCGTCGGGAAAGGCGATGTGCCGGAACAGCCAGTCCCCGATCCCTGTGTCCACATGATCGTGACTTACCGAGAGGGCCTCGTACAGACGTGTCCCGAAGAACTCGGCCATGTCCTGGTTGAGATAGCACACGCGCGCTTGCGCCTGGTCGTCGAACTCCCGGTGAACGAGAGTGGACAACTGTCCCAGGGCGAATGACGGACGATTCCAGTCGGCGAATGGCATGTTCACTAAAGCGACATGCAACAATTGCGGCCTCCCCGTGATCAATCATGGCGAGTCTAATGCGCCATGGCTTGAGTCGGCAGGGTTGTTCAGGCCAACGGGAGTTCCGACGGGCACGGGGTGAGGCCCGGTCGGACCCGGGTTCTCCTCCTGCTGCCGCACAGGTGCGTTCGCCGTGGTCGGACGTGTGTTCGCCGAAGATCTCGCGGGCGTGGCGGCCGGTCCGCGCGCGGGACGACGCGGTCGGTGCGGGGGATGATCCGGCCAGGCGTGACAAGCGCTTGAGCCCGCGGACGGAAGGGCAGTGGCCGAACAGGTCGATACTGCCCATGACAGCACTCCCGCTCACCCGCGGCCAACCGAGGCAGTCCGGCGGCCCACCTGCCGAGCCCACCAGGAGGTACCCGTGAAGATGCTGATCAACGTCGCCGAGACGGTCGTCGCCGACGCGCTGCGCGGCATGGCCGCCGCGCATCCCGAGTTGACGGTCGACGTCGAGAACCGCGTGATCGTCCGCGGGGACGCCCCCGTGGCGGGAAAGGTCGCCCTCGTCTCGGGCGGCGGGTCCGGGCACGAACCGTTGCACGCGGGGTTCGTGGGGCCGGGAATGTTGTCGGCCGCCTGTCCCGGGGAGGTCTACACCTCGCCCGTGCCGGACCAGATGGTGCGGGCAGCGGCCGCCGTGGACAGTGGTGCGGGCGTGCTGTTCGTCGTCAAGAACTACACGGGCGATGTGCTCAACTTCGACATGGCCGCGGAGCTGGCCGAGGACGAGGGCATCCAGATCGCGAAGGTGCTCGTCGACGACGACGTGGCGGTCACCGACAGCCTTTACACCGCCGGGCGCCGCGGCACCGGCGCCACGCTCTTCGTGGAGAAGCTGGCGGGCGCCGCGGCCGACGCGGGCATGCCGCTGGAGCGGGTCGAGGCGATCGCCCGGCGGGTCGACGAGAACGCGCGGAGTTTCGGGGTCGCGCTCAGCGCGTGCACCACGCCGGCCAAGGGCGGCCCCACCTTCGACCTGCCCGCGGGAGAGCTGGAGTTGGGCGTCGGCATCCACGGGGAGCCGGGCCGTGAGCGGCGCCCGATGATGACCTCCCGCGAGATCGCCGACTTCGCCGTGAACGCCGTACTGGAGGACCTGCGCCCGCGCAATCCCGTACTCCTGCTCGTCAACGGCATGGGAGCCACGCCTCTCCTGGAGCTCTACGGCTTCAACGCCGAGGTGCAGCGCGTACTCGTCGAGCGCGGCGTACCCGTGGCGCGCACCCTCGTCGGCAACTACGTGACGTCGCTGGACATGGCCGGGGCGTCCGTGACGCTGTGCCAGGTCGACGAGGAGCTGCTGCGGCTGTGGGACGCGCCGGTCAGCACGGCCGCGCTGCGTTGGGGCGCCTGATGGCCCCCGCAAGTATGGGCACGCCGATCGCGCAAAGGAGAGACCCGTGCTCGACGCCGACTTCTTCCGCCGCTGGCTGACGAACGCCGCCGCGGCCGTCGACCGTGAGGCGGCCCGGCTCACGGAGCTGGACTCGCCCATCGGTGACGCCGACCACGGCAGCAATCTGCGGCGCGGGTTCGCCGCTGTCGCGGCCGCCCTGGAGAAGGAGGCCCCGGCCACTCCGGGCGCCGTCCTCACACTGGCGGGGCGGCGCTTGATCTCCACCGTGGGCGGCGCGTCGGGGCCGCTCTACGGCACGCTGCTGCGCCGCACCGGCAAGGCGCTCGGTGACGCCGCCGAGGTCGATGAGGCGGCGTTCGCCGAAGCGCTGCGTACCGGCGTCGACGCCGTGGCCGCGCTCGGCGGTGCCGCGCCCGGCGACAAGACGATGCTGGACGCCCTCCTCCCCGGGGTGGACGCGCTCGGCGCCTCCTTCGGCGCCGCCCGGGACGCCGCGCGGGAGGGCGCGCTCGCGACGACGCCGTTGCGGGCGCGCAAGGGCCGGGCCAGCTATCTGGGCGAGCGCAGCGTCGGACACCAGGACCCGGGCGCGACCTCCTCGGCGCTGCTCTTCGAGGCGCTCGCGGGGACCGCGGGGGGCGTGGACGCGCACCCGGGCGATCATGGCTGACGGCCCGTCGGTCGACATGCCCGGCATGGTCGGCATCGTCCTCGTGTCGCACAGCGGCCCCGTCGCCGAGGCGGTCGCCGCCCTCGCCGCGGGGCTCGCCCAGGGCGGCGCCACCGCTCCCGTGGCGGCCGCCGGCGGGACGGAGGACGGAGGTCTCGGGACGAACGCGGAGCTGATCTCGGCGGCCGCCGCGCGGGTCGACCGGGGCGCGGGCGTCGCCGTCCTCGCCGATCTCGGCAGCGCCGTTCTCACCGTGAAGGCACTGCTGGCGGAGGGCGACGAACTTCCGGACGGCGCATGCTTGGTGGACGCCCCGTTCGTGGAAGGGGCGGTGGCGGCCGTGGTGACCGCGTCGGCCGGCGCGGACCTGGCCGCGGTCGCGGCGGCGGCCACGGAGGCGTACGGCTACCGCAAGGCGTGACCCCTGCCCGGTGAGCCACCGGTGCTTCCCTGCCCGCCGGAACCGACTCCGCACCGCCCAGCCCTTGATGTGACCCCGTCACCTGTGTCAAATAGGTCCGGACCAATGCCGTCGAGTGGAAGGCAGCCCCGTGCGACGGACCCCCCAGCTGTCCACCCCCCTGACCCCCGTGGCCTCCCTGACCCTGCTGACCGTCATCGCCGTGGCGGCGCTGAGCGGTTGCGCGTGGACCGGCCAGGACGACCGGCGGGACACCACGCCTCCCGCGGCACCCCGAGGCCTCACCGTCCAGGCGGGCAGCGCCACCACCGCCCACGTCATGTGGAACCAGGCCACCGACGACACCGAGGTCACCGGCTACGAGGTGTACCGCGACGCCAAGAAGGTCAAGGCGGTGCCGGGCAGGAAGCACATGGTGGACATCGTGGGCCTGAAGCCGTCGACCACGTACGCCTTCACCGTGCGCGCCCGCGACGCCGAGGGGAACGTCAGTCCGGACAGCAGGAAGCTGTCCGTCACGACGCCCGCCGCGGCCGCCGCCGACCGCGAGCCTCCGACGAGGCCCGCACGGCTCCGGGGCGAGGCCGAGGGGAGCCGGTCGGCGACGCTGTCCTGGGGGAAGTCGTCGGACAACCGGGGCGTGGCCTCTTACGAGATCTATCAGGGCGCCTCGAAGATCCACAGCGTGGGCGGCGGGCAGACCACGACGCTGGTCACGGGGCTGCGGCCCGGCACCGGCTACACGTTCACGGTCAAGGCGCGCGACGCCGCCGACAACTTCTCGCCCGCGAGCCGCGAGGTCCGTCTCACGACCGCCGCGGGCAAGGACTCGGGGCGCGGCACGGCGCCCACCGGGTTCCGTGCCGCGACGCACCGCGCCGACGGGGCGTACTACATCGATCTGTCCTGGGCGCCGCCGCGGACGGGCGGCGCGGTGACGGAGTACCAGATCCAGCTGGACGGCCGCACCGCCACCTCGCTCGTCTTCGGCGGCACGCCGCCACGGGGCAGGGCCGAGCACAACTTCTACATCGGCAAGAAGGCCGGGGAGCGGCACAAGGTGCGGATCCGCCCCAAGCTGCCGGACGGGACGTGGGGCGCCTACTCCCCCGAGCGGACCGTCACCACGGGCTGAGCCGGAGCGGCACCGGTCCGGCGCACAGGTGACGGCCGGTCAGCTGCGCCGGACGAAGGATTCCGTCACCTGCCCGGATGCAGTCCGCATGCGGTCCTCGCCCGCGGCACGTTGGCTCTTCGTCAGGTGGCACGGGCGTTCCCCGATCCCGCGGCGGCGCATGGGTTGTACCGCCTCCCGTGCCACCGGAGGGCAGACTCATGCGTACTACTCAGATATATGTCCGGGCCGGCCTGACCGTCGCCGCCGCCGCGCTGCCGCTGGGGCTTGCCGCTCCCTCGGCGTTCGCGGGCGGCGGGATCTCCGTCACCGCCTCCGGGTCCACCGTGCAGGTCACCACCGCCGCGTGCGCCACCGGCGGAACGGCCTCACTGATGGGCAACGGCAACGCGAGCTTCGCCGGAGGCCGACAGGTGCAGCTGACGAACGGCAGCGGCACCTGGCGGAATGTCAGCGCCGGCACCTACACGGTCCTGGTCGCCTGCCAGGACGGCTCGCAGGCCGGGCCTCAGACCGTCACCGTCGGCGGCACGCCGACGGCCTCCTCGACCGCCGCGCCCTCGCGTGGCGTCCGGGGTGGACTCGGGGGCGGTTCCGAGGACCGGGGCACGCTCACGCTCGTCACCGGCGGGACCCTGGTCGCCGCGGTGG
Source organism: Streptomyces sp. NPDC003032 (assembly GCF_053591415.1). Classification (NCBI taxonomy): domain Bacteria; kingdom Bacillati; phylum Actinomycetota; class Actinomycetes; order Kitasatosporales; family Streptomycetaceae; genus Streptomyces; species Streptomyces sp. NPDC003032. The sequence continues at coordinate 258,473 of NZ_JBSFTT010000005.1, read as the reverse complement.
CCGCGGGCGGCGGCGTCTGGTACCTGCGCCGACGCGGCGCGGGCCACCGGATCTGATCCCGGGTCCGGAGCAACAGGGGCATCAACGGCTGCCGCCCACCCGGCATCACTCCGGGTGGGCGGCAGCCGCCACGCGGACGTCGACACACGGCTAGGGTGCTTCCAGCTCCTCGATCGTCCGTATGAGCCACTGCGTCCAGAACGTCTCCAGATCGATGCCCGCGCGCAGGACCACATGGCGCAGCCGGTCCTCCACGGCGTCCTTCCCCGGCGGGAAGTCCCGCCGCTCGATCTCCTCGTACTCCGCCAACTGCCGCCTGTGCAGGTCGAGATGGCGGTGCAGGTCCTCCTGGATGCCGTCCGTGCCGACGACCGCGGCGGCGCGCAGGCGCAGCAGCAGGATGTCGCGCATCGGCTTGGGGTCCTGGCTCGTCGCGGTCCAGCGGGCCAGTTCGGCGCGGCCCGCGGGCAGCACCTCGTACTCCTTCTTCTGCCCGCGTGTCGCCCCCTGCCGCGGCAGCGCGCGGATCGCCCCCTCGCGCTCCAGTCTGCCCAGCTCGCGGTAGATCTGCTGGTGCGTGGCCGACCAGAAGTAGCCGATCGACTTGTCGAACCTGCGGGTCAGTTCGAGCCCCGACGACGGCTTCTCGAGGAGGGCGGTGAGGATCGCGTGCGGGAGTGACATGGGGGCAATCCTAGGGACGGGCGGGGGACGGACTCACAGGGCCGCGGCCAGCTCCGTGCCCTGCTTGATGGCGCGCTTGGCGTCCAGCTCGGCGGCGACGTCCGCGCCTCCGATGAGGTGCACGCCGCGCCGGGCGGCGAGCAGCTCCTCGTACAGGCCGCGGCGCGGTTCCTGGCCGGTGCACAGGACGACGGTGTCGACGGGGATGACGGAGGAGACGCCGTCGACGGTGATGTGCAGGCCCGCGTCGTCGATGAGGTCGTAGCTCGCGCCCGCCACCATCGCGACGCCGCGGTGTCGCAGTTCGGTCCGGTGGATCCAGCCGGTGGTCTTGCCGAGGCCCTGGCCGACCTTGGACGTCTTGCGCTGGAGCAGGTGGACGGTGCGCGGCGGCGTGGGCCGCTCGGGCTCCGTCAGGCCGCCGCGCTCGCGGTAGTCCATGTCGACGCCCCACTGGCGGAAGTACGTCGCCGGGTCCAGGCTCGCCTTCTCGCCGCCGTCGGTGAGGTACTCGGCGACGTCGAAGCCGATGCCGCCCGCGCCGATGATGGCGACCCGCTCCCCCACGGGCGCGCCGTCGCGCAGCACGTCGAGGTAGCTGACGACGCTGGGGTGGTCGATGCCGGGGATCTCGGGGGTGCGGGGGGTGACGCCGGTGGCGACGACCACATCGTCGTACGCCGTCCCCTTCAGGTCGTCGGCGGTGACGACGGTGTTCAGCTCGACGCGTACGCCGCGCAGTTCCAGCTGGGTGCGGAAGTAGCGCAGGGTCTCGTCGAACTCCTCCTTGCCGGGAACCTTGCGGGCGACGTTGAGCTGGCCGCCGATCTCGGAGGCGGCGTCGAAGAGCGTCACGTCGTGGCCGCGTTCGGCCGCCGAGACGGCGAAGGCGAGCCCGGCGGGGCCCGCGCCGACGACGGCGACGCTCTTCTTGGCGCGGGTCGGCGAGAGGACGAGTTCGGTCTCGTGGCAGGCGCGCGGGTTCACCAGGCAGGAGGTGATCTGGAGGTTGAAGGTGTGGTCCAGGCAGGCCTGGTTGCAGCCGATGCAGGTGTTGATCGCGTCGGACTGCTCGGCCTTCGCCTTGGCGACGAAGTCGGGGTCGGCGAGGAGCGGACGGGCCAGGGACACCATGTCGGCGGCGCCGTCGGCGAGCAGCTGCTCGGCGAGCTCGGGGGTGTTGATGCGGTTGGTGGTGACGAGCGGCACGGAGACCTCGCCCATCACCTTCTTCGTGACGAACGTGTACGCGCCGCGCGGCACCGACGTGGCGATGGTGGGGATGCGTGCCTCGTGCCAGCCGATGCCGGTGTTGATGATCGTGGCGCCCGCGGCCTCGATCTCCTTGGCGAGGTGGACGACCTCGTCGAGGGTGGAGCCCCCGGGGACCAGGTCGAGCATGGAGAGGCGGTAGATGATGATGAAGTCCGCGCCGACACGCTCGCGGGTGCGGCGGACGATCTCGACGGGGAAGCGGATGCGGTTCTCATAGGCGCCGCCCCAGCGGTCGGTGCGCCGGTTGGTGGGGGCCGCGACGAACTCGTTGATCAGATAGCCCTCGGAGCCCATGACCTCGACGCCGTCGTAACCGGCGAGCTTGGCCAGCTCGGCGGCGCGCACGAAGTCCTCGACGGTCTGCTCGACCTCGTCGTCGGTGAGTGCGCGGGGCACGAAGGGGCTGATGGGCGCCTGGAGGGCGCTCGGCGCGACGAGGTCCTGGTGGTAGGCGTACCGCCCGAAGTGCAGGATCTGCATCGCGATCCGGCCGCCCTCGGCGTGCACGGCGGCGGTGACGCCCGCGTGCCGCTTCGCCTCGGCCTCGGTGGTCATCTTGGCGCCGCCCTCGTAGGGGCGTCCCTCATCGTTCGGGGCGATGCCGCCGGTGACGATGAGGCCGACGCCGCCGCGCGCGCGGGTCGCGTAGAACTCCGCCATGCGCTCGAATCCGTTCGGCGCCTCCTCCAGACCCACGTGCATGGAGCCCATGAGGACCCGGTTGGGCAGGGTGGTGAAGCCCAGGTCGAGCGGGTTCAGCAGGTTCGGGTAACGGCTCATGCGGCCCCTCCGTACGCGGTGTCTACAGGACAGTTGTAGACGACGCGCGAAGCGTTGTGCAACTAGTTGCATAAAGCGTGAGCGGTGTCTCATGGCGGCCGGGTCCTGGCCGGTGAGCGCGGTGTCCGAATCCCGCCAGCCGCACCCTCGCGCGGGACGCAGACTGGACTCCAGTCACAGAACGCCGGAGGAGAGTCCGATGACCGTCCACACGACGATCGACAGCCCGCTGGGCGAGCTGCTGCTGGTGGGCGAGGCGTCGCCCACCGCCAAGGGCGGCACCGCGCTCGCCTCGCTGTCCATGCCGGGCCAGAAGGGCGCGGCCGTCGTCCGCGACGGCTGGGCCCGCGACGACGAGGCGTTCGCGGCGATCACCGCGCAGCTGCGTTCGTACTTCGCCGGGAGCCTGACCCACTTCGACATCGAGTACGCCGTCGGGGCGGGCACCCCCTTCCAGCGCAAGGTCTGGAAGGCCCTGGACACGCTGCCCTACGGCACCACGACCACCTACGGACGCCTCGCCGAACAGCTGGGCCTGTCCCGCGCGGCCGTCCGCGCCCTGGGCACGGCCATCGGCCGCAACCCGCTGCTCGTCGTGCGCCCCTGCCACCGGGTGATCGGCGCCGACGGCTCCCTGACCGGGTACGCGGGCGGCCTGGAGCGCAAGCGACACCTCCTCGACCTGGAGGCGGCGTGAGCACCGCGCGGCCGATCGCGGCGGCCGTCGACGCGGCGGGCCAGGCCAAGTCCTCGCAGATCCTGCTGCGCTACGAAGAGGGCGACTGGAACGTCCCTCACGGGGTGAGCACGGTGCGGTCGGGGCTGCGCAGGTCCCTGGGGCTGGTCTTCCACGACGCGGCCTAGCAGCGCCGCGTCGGCTCTCACTCATGTGGATGACCTGACGGCTGGCCGGGCGGAGGAGAGGGCACGTATGGCCCGACCGCCGCCGGACCACGGCCACGTACAGGAGCACTCATGCAGACGTCGGCACCCTCGACCGCATCGGCCACCGCTACCGCGACCGCGACCGCCAAGGGGCACATCTTCACCATGCTGGATGTGGACGGGGACGGTGTCATCTCCCGTCAGGAGTACCTCGCGCGTCCCCTTCGCGCGGCGACCGCCCTGGGACGCGACCAGGACGACCGGCTGGTCGTGGCCGCCCTCGCGGCGCACGAGCGCGTGTTCGCGTCGATGGACGCGGACGGCGACGGCCGGGTCACCTTCGAGGAGTACGCGGCGTGGGCGGGCGGCGAAGCCTTCGACGACGTCTGCCGGCAGGCGCTCGGGTCACTGTTCGACCTCGCCGACACCGACGCCGACGGAAATCTGGACCGGGCCCGGTTCACCCGGCTCCGTGCGGCACTGGGCAACCAGGCCGACAACGCCGATTCGGCGTTCGACGCGCTGGACACCGACGGCGACGGACGCGTGAGCCGGGACGAGTATCTCGCGTCGATTCGCGCCTACGTCGTCGAGGGGGTCTCGCCCATGGCCGAAGCCCTGCACACGAGCGGCAGCCGCTAGCGGGCGGCCGAGGCGTGCGGCCACGTCCAGCCGGCGACCTCGGGCAGGTCCGTGCCGTGCTCGCGGATCCACGCGTGGTGGCGGGTACGGGCGTCGGCCATCGCCTGGCGGACGGTCGTGGCGCGGACGGCGAGGCCGGGGACGCGGTCGATGACGTCCATGACCAGGCGGTAGCGGTCCAGGTCGTTGCGGACGACCATGTCGAAGGGCGTGGTCGTCGTGCCGGCCTCCTTGTAGCCGCGCACGTGCAGGTTCTCGTGGCCGGTGCGGCGGTAGGCGAGGCGGTGGATCAGCCACGGGTAGCCGTGGTAGGCGAAGATCACCGGCCGGTCCTGGGTGAAGAGCGCGTCGTACTCGGAGGCGGGCATGCCGTGCGGGTGTTCCTCGCGGGGCATGAGGCGGGCGATGTCGACGACGTTCACCACCCGGACGGCGAGTTCGGGAAGCAGCTCCCGCAGCAGACCCGCCGCGGCGAGGACCTCCTGCGTCGGCACGTCCCCCGCGCAGGCCAGGACCACGTCGGGGTCACGTGAGCCGTCGTCCGTGCCCGCCCACTCCCAGACGCCGGCGCCGCGCGCGCAGTGGGCGCGGGCCTCGTCGAGGGAGAGCCAGTCGAAGCAGGGCTGCTTCCCTGCGACGACCACGTTGACGTAGTCGCGGCTGCCCAGGACGTGCTCGGTCACCGAGAGCAGGGTGTTGGCGTCCGGCGGCAGGTAGACGCGTACGACATCGGGGCTCTTGTTGAGCACGTGGTCCACGAAGCCCGGGTCCTGGTGCGAGAAGCCGTTGTGGTCCTGGCGCCACACATGCGAGGTGAGCAGGTAGTTCAGGGACGGCACGGGCGCTCGCCAGGGCAGGGAGCGTGAGGTCTTCAGCCACTTGATGTGCTGGTTGACCATGGAGTCGACGATGTGGACGAACGCTTCGTAGCAGGAGAACAGGCCGTGCCGGCCGGTGAGGGTGTAACCCTCCAGCCAGCCCTGGCAGAGGTGTTCGGAGAGGACCTCCATCACGCGGCCGTCGGGGGCGAGATGCTCGTCGGTGTCGAGGGTCCGCTCCTGCCAGGCCTTGCCGGTGGCGTCGTAGAGAGCCCCCAGGCGGTTGGACTCGGTCTCGTCGGGCCCCACGACACGGAAGTCGCGCCGCCGCGCGGTGTCGGCCATGACGCGGGCGAGCAGACCGCCCGCGACCCGGGTCGGCTCGTGCGAGGTCGTGCCGGGACGGTCGACGGGGACGGCGAAGTCCTCCAGCGGCGGCAGCGGCAGCGGACGGCTGAGCAGGCCGCCGTTGGCGTGCCGGGTCGCGCCCAGCCGGCGCTCGCCCTCGGGCACGTACGACAGGACCTCCGGGGTGGGGGCGCCGTCCGCGCCGAAGAGTTCCTGGGGGCCGTAGGAGCGCAGCCACTCCTCCAGCTGCCGCAGGTGCTCGGGGTTCTCGCGGACCTTGGAGAGCGGCACCTGATGGGAGCGCCACGTGTTCTCGACGGGCTCTCCGTCCACGCTCTCCGGGCCCGTCCAGCCCTTGGGGGTGCGCAGCACGATCACGGGCCAGCGGTGGCGGCTGTGCGTGCCGCCGCTGCGGGCGGCCCGCTGGAGGGCGGAGATGCGGTCCAGCGCCTGGTCCATGGCCTCGGCCATCGTCTGGTGGACCGTGAGCGGGTCGTCGCCGGCGACGTACAGGGGCTCGTGGCCGTACCCCTTGAGCAGCGCGTCGAGTTCGGCGTCGGGGAGCCGGGCGAGCAGCGTCGGGTTGGCGATCTTGTAGCCGTTGAGGTGGAGGATCGGCAGGACGGCGCCGTCGTGCACGGGGTCGAGGAACTTGTTGGAGTGCCAGGAGCCGGCCAGCGGCCCGGTCTCCGCCTCGCCGTCGCCGATCACGCACGCCACGACGAGGTCCGGGTTGTCGAAGGCCGCTCCATAGGCGTGGGCGAGGGAGTAGCCCAGCTCGCCGCCCTCGTGGATCGAGCCGGGCGTCTCGGGCGCGACGTGGCTCGGCACGCCGCCGGGGAACGAGAACTGGCGGAACAGCCGCGCCATGCCCTCCGCGTCCCGGGGCACGGCCGGATACGTCTGCGTGTAGCTGCCCTCCAGCCAGGAGTTGGCGAGCACGGCGGGCCCGCCGTGGCCGGGGCCCCACACGCACAGCGCGTCCAGATCGCGCTCCTTGATGACGCGGTTGAGGTGGGTGTGGACGAGGTTGAGTCCGGGCGAGGTGCCCCAGTGTCCGAGGAGGCGCGGCTTGATGTGCTCGGGCCGCAGCGGTCCGGTCAGCAGGGGGTTGCTCATCAGATAGATCTGCCCGACGGACAGGTAGTTCGCGGCACGCCAGTGCGCGTCGAGTGCCGCCAGGTCTTCCTTCGCCATGGGCGCCATGAGGGTCTCCTCGCGAGGGTCGCGGGTGTGGCGGGATCCGGGGTACGTGGCTTCCGGGGGTACGTGGCTGGGGCGCGGGTTCCACAAGAGCGCCGGGTCAGTCGTCGGAACGGACCGGCCCGGCATTCCTCCCCCAGACGCTGCCACCGCCCGGGCGCCACCGCGAGCGCGGGGAGAGCCGTTCGGCCCCGCCCCGGAACGCGGGCGGAGTCCGACAGCGATCTGTGGCGCTCAGCGGTGGCCCTTCACCGCCCGCAGCACCACGAACTTCGGATCGCTCGCCACGACGTCCGCGTTGCCGAAGAGCTTGCGGAGCTTCACGTGGTAGCCGAGGTGGCGGTTGCCGATGACCCACAGTTCGCCACCGGGGCGCAGCGCGGCGCGCGCACCGCTGAACATACGCCAGGCGGTCGCGCCCGTCGTGGCCTGATGGCTGTGGAAGGGCGGATTGTTCAGGACCAGGTCCACCGTCCCCGGCGGCACGGCGGCGAGCGCGTCGCCCGCCACGAAGCCGGCCTTGGCGCCCTCGACGGCGTTGGCCCGGAAGGTGGCCTCGGCGGAGGCGACGGCCTGGAACGACTCGTCGATGAAGGTGACCGTGGCGTCGGGGTCGGCGACGGACGCGGCGGTGCCGAGCACTCCATTGCCGCAGCCCAGGTCCACGACGTGGGCGCCGCCGCGGGCGCGCGGCAGATGCTTCAGGAAGAAGCGGGTGCCGATGTCGAGCCGGTCGGCGCAGAAGACGCCGGCGTGGTTGACGACGGTCAGGCCGGCGCCCGCCCCGGAGTCGGCGGGCAGCACATAACGGCACGGCCAGGGCGTGGGCCCCGGGGCGCGTGCCGGGTCCGGGGTGCTGAGGACGAGCCGCGCCTTCTGCCGGGCGAGGGAGGTCCTGGTCGGGCCGACGAGCCGCTCGAAGAGCTCCAGCGTCGAGGTGTGGATCTCGGTGACCATGCCGGTGCCGACGACGACGGTGCCTTCGTGCAGGGCGGGCGCCAGCCGGTGGAGCTGGTCCTCCAGGAGCGCGAGGCTCTTCGGTACGCGGATCAGGAGTACGTCGATACGGGCGGGCGGAGCGTCCCTGGTCGTCAGGAGCCGCGCCGCGTCCGGCGCGTGGCCCGCCCGCGCCAGGTTGGCCCGCGTGGCCTGCTGGGCTAGGAAGGAGTCGGTGATCTGCACCGGCACACGCGCGTGGCCCGCGAGCACGGTGGTCAGCGCCCCCCACCGGTCGCCGACGACGACCACGGTGCCGGTGAGGTCGACGGCCGGCGTCTCCTCCTCCCCGGCTTCCCCGGCCAGGTGCCGCAGCAGATAGGCGTCGGCCGCCGACCAGGCGCGCAGCTGGTCGCGGGGGTCCTCCGGGAAGCGGGTGAGGTCGTACGCGCCCCATGACGTGCTCAAACGGTTCATCGTGCCCTCAGGCTAACGGAGGTCCCACAGGGCAAGGAGGTCAGCCCGCGAGCGGTACCGCGGACGTCACCGCCGGCCGGACGGCTCGAACCACGTGGGGCCGTCCGCCTGCGCCTGCTTGATGCGGGAGAGCGAGAACTCGTGCAGGTCCGGCAGCGCGTCCACGTCGAACCACGCCACTTCGAGCGACTCGTCGTCGTTGACACGCGCCTCGCCGCCGACGGCACGGCAGCGCAGGGTGATGTCCATGTACTGGCATGTGTCACCGTTGGGGTAGGTGACCGGGTCGAGCGCCTGCACCAGGACCACGCGTTCGGGTACGCAGTGCACGGCCGTCTCCTCGTACACCTCGCGCACCGCGCACTCGGCGGGCTGCTCCCCCGGGTCGGGGATCCCGCCGATCACCGACCACCTGCCGTTGTCGGAGCGCCGTCCGAGCAGCACTCTTCCCTCGTCGTCGAAGACGATGGCGGTGACACCGGGGAGCCAGAGCAGCTGCTGGCCCGCGTCGGCCCGGATGGTGCGGATGAAATCAGGAGTAGCCATGGTCCGACCCTAGCGGCGTCCCGCCACCGTCCTTGCCGCCCAGCCGAGTCCGCCGACGGCGATCAGCACCAGAACGCCCTCGGGCAGCACGCCGAGGCGGGTGGCCGGGGTCTGCGACGAGCGCAGCGGCACCTCCTCGACGAGCGAGTCGGCGGTGAACCACTTCGTCCTCGCCTTCACCGTGCCGTCCGGCATGATCACCGCGCTGACGCCGCTGGTCACCGGGACGGCGACGGCGCGGCTGTGTTCGACCGCGCGGACGCGGGACATGGCGAGCTGCTGGTACGTCATCTCGCTGCGGTCGAAGGTGGCGTTGTTGCTGGGCACCGAGATGATCTGGGCGCCGTTGGTCACGGTGTCGCGTACGGCCCAGTCGAAGGCGGCCTCGTAGCAGGTCGCGAGGCCCACCTTGGTGCCCGCCATGGTGAAGACGCCGGGCCGGGAGCCGCGGCTGAAGTCCTGGCGGACCATGTCGACGTCGCTGCTGAAGACGCTGATGAGGCCCCGCAGCGGGATGTACTCGCCGAAGGGCTGGATCTGCCGCTTGTCGTAGGTGTCGGTGGGGCCCTTCTCCGGGTCCCAGAGGATCTGCTCGTTGTACAGCTTTCCGTCCCGCGTCTCGACGACGCCGCCCACGGAGACCGGCACCCCGATCGCCTCGACGGCGCCCTCGATGACCCGCCGCGCGTCGGGGTTGGTGAACGGGTCGATGTCGGAGGAGTTCTCCGGCCACAGCACGAGGTCCGGGCGCTTGACCCTGCCGGCCTTCACCTCGGCGGCCAGGCGTTCGGTCTCGCGCGCGTGGTGGTCGAGGACGGCGCGGCGCTGCGCGTTGAAGCCGAGGCCCGCACGCGGGACGTTGCCCTGGATCGCGGCGATGGTCGCCGTGCCGTCCTGTGCCTCGTCGCTCACGAGCGGACGCGCGGCGAAGGCACCGAGGAGCGGGACGAGCACGCTGAGCACCGCCGCGGCCGCCGCACCGCGCCGCAGGACGCGCGTATCGCGTACGTGAAGGACCTGACGCACCGTCTCGAACAGCCCGAAGCCGCACAGCACGACCGCGAAGCCGAGCACGGGGGTGCCGCCGAGCGCGGCGAGCGGCAGGAAGACGCCGTCCGCCTGGCCGAAGGCGATCTTCCCCCAGGGGAATCCGCTGAAGGGCACACGCGCGCGTGCCGCCTCACCCGCGATCCACAGGGCCGCCGCCCAGAGCGGGTATCCGGGCAGCCGGGAGACGGCCGCGATGCCCGCGCCCACCAGGGCGACGAAGACGGCCTCGACGGCGGCGAGCGCCAGCCACGGGCCGGGGCCCACCTCGACGCCGGTCCACACCAGGAGCGGCAGCAGGAAGCCGAGGCCGAAGAGGTAGCCGAGGCCGAGGCCCGCCTTCCAGGTGCGGCCGTGCAGGGACCGGGCGAGGACGGCGAAGGCCGGGAGCGCCAGCCACCACAGCGTGCGGGGCGGGAAGCTGACGTAGAGCAGCACTCCGGAGAGGGCCGCCGCGGCGGCGGGCACGAGCCGTCGCAGGACGCGCTCGGCGCGGGAGGCCCGCGCGGGCTGCGGATCGAGCCGGCCCGGCTCGTCAACGGAGGTGGTGGTGGCGGTCACCCGGGGAGTCTACGGCGCGTCACCTGGGCGCCGACAGCTCGGCCGGGGGCGCCCTCGCCGTATCGTTCCCGCGCGACCGGTCCCGTGGCGGGGCGTCGGCCGTTGGCGTGTGGCCGAGTCCCTGACGCACGCCCGGCACGCCACCGCGAGCCGGTCCGCGCCGTCCGGGGCCGGCGGATACCGGGGGGCGACGGGGTGGGGTCAACGGGTGCGGCCGCGACGGCCGGTCCGGCGGGGGCGCGCGATCGGCGGGGCGCGTCCGACGCGGCGGGCGTGGCGCTGCTCGGCGCGTGTGCCGCTTGGGACAGGTGCCGGTGATGACGCCCCTGGCGGGTCAGAGCGTCTTGCCCCGGTGCTTCAGCCGGTGGCGGATCGCGCGGACCGCGGATTCGGCGTCGTCCACGGTCACCGTGAACTTGTGGCCGTCGCCGAGGCTGATCACCACGCCCTCGCCGCGCCGGACCACGACGGCCGTGCCCTTCTCGGGCCGCCAGCGGTAGCCCCAGCCGCCCCACTGCCGGGGCGTGACGGTCGGGGCGAAGTCCGCGCCGACGACATGGGAGAGCGGGATGTGGCGGCGCGGCAGGCCCAGATGGCCGCAGCGCACCTCCAGGAAGTCCTTGTCGACCTTCACGGCCACGTGGACGAAGGCGAGGGTCCCGAAGAGCATCAGGAGGCCTACGGCGATGCAGCCCACGACGGACATCACCAGGGGCGCGATGCCCGAGGTCCACATGGAGCCGACCGCAAGCTCGATGCCGAGCGCCAGGCAGGCGGCGCCCGCGCAGGCCAGCAGCCACTGGACGCGGTTGGTCGCGCGGCCGGTCCAGACCTCGGGCTGGCCTTCGGCCGCGGCTCGCTCGCCGTGCTCGTCATGAGCGCCTGAGTGGTCCCTCATGTCTCCGAGACTACTCACGTTCCGCCGCGAAGGCACGGCGTCACGCAGAGTGACCTTCCGGCCCGCGGAACCCCGCGGAAATCAGAGCGCGGGACTGACCGCCGCGAGCATGCGCCCCTCCGCGTACGCGAGCGCCGCCCCCGGCAGCGGCTCCTCGCGCCCGCTGAGCAGCACGGTGAGACCGGGCGCCACGGCGTCGTGGGCGGTGCCGGGACGTGCACCGATCCTGCGCAGCGCCTGGGCGGCGACGGCACCGGCCGAGCCGTGCAGGACGAGGGGCGGCAGATGCGGCTGCTGAACGGCGGCGCGGATACGTTCGGCCACCAGCTCGTAATGGGTGCAGCCAAGGACGACGGCCCTTACATCGGGCGGGGTGATGGCAGCGGCGGCGGCGATCGTCTCGTCGATGGCCTTCTCGTCCGCGTACTGCACGGCGTCGGCGAGGCCCGGACAGGGCACCTCGGTGACGGGGACGTCACCGGCGAACCGCTCGATGAGGCCGCGCTGGTAGGGGCTCCCGGTGGTGGCGGGCGTGGCCCAGATGGCGACAGGACCGACGCCCGCCGCGGCGGGCTTGATGGCCGGCACGGTCCCGATGACCGGGATCTCGGGCTCCAGGGCGGCCCGCAGCGCGGGCAGCGCGTGCACGGAAGCGGTGTTGCAGGCCACGATCAGCGCGTCGGGCCGGTGCGCGGCGGCGGCCTCGGCGACGGCGAGGGCCCGCCCGGTGAGGTCCTCCGGAGTACGCGGCCCCCACGGCATCCCGTCCGGGTCCGAGGAGAGCACGAGATCGGCGTCGGGCCGCAGGCGACGCACCACGGCCGCCGCGGCGAGCAGTCCGATACCGGAGTCCATGAGCGCGATCTTCACCCGGTCACCATAGTCGATGCGCCCCACAGCGACCGCCCTGTGGGGCAGACTTCGACGGATGAGCGCCGTTGCGTGGATCGCCGCCGGATCGCTTGCCGCGTGGCTGTGGCTGCTGTTGGGGCAGGGCTTCTTCTGGCGTACGGACGTGCGTCTCCCACCGCGCACGGACCCCGCCCACTGGCCGTCGGTCTGCGTCGTCGTACCCGCCAGGGACGAGGCCGACATGCTGCCCAAGAGCCTGCCGTCGCTGCTCGCGCAGGACTATCCGGGGCGGGCCGAGGTCTTCCTCGTCGACGACGGCAGCTCGGACGGCACGGGCGAGCTGGCCCGCGCGCTGGCCGAGCGGCACGGCGGCCTGCCGCTGACCGTCTGCTCCCCCGGCGAACCGCCCCCCGGGTGGACGGGCAAGCTCTGGGCGATGCGCCATGGCATCGGCCTCTCCCGCGCGCGGGACCCCCAGTATCTGCTCCTGACCGACGCGGACATCGCCCATGAACCGGACACCCTGCGGAACCTGGTGGCCGCCGCGCACGCGGGCGGCTTCGACCTCGTGTCCCAGATGGCCCGGCTGCGGGTGCGCAGCGTGTGGGAGCGCCTGGTGGTCCCGGCGTTCGTCTACTTCTTCGCGCAGCTCTACCCCTTCCGCCGGATCGCGCGGAAGGGGGCACGGACGGCCGCCGCGGCGGGCGGCTGCGTCCTGCTGCGCGCCGACGCCGCCGAGCGGGCGCGGATCCCCGGCGCCATCCGGCACGCGGTGATCGACGATGTCGCGCTCGCGCGGGCCGTGCGGCGCTCCGGCGGCCACATCTGGCTGGGGCTCGCCGAGCGCGTCGACAGTGTGCGCCCCTACCCGCGCCTCGCGGACCTGTGGCGCATGGTCTCGCGCAGCGCGTACGCCCAGCTGCGGCACAACCCGCTCCTGCTCGTCGGCACGGTCGCCGGACTGGTGCTCGTGTATCTCGCTCCGCCGGTCTGTCTGGTCGCGGGTCTCGCCATGGGCAGCCCGGCCGCCGTGGCGGCCGCGGGCCTGGCGTGGCTGGTGATGACCGGGACGTACCTGCCGATGCTCCGCTACTACCGGCAGCCGCTGTGGCTCGCCCCCCTGCTGCCCGCTACGGCCTTCCTGTACCTCCTGATGACCGTCGACTCGGCGGTCCAGCACTACAGGGGGCGGGGCGCGGCATGGAAGGGACGTACGTACGCGCGTCCGGACACCGCCACGAAGCCCGCCACGGAACCCTCCACCGAACCCGCGTCGGAGCAGCGGTGAGCGGTCACTTCCTGCCCGGCGTCCAGTTCATGCCCCAGCCGTAGGCGTGGTCGATGGTGCGCTGCGGGCTGACGCCGCGCTCGGGCACGAGGTAGCGGGCCTCCCGCTGGACGACGAGGTCGCCGCCGTCGTTGGTGAGGAGAGCCAGCGCGCACACCGTCGAAGGGACCGTGCACTCGTCGAGCGAGAAGTCGACCGCGGCGCCGTGCTGCGGCTGGAGCGTGACCGTGGCGTTGAGGTCGGCGAAGCTGCGCGCGCCCTCGTAGATGGTGACGAAGATGACGATGCGGCGGAAGTCCTTGATGTGGTCGAGGTTGATGGTGAGGTTCTCGCCGCTGTCGACCGCGCCGGTGCGGTCGTCGCCGTCGAGCAGCATGTACGGCGGCTGGTGCAGCGCCCCGAAGGCGTTGCCGAGGGCCTGGACGACTCCTTTGCGGCCGTCGGCGAGTTCGTAGAGCGCGCAGAGATCCAGATCGAGGTCGGCGTGCATGGCGACGGCTCTGCCGAGCTTCGCGCCCCATCCCTTGAACTGCTTGCGCGTCTGCCAGTTGAGGTTCACGCGCATGCCGCCCGAGGTGCCGCCCTGTTTCGTCAGTGAGACGGACGGGGCGTCTTTCGTCAGGGTGACCTTGGTCAGGCGCACGGGCTCGGCCGGGGCGGGGGCGGGAGGGGTGACGGGTGAGGGGGGCGTCGCGGCGCGTGCGGGAGGCGTCGCGGCGGGCGCGGGCGCAGGCGAGACCGCGGGGCGCGCCGCCTGTTGTGGCTCGTCCACCGTGATCCCGTAATCCGTGGCGAGGCCTTCCAGCCCGCTGCCGTACCCCTGGCCGACGGCGCGGAACTTCCAGGCGCCCTGGCGCCGGTAGAGTTCCCCGAGGACGAAGGCCCTCTCCACGGTCGCGTCCGCGCTGTCGTAGCGCGCGAGTTCGGCGCCGCTCGCCGCGTCAAGCAGACGGATGTACAGGCCGGGGACCTGCCCGAATGTACCGCTGTCGGCCGACGCCGCGAGCACCACGGTCTCGATCGTGGGCTCCACGCGCGCGAGGTCGACCGTCAGCACATCGCGCACACCACCGTCGAAACGCTGCTTGCCCTCGTACCGCACCGCTCCGGAGGAGTGCGTCGGCTGGTTGTAAAAGACGAAGTCCGCGTCCGAGCGCACCTTTCCGGAAGAGGCCAACAACAGCGCGGACGCGTCGGCGTCGGGCAGTCCCGCGCCGGAACCCCACCCCAATTCCACCCGTACCACGGGTGCCGGTACGGGAACATTCGATCCTTTAGGCATTGTCATGTCCGCCCCCATCGCAAGTCGCCGCGTCCGGCGGAGCCGCCGAAGAGCCGTCGATTCCGTTCGCGGCCAACCTATTACCCGGATCACCGTGAGGCCCACGCACCGCGCCCCACGGGCCTGCGGGCCCCTATCACGGCCGACCCCGGGTAACCCGCCGAGAGCTCGGCCTTTACACGATCCGTACGCCGTTCGACGACCGATTTTCCCAAGTTCGCTCGCATTGGGGATCGATCGCCACGGGCGACACGTAAAACAACCCTCTTATCGGTCTCCCCAACCAGCACATCAAGGGCTTAACTTATGGAGCATGACCTCCCCCCGCTCCACCTATGGCGGCGGTTACTACTCCGCGCCGTCCTTCACGGACACTCCGATCTACGACTCCCTCGTCGCAGAGCGGGGCACTCCTCAGATCGCCCCGATTCGGGTTCCTTCCGCGTACGACACGGGCAGCCATCTGCCCGCACTCCCGGCCGCGCTGCCCGCCCTGCCGGCCGCCCCTTCCCACCACAACCCGGTGTACGGCTACCCGCAGGCCCAGCAGCCCGCCCCCATGCAGCAGCCGCACACGCCGTACATCCCGCAGCAGGCCGCAGGCCCGCGCGGGTACCCGGGCGCCCAGCCCCAGCGGCCGGCCACCGGCACGGGGTACGAGGCGATGCGCCCCGCGGCGCCCCGTCCCGCCCCCGCGCCGTACGAGGATCCGTACAACCGCCCGTATCGCGGGTACTGACCGCCTGTCGCGGACACCGCCGCCTGAGGGCATCACTGTCAGTGGCTGCTGGCAGGATGTCCTCATGTCGAATCCAGCACTGCGGTCGATCCACGTCCACCCGCTCAAGGCGGCCCGGGGACTCTCTCCTCGTGAGGCCGCCGTGGAGCCCTGGGGACTCGCGGGTGACCGACGGTGGATGCTGGTCGACCAGGACGGCCGGTTCGTCTCCCAGCGGCCGCATCCGCGCATGGCCCTGGCCGCCGCCGAGCTTCTGCCCGACGGCGGCCTTCGCGTGTCCGCGCCCGGCCGAAAGGCCCTGACGGTCGCGGTGCCCGAGCCCATCGGGACGGTGACGGCGGAGATCTGGCGGGACAAGGTCGAGGGGGTGCCCGCGAGCGCCGAGGCGCACGCCTGGTTCAGCGCCTACTTGGACACGGACGTGACCCTCCTTCACCTCGACGATCCCGAGAAGCGACGGCCCCTCGACCCCGCGTATGCCGAGGAGGGCGAGACGGTCAGCTTCGCGGACGGCTTCCCGCTGCTGCTCACCACGCTCTCCTCGCTCGACGCCCTCAACTCCCTGATCGCCCAGGGGGACCACGCGGACGAGGGCCCGCTGCCGATGGACCGCTTCCGGCCCAACGTCGTCGTGGACGGCACCCCGCCCTGGGCCGAGGACGACTGGAAGCGCGTGGCCATAGGTGACGTCACCTTCCGCGTCGCCAAGAAGTGCGGGCGCTGCGTCGTGACGACCACCGACCAGAACACCGCGGAGCGCGGCAAGGAGCCGCTGCGCACGCTCGCCCGTCACCGCCGCTTCGGCGACCAGCTCGTCTTCGGGCAGAACCTGGTGCCCGAATCGACCGGAACGATCCGCCTCGGTGACGCGTTCACGATCCTCGAATGATTCCTCGAATGTCCGGCGTCCGGATGGGGAACCCCATGGCGGAGCACGGACGTTGAGCTTCGTGGACACGCCGGGAACCGCCACCCGCGTGTGGGCCGTGCCGTTCCTGGTCGTGACGGACGCGGAAAGGGGTGCAGGGCTGTGCGAGCAGTCGTCGGGCTCTGGCGCTGGCGGCACAACCCGCTGCGCCGCGGCACCGACATCGTGGAGGCCTGGGTGGCCCTCGCCGCCCTGGTGCTGATCGTCGTCGCCGCCCCCGTCATCGGCACGCTCACCACCGGCCTGACGCGGGACGCCCTCCTGGCCTCGGTGCGGGAGCAGCGCGAGGACCGCCACGCGGTCGTCGGCACGGTCCTGCGGAAGGTTTCCTCTCCCCCGCTCGACCCGGACCCCGAGACCGCCTCGGCGCGCGACGCCCACAGCCGGGTCCTCGCGCGCTGGACGGCACCGGACGGCACCGACCGCTCCGGAGTCGTCATGGCCAAGCTCGGCGCCCCGGGCCCCGGCGACCGCTTCAGGCTGTGGACCGACGAGCGCGGCCGGGTCGTCGGCCGCCCGCTGGACACCGCGACGGCGACCACGCACGCGGCGCTCGCCGGATTCGGCGCGGCCGCGGCGAGCGCCGCCCTCATCGAGGGCACCCGCAGACTCGTCCTCTGGCGCATCGTGCGCGGGCGTCATGCCCGGCTGGACCGGGCCTGGGCCAAGGCCGGCCCCGACTGGGGCAGGACCGGTACCGGCCCCTGACCGGCCCCGTGGCCGGGCCACGCGGCCGGGAGCCGGGCGATCGGGTCAACTCGCCCTGCCCACGCGCGCTACGGTGGACCGGCCGAACTCTTCGGCTCCTTGCGCAGCGAAGCGGCACATCGGCGCAGGGTCCCGCGTACGACCAGGTGGGGGCAGAGCAACTCCATGGCACAGGGCACGGTCCAGGTGACGCACACCGGCACGTCGCGGTGGCGGCGCCGCACCGGCGAATACGCATCGCTCGCCGCCGCCTTGGAGGCCGCGAGCGACGGCGACATACTGACCGTCGCCGCCGGCACCTACCGCGAGAACCTCGTCGTCGAGCGCGCGGTGACCCTGCGCGGCCCCGATGGTTCGGCGGGCTCCGTGCGCATCGCGCCGTCCGACGGAGTACCGCTCACGGTGCGCGCCTCCGCCGTCGTCCAGGACCTGCACGTCGAGGGCCAGGACTCGTCCGCGCCCGCGCTGCTCGTCGAGGACGGCGCCCCCGAGCTGACCGGCATCCGTGTCGTGACCCGCTCCGCGGCCGGCATAGAGGTCCGCGGCGGCGCCCGTCCCACGGTGCGCCGCTGCACCGTCGACAACCCCGGCGGCATCGGCATCGCGGTGCTCGACGGCGGCGGCGGTGTCTTCGAGGAGTGCGAGATCGTCGCGGCGGGCCAGTCCGGCGTCGCGGTGGGCGGCGGCGCGCACCCCCGTCTGGAGCGCTGCCGGGTGCACCACGCCTCGGGCGCCGGGCTGTCGGTGACCGGCGAGCACACCGGCCTGGAGGCCATCGGCTGCGAGGTGTACGAGGTCAAGGGCTCGGGCGTGCAGGTCACCGGGCGGGCCACGGCGCATCTGACCGACTGCGACGTGCACCGCACCACCTCCGACGGCGTCACGCTCGACACGGACGCCGTGCTGACCCTGGCGGACTGCCGCATCCACGACATCCCGGAGAACGCGATCGATCTGCGCTCGCGTTCCGTGCTCACGCTGACCCGCTCCACGGTCCGCCGGTTCGGGCGCAACGGCCTGTCGGTGTGGGACCCGGGCACGCGCGTGGACGCCAACCAGTGCGAGATCCAGGAGAGTACGGGCGACTATCCGGCGGTCTGGGTCAGTGACGGCGCGACGGTCGTCCTGGAGTCGTGCCGGGTGCGGGACGTGCCGGACGCGCTGTTCGTCCTGGACCGCGGCTCCCGCGCCGACGTCGTCGACAGCGACCTCACCCAGGTGCGCAACACGGCGGTGTCGGTGAGCGACGGCGCGACGGCGCAGCTCGACGACTGCCGCATCCGCGAGGCCGCGACGGGCGCGTGGTTCCGCGACCACGGCAGCGGTGGCACCCTCGCCGACTGCACGATCGACGCCGTCCAGACGGGCGTGATCGTCACCAAGGGCGCGGACCCCACCATCGAGCGCTGCACGGTCACCTCGCCCGCCGAGGCCGGTTTCTACGTCTCCGCGGGCGGCCGGGGCAGCTTCCACGGCTGTCGCGTCGGCGACAGCGGTGGCTACGGCTTCCACGTCATCGACGGCTGCCGTACGACGCTGACGAAGTGCCGCACGGAGCGGTGCGCGCGCGGCGGCTTCGAGTTCTCGGAGGAGGGCCCGCTGGTCGAGGAGTGCGCGAGCGACGAGAGCGGCGGCCCGCGCACCCCGGTGGCGGCGCCTGAGCCGCCCGCCGTACGGACGGCCACACAGAGCGTCGGACTGCTCGGCTCCGTCCCCGTCCAGCAGGCCCCGCGGCCGCCGGGACCCGAGAAGACCACCCGCGCCTCCAAGGAGGTCCTCGGCGAACTGGACACCCTGGTCGGCCTGGACAGCGTCAAGCGGGAGGTGCGCGCCCTCACCGACATGATCGAGGTGGGCCGCCGCAGGCAGCAGGCCGGGCTGAAGGCCGCCTCCGTCCGCCGCCACCTGGTCTTCACCGGCTCGCCGGGCACGGGCAAGACGACCGTCGCCCGTCTCTACGGCGAGATCCTGGCCTCGCTCGGCGTCCTGGAGAGCGGCCACCTCGTCGAGGTCTCGCGCGTCGACCTGGTCGGCGAGCACATCGGTTCGACGGCGATCCGCACCCAGGAGGCCTTCGACCGGGCGCGCGGCGGCGTGCTGTTCATCGACGAGGCGTACGCGCTCTCCCCCGAGGACTCCGGGCGCGACTTCGGCCGTGAGGCCATCGACACGCTCGTGAAGCTGATGGAGGACCACCGCGAGGCCGTCGTGGTGATCGTCGCGGGCTATACGGCGGAGATGCGGCGCTTCCTCTCCGTCAACCCGGGTGTGGCGTCCCGCTTCTCGCGGACCATCACCTTCAGCGACTACGTCCCCGAGGAGTTGCTGCGGATCGTGGAGCAGCAGGCCGAGGAGCACGAGTACCGCCTGGGCACGGGCGCCGGCGAGGCGCTCCTGAAGTACTTCACGGCGCTCCCGAAGGGTCCCGCGTTCGGCAACGGCCGCACCGCGCGGCAGACGTTCGAGGCGATGGTGGAGCGGCACGCGGGCCGGGTCGCCCAGTTGCCCGAGCCGAGCACGGACGACCTCACCCTGCTGTATCCGGAGGATCTGCCGGAGCTGGTGTGACCGCTTCCGTCGCCGCGGGCCTCGGGGACGGCACGACCGCCTTGAGGCGCGCGAGGAGCCGTGCGCGCTCCTCGGCGAACGCGGGGTCCGCCTGGTAGTCGCTGTGGCCGTGGATCGGCGCCGGGAGCGGGTGGGCCTCCGTACGGCCGTAGGCGAGGGGGTCCTTGAGGGCGGCGCGGTCGACCTGTGGGCCGCAGTCGCCGCGCAGGCTGATGGGGCCGCCTATCGGGTCGGTGGGGCGGTGCAGATTGCGCCAGCAGTCGACCTCGCGGTGCAGGGAGGTGAGCGCCGCCGGGCCGAAGTGGGCGGGGAACCAGCGGCTGTAGAGGCGCTCCAGGGGCGAGCCGTAGGTCAGCAGGGCGACACGCCTGCGGACCGAGGGGCGCAGCTGCCAGGCGGCCGCCGCCGCGAGGACGCTGCCCTGGGAGTGCCCGGAGATGACGAGGCGGCCGCCCGTGGCGCTGGTGGCGCGGGTCCAGGCGGCCATGCGCCAGGTCAGGTCGGGGACCGCGCGCTCGGCGTAGCAGGGCGGTGCGAAGGGATGGGCCGCGCGCGGCCAGAACGTACCGACGTCCCAGAGGATGCCGATGGTGCGGCGGGCCGAGGCGTCCTTGTAGGCGCGACGGCCCCAGGTGACGAACAGTATGAAGCCGAAGCCGATCAGCCAGGAGCCGAGCGCCTGGGACGTCTCCGCGGCGCCCTCCACGATGTCGGGCGTGCCCTGCGCGGCCTTGGCGGGGACCTTCTCCGTCAGCCACGCGCCGGCGAGGGCTCCCGTGCCGAGCAGCAGCGTGACGGCGGAGACGAGGCCGACGAGCAGGGGCGCGCGGTCGGTGAGGGCGGCACGCGCGCGTGTCCCCGCGATGCGGCGGGTGCGGGCGGTGTCCTTGGGCTCTCCGGGGTAGTCGGCCGCCACCTTCGCCATCTCGCGGCGCTTGCGTTGGAAGGTGCGTACGCCTAACCAGAGGCAGAGCACGGCGACGACGGCCAGGAGCGGCGGGATGACGGACGCCTGCCAGGTGAGCAGCACGGGCGGTCCGTCGATGGAGCCCTGGGTGCCGTCCAGCCAGTCGGCCACCCGCTGCGCGCCGCCGCCGGACATGACGCCGGCCAGGGCGCAGGACAGCATGGCGACGGCGGGGCCGCCGAGGCCGCGGATGGCGGTACGCGCGTTCGGCGAGGTGCGGTACAGGGAGTGCGCCACCACCGCGAGGGCGATGACCAGGAGGCCCTGGACGAGGGCGATGCCGCCGAAGGTCGCGTCGCCCGGCAGCCTGCCGTCGGACCGCCAGCCGGGGCGTGACCAGCCCGCGTACAGCAGGGTCAGGACGAGCAGGGCCAGCGCGGCGAGGGGAAGCCCGCGCACGAGCGCCCGGTCCAGCTTGCGGTCGAGCCTGTGCTCGCTGCGGCCCCTGCGGCACACCACCCACACGACGAATCCCCCGCCGAGGACGAGCGTGGTGACGAGGGTCCAGCCGATGACGTGGAGGAACGCGGGGCCTCCGGGGCGCCGGTCGTGGCGTGCGGCCGACGCGCCGACCGCCGCCGCGACGGTGACCAGCCCCGCGGCGGTGTGGGCGGCGCGCAGCCGGGCGACGAGGCGGCGGCCGTACCAGAAGCCGGGCCTGCCGAGCGCGGTGCGGCTCGTCTCCTCCTCCGGGTCCGGCTCGTGGGGCAGCGGCTGCTGGGACTCGTACGCGTTCCAGGTGCGGTGGGAGAGGTACCAGAGCAGACCGGTGAGCGCGGCGGGCAGCAGGCCGGCGAGGGCCAGGCGGCGTCCGGGCTGCGACCACCAGCCGCCGTGCCCCGAGTCGTCGGTGGCGAGGAAGCCGAGCCAGGCACGGTCGGCGGCGCACTCGGGGGTACCCGCGCACTGCCAGGCCGTGAGGTCGAGCGCGACTTCGCAGGCGGCGGCGACGAGCAGCACGGTGAGGGTGAGCCCGATCAGCCGCACCAGGAGGCCGTAGGCGCGCGCGAGCCGTCGGCGGTGGCGCGAGGTGGGGCGCATCCAGTGGGCGAGGTTGACGACCATGAAGGGCAGCAGCAGGAGCCACAGGGCGCGGGAGCCGTTGCCGGAGGTCAGGTTGCACCAGACGTACGCCTCGGGCACCGGTTTGCCGCGGTAGTCGTCGGGGCGCCGCTCCGCGTCGGCGTCCTCGGCGCGGCGGAAGACGGCCGCCGTGTCGTCGCCGGAGATCCGCACGGTACGCGGGTCGCCGAGCATCTGTTGCGGTGTGGTGCCCCCCACTCCATGGACCAGAAGTTCCAGGGCTGTCTCGTCCTGCGTCGCACGCTCCACTGTTCCGCTTCCCCCGACATGTGCGTGGTGAGGTGAGGAACAAGAATCCCGGCTCTCCGCCGTCGGCGCACCCCTCGTCACGCAATCTCCCCTTCCGGGGGGTGGGCGTGAACCCGCGCGGGTGCCGGCACGGCTGTCGGTGGCACATGCGAGGATGAGGCTGTGCGCCGGTCGGGCGCGGCGGGTGTGACGGGGCAGAAGGGCCGGGCCTGGCGTGAGTGAGAATCAGAACCTTCTCGCCGAGCAGCGCCGTGCCCTGATCCTCGACGAGGTACGCCGCCGGGGCGGGGTCCGGGTCAATGAACTGACGCGGAAGCTCGGCGTCTCGGACATGACGGTCCGCCGTGATCTCGACGCGCTGGCCCGCCAGGGCGTCCTGGAGAAGGTCCACGGCGGCGCGGTGCCGGTCGTCGAGGCGAGCACGCACGAGCCGGGGTTCGAGGCGAAGTCGGGCCTGGAGCCGACCGCCAAGGAGGACATCGCGCGGGCGGCGGCGTCCCTGGTGGCGCCGGGTTCGGCGATCGCGCTGTCCGGCGGCACGACGACGTACACGCTGGCGCACCGTCTCCTGGACGTGCCGGACCTGACGGTGGTGACCAACTCGGTGCGGGTCGCGGATGTCTTCCACTCCGCGCAGCGCACCTCGGGGCAGCGGCAGGGCGCGGCCACGGTCGTGCTGACCGGTGGGGTGCGCACCCCGTCGGACTCGCTGGTCGGGCCGGTCGCGGACCAGGCGATCGCGTCGCTCCACTTCGATGTGCTCTTCCTCGGCGTGCACGGCATATCGCCGGAGGCGGGCCTGTCGACGCCGAATCTGGCGGAGGCGGAGACGAACCGGCGCCTGGTGCGGTCGGCGCGGCGGGTGGTGGTGGTCGCGGACCACACCAAGTGGGGCACGGTGGGCCTGAGTTCGTTCGCCACGCTGTCGCAGGTCGACACGCTGGTGACCGACGCGGGGCTGCCCGCGGAGGCGCGCGCGGAGATCTCCGAGCATCTGCACCGGCTCGTGGTGGCGGGCGAGCGCGAAGGTCGCGACGACGCGGACGCCGACGCCGGCGAGGCAGAGGACATGGGGGGCACCGAGGGGACCCGAGCCCCTTAGCAGCCCCGCAGACATCTGACGGGCCGCCAGCTATGGTGACCGTGCCCGGTCAACTGCCGCACTCCGCTGGGGGGCCACGTTCGATGGCACGCCGACTGAGCCCCGTAGGGCTTGAGTTCATCGAGTCCGCCGCGCTGCGTCTGGTGTTCGCGCGCGAAGTGAACGCCCCGCCCGAGGCGGTCTACCGCGCCCTCGCCGATGACGTGGCGGGCTGGCCCACGTGGTTCACCGCGGTCACGCACTGCCGTCCGACGGACGGGGGCAGGGGCCGCGAGGTCCGGCTCAAGGGCGGTACGCGCTTTCGGGAGACGGTACTCGCGGCCGACGAGCCGGGGCGGTACGCCTACCGCGTCGACGAGACGAGCGCGCCGGGGCCGCGCGCCCTCGCGGAGGAGTGGCGGCTCACCCCGGCCGGGACCGGCACCCGCGTCCAGTGGACGTTCGCCGCGGACGGCACCGCGCCCTTCCGCCTCACGCTGAGGCTCGCCCGCGCGGGCCTGGACCGGGCCTTCCGCGACGCGGTCACGACCCTGGACCGGCGGCTGGCGGCGGCCTCCGCGTAGGGCGGGGCTGTTGTACGGGCCGGGTGGGGCTCGCGCTACCGAGGCCACCGTCCGGTCGTGAGCAGCGTGTCGATCGCCTCCGCGTAGGGCCTGATGTCCAGGCGCTGTCCGGCCAGCCACGCGTCGGAGTAGTACTTGTCCAGGTAGCGGTCGCCCGGGTCGCAGATCAGTGTGACGACGCTGCCCGTGCGGCCCGCGGCCACCATCTCGGCGACGATCTTCAGCGAGCTCCACAGGCCCGTGCCGGTGGAGCCGCCCGCCCTGCGGCCGATGGCCCGGTCCAGGGCGCGCACGGCGGCGACGGACGCCGCGTCCGGGACCTTCATCATGCGGTCGATCGCTCCGGGCACGAAGCTCGGTTCCATGCGGGGGCGGCCGATGCCCTCGATGCGGGAGCCGCAGTCGCTCGTGGCGTCCGGGTCGTTCTTCGTCCAGCCGTCGAAGAAGCAGGAGTTCTCCGGGTCCGCGACGCAGATGCGGGTGTCGTGCTGCATGTAGTGGACGTAGCGCGCGATGGTCGCCGAGGTGCCGCCGGTGCCCGCCGTGGCGACGATCCACGCGGGCTCGGGGTAGCGCTCCAGTCTCAGCTGCTGGTAGATCGATTCGGCGATGTTGTTGTTGCCGCGCCAGTCGGTGGCCCGCTCCGCGTACGTGAACTGGTCCATGTAGTGGCCGCCGGTCTCGACGGCGAGGGCGGCCGACTCGGCGTACATCGTGCGCGGGTCGTCCACGAAGTGGCACCGGCCGCCGTGGAATTCGATCAGTCGGATCTTCTCGGCGCTGGTCGTGCGCGGCATCACCGCGATGAAGGGCACCCCGATCAGCTTGGCGAAGTACGCCTCGGAGACGGCCGTGGAGCCGCTGGAGGCCTCGATGACCGGACGCCCTGGCCTGATCCAGCCGTTGCACAGGCCGTAGAGGAAGAGCGAGCGGGCGAGGCGGTGCTTGAGGCTGCCCGTCGGGTGCGTCGACTCGTCCTTGAGGTACAGGTCGATGCCCCAGTGTTCGGGCAGCGGGAAGCGCAGCAAGTGGGTGTCGGCCGAACGGTTGGCGTCGGCCTGGACCTTGCGGACCGCTTCTTTCAGCCAGGCGCGGTACTCCTCGTCGCTGTGATCGACGTCGAGTGTGGGCATCGGCCCGTCGGCTCGGTCCTGCTGTGCGGTGCTCACCGCGGGGCTCCTTCGCGTCGTGCCGGACGCGATTCGACGCGGCCGTACCCCCCGATCTTAAACACCGTCCGCACGCTTCCCACCTGCATAAACACACCTTTGGGTACCTCAAAGGCACTGCTGGCGCAGCGGGTCGGCGGGCGTGCGCCGGAGGGGCGCACGAGGGGCGTCGCCGTGCTGGCCCGACGTCTCCATGCGCACTGGTGCTCGACGCCTGGTGCGTGCACACTGCACCGCGGGGCAACTGTCCCCACAGGAGCGATTCACCGAAGCGCACAAGGGGGCGGAGCGTCATGGCGGAGCCGGAGTTCACGGCCACGGGCGTGCGGATCGGGCGGCGCTTGCGCTCCCTCACCCGGGCCGGGCAGGTCCGAATCGCCGACGGCAGGCTGGAGTTGCTCACCAGCTACGGCAAGGAGATCGACAGCGCGCCGGTGCAGGCGGTGCGCACGGGCAAGCCGTGGTTCGCCGCGGACGACCGCGCGCTGGCCGAAGTGAACGGCAGGCGTTACAAGCTCACCCTCGGCGGGCACGAACCGGGGCCCGGCCAGGGCGGGCCGCCGACCGTGCGCAGGTTCATCGAGGCGGTACGCAGGGCCGGGGAGCGCCGTCGGCGGGGCTGAGCGGTGGGACCCCGGCGCCGCGGGCCGGTGGGGCCCCGGAGCCGCACGTGAGTTGCACACCCGCACCCCCTGGGTCACTCTGGTCTCACATCACTCTGGGTTTACCGGCGATGACGCTGAAGAACCAGCCCGCCGCCGGCCACGTAGCAGGCGGCAGACCAAGCGGCCCCCTGCTCGATCCGAACGTCGTCTTCTTCCGGACCTCAATTCGGGGAGTCGCAGCCGTGATCAGCCAACCAAGCAGGCATTGCACGGTGGAGCTCCAGGCTCTGCCGTCGCGGATCCGCCAGGTCCGCAGAATCGTCTCTGCGCAGTTGCGCTACTGGCATCTCGATCCCTTGATAGACCAGGCCGCCCTCGGTGTGACCGAGTTGCTCAGCAACGTCCACCGGCATGCCGAGCCGGACAAGGACTGCACCGTGGAGATCGAGCTGCTGCTCGACCGTCTCACGGTCTCCGTCCACGACCACGACCCCCGACTGCCCGAGGTCCACGACGCCGAGCCGTTCGCCACCTGTGGCCGCGGTCTCGCGATGGTGGCGGCGGTGAGCGAGAGCTGGGGCGTGTGCCCGCAGGGCGACGCCGGAAAGACCGTGTGGTTCACGCTCCCCGCGTCCTCCCCTTCGGCGACCGTGCCGTCGTACCCCGTGTACGGGCCGGCCGCGAAGACTCCCGCCCGGTCGGCCGTTGCCGGCTGACCGGGCGGTGACCGTACACGCCGACCGGACGGTGACCGTACGCATCGACCGAGCAGTGACCGTACGCGCCGACCCGGCGCTGACCGTACGCCGTGCCCTCACTCGGTGGCGCCGCGGCCTCACTCGGTGGCGATGGCCCGCAGCACATCGAGGCGTGCCGCCCGCCGAGCGGGGCGCAGGCCCGCCAAGGCTCCCGCGGCCAGGCCCACCAGTGCGACCACCGCGAGCTGGGCCGACGGCACGGTGAACGCGAAGTCACTGCCGCTCGCGCCGTCGGACGCCTTGACGAGCACCCAGCCGAGGAAGCCGCCGAGCGCGAGCCCGCCCGCCGTCCCGAAGGCGGCGACGAGCACCGACTCCCAGCGGACCATGGCGCGGAGCTGCGCCCTGGTCTGGCCGACGGCGCGCAACAGGCCCAGCTCCCGGGTGCGTTCGTGGACCGCGAGGGTCAGCGTGTTGGCGATGCCGAGCAGCGCGATCAGCACCGCGAGGGCGAGCAGCGCGTAGACGAGGGTGAGCATCATGTCGATGCCGCTCGCGGAGGAACGGGCGTACTCGTCCCGGGTCTCTACGTCCGGGTTGCCGTGGTCGCGCGCGGTCTCGGTGACCGCGGCCTTGCCCTCGGCCGTGCTCACGCCGTCCTTGAAGGTGACGGAGACGAGGCTGTCCGCGTCCTGCGCGCGGTGGGGCGCCCAGGCCTCGCGGGTGATGACGTAGTCACCGGCGAGTTCGGAGCGGCCGTAGACGGCGCGGACCGTGAAGGTCTCCTTCTTGCCGTCGGCGAAGGCCAGTTCGGCCTTGGACCCGACCTTCAGATCCTGTTTCTCCGCCTCCGCGCGGGTGATCGCGATGCCGTCGTCACCGAGCGCGTCGAGCGATCCTTCGACCCTGCCGAGGTCGAAGGAGTCGGCGAACGGGCCCGGGTCGGTGACGGTCAGGGCGCGTCCCTCGCCGTCCACCTTCGCGGCGCCTCTGCCGAGGCCGACGGCCGTCTCCACCTCCGGGCGCTCGGCGAGGGCCGGGGCCAGCTTCGGGCTGAGGCCGCTGCCGCCCGCGCCGAAGCCGGGGGTGCTCACCGCGACGTCGCCCGCGAAGGAGCGGTTGACCGTCTGGTCCATGGTCGCCTTCAGCGAGGCGCCGAAGACGGTGAAGAGGGAGACGACAGCGACGCCGATCATCAGCGCGCTCGCGGTGGCGGCGGTCCGGTCGGGGCTGCGCAGGGCGTTGCGCCGGGCGAGCCCGCCCGTGACACCGCGCAGCCGGTCCAGGGGCCCGCCGAGAATGCGTACGGCACGGGAGGACGCGACCGGCCCGAGCACCACGAAGGCGGCGAGGGCGAGGACGGCGCCCGTCCCCGCCAGCCAGATGGACGGGGTGACCAGTACACCCGTCAAGGCCAGGCCCACGGCGGACAGTGCGAGGCCGAGGCCGACGACGGCCCGGCTCCGTGACGTCCCCGAGTGGTCGACCGCGGTCTCGCGGAGCGCGGCCAGTGGTGCGGTGCGCCCGGCCCGTACGGCGGGCAGCAGCGCGGAGCCGAGGCAGACCACGACGCCGACGGCGAGGGGCAGCAGCATGGACAGCACGCTGATCGCCAAGTCGCCCTCGGGGAAAGGGAATCCGATGGCCGGGAAGAGTGCCCGCAGGCCCACCGCGACGCCGATGCCGCCCGCGAGACCCGCGGCCGATGCGACCACGGCGACGACGCCCGCCTCGACGAGGGTCGACACGGTGACCTGGCGTCGCGAGGCGCCGAGCGCGCGAAGGAGCGCGTTCTCGCGGGTGCGCTGGGCGACGACGATGGCGAAGGTGTTGTGGATGCTGAAGGTGGCGACGAGCAGGGCGACGCCGGAGAAGACGAGCAGGAAGCTGGTGAAGAGCGTCAGGAACTGGCCGGAGATGTTGTCCGTGTTCTCCGCGGCCGACGCCTCACCGGTGATGGCCTCGACTCCCCTGGGCAGTGCGGGCGTCAGCGCGTCGACGAGTTCCCGCTCGCTCACGCCGGGCCCGGCCCGCACCTGGATGGTCGCGGCCTCGCCGGGCTTCGGCGTCAGGTACTTCTCGGCGTCGGCCCGCGTCATGCCGGTGAAGGTCGTCTGCGCCATGCCGTCCTCGCCGCCGAACGTCGCGAGACCGACGATCCTCACCTCGACGGGGTCCGGGGTGCGCAGCGTCGTCGTATCGCCGACCTTCAGGTCTCCGGCCTCGGCGGCGCCGCGGTTGACGACGACCTCGCCGGACTTCGACGGGGCGCGGCCTTCGGCGAGTCGGTACGCGTTGAGGTCGGCGTCGTCGATCCAGTTGCCGGCGAGCGTGGGCGGGCCCTCGCCGCCGATGGGCTCGCCGTCCCTGGCGAGGAGTTGGCCCGCGCCCTGGATGCTGGGCGCGGCGGCGGCCACGCCGTCAATCTGCTCGATCTTCTCGGCCAGGGAGGTCTTGACGGGCCTGCGCGTGCCCTGGCTGTCGTCGGGCGTGGTGATCGTGTCGGCGCTGCGGACGACCGCGTCGGTGCCGCTGGTCGCGTTGTCGAACATCGTGTCGAAGCCGGCGCGCAGGGTGTCGCCCATGACGAGGGTGCCCGCCAGGAAGGCGACACCGAGCATGACGGCGAGGAACGTACCGGCGAAGCGGCGCTTGTGACCGCGCAGCGAGGACAGGCTGATGCGGGCGGAGGCGCCCAGTGAACTCCGGGTGCTCATGATGGTGCTCCCTCCGTGCCCGCGCATGCGCCCGCGCGCGTGTCTGCGCCTGTGCGCGTGCCCGCGCCTGTACGCGTCTCCGTGCCTGTGCGCGTGCCCGTGGCGGGGCCCGTGGTGGGGCTGATGTCGGTGTCGAAGGACTTCAGCCGGTCCAGGACCGTGTCCGCGGTCGGCGAATCCAGCCGGTCCACGAGGCGGCCGTCGGCGAGGAAGACCACCTCGTCGGCGTGGGCGGCGGCGACCGGATCATGGGTGACCATGACGACGGTGCGGCCCATCTGGCGCACCGCGCGGCCCAGCAATTTCAGCACCTCTTCACCGGAGCGCGAGTCGAGGTTGCCGGTCGGCTCGTCGGCGAAGACGACATCGGGCCGGCCCGCGAACGCCCGCGCCACGGCGACGCGTTGCTGCTGCCCGCCGGAGAGCTGGGCGGGCCGGTGGTGCAGCCGGTCCCGCAGTCCGACGATGTCGATGAGCGCGTCGGCCCACTCGTGGTCGCCACGGACGCCCGCGAGGTCCATGGGCAGGGTGATGTTCTCGGCGACGGTCAGCGTCGGCACCAGGTTGAACGCCTGGAAGACGAAGCCGACGCGGTCGCGGCGCAGCAGCGTGAGGCGCCGGTCGTCGAGGGAGCCCAGTTCCGTGTCGCCGATGAAGGCGGCGCCCGAGGTGAGCGTGTCCAGGCCCGCCGCGCAGTGCATGAGCGTGGACTTGCCCGAGCCCGACGGGCCCATGATCGCGGTGAAACGTCCGGCGGGGAAGCCGACGCTCACCCCGTCCAGGGCCCGCACGGCGGTGCCGCCGTCGCCGTGGACCTTCACGGCGTCGGTGACACGGGCGGCGGCCTCCACGGTGCCGGTGCTCGTGGCCCCGCCGGTCGCGGCGTTCATGCCGCACCGCCTTCGGAGGCCCGGCCGAACTCCTCGTCGAGGACGGAGAGCCGACGCCAGTACTCGTCCTCGTCGATCTCGCCGGAGGCGAAGCGACGGCCGAGGACGGCGATGGGCGAGCTCGCGTCGACGCCGGTGGGCCCGCCGGGTGCCCTCAGCGGTCCGTGGCGCCCGCGCCACACGGTGCGGCGGAGCAGGGTGACGGCGCCGATCACGACGACCGCCCAGATCAGCGGGAAGAACAAGATCCACGGGCCGGGCCCGCCGTCCCAGTGCGCCAGGGTCTGCATCTGAATTCAGCTCCTCAGGGAGTGTTTCTCGTGGTGCCTTCTCGTGGTTTCCGTGCTGCGTCGAGACTCGCTCCGTGAGGGGCCGCACGTCGTCGTACGGCCGGCGGCACCGCGCGTACCACGGCGGAAGTATCCGGCCTGGCCCTGACTGCTCCCGGCGCCGTGCTGAGGTCGCGCCGCCGTCGCGCCGTCAGTGGATCTCTGTACCTACTAGTATGTACAGTGATTTCATGAGCACTCCGGAGCGTCTGATCGAGTCCACGCGCGAGCTGCTGTGGGAGCGGGGCTATGTCGGTACGAGCCCCAAGGCGATCCAGCAGCACGCGGGCGCGGGGCAAGGCAGCATGTACCACCACTTCACCGGCAAACCCGACCTCGCGCTCGCCGCGATCCGGCGTACGGCCGAGGAGATGCGGGCCACCGCCGAGTCCGTCCTCGCCGGTCCGGGGTCGGCGTACGCGCGTATCGAGGCGTATCTGCTGCGTGAGCGCGACGTGTTGAGGGGTTGTCCGGTCGGTCGGCTCACGATGGACCCGGACATCATCGCGAGCGACGAGCTGCGCGCGCCGGTCACCGAGACCCTCGACTGGCTGCGCGACCGGCTCGCGGGAATTCTCGAAGAGGGGCGTGTCCAGGGCGAGTTCACGTCCGCGCTCGTTCCTCGGGAGATCGCCTCTGCGGTCGTCGCGACGGTGCAGGGCGGCTATGTCCTGGCCCGCTCGTCGGGTTCGCCGGCCGCGTTCGACGCGGCGGTACGCGGCCTGCTCGCGCTGCTCGGAGCCTGCGCCGCCCCTCTCCGCATCACCACCGACTCCCGCCCCAACTGACCCCGCAGCCAAGGAAGACGGAAGTACGCGATGCACGCCATGCAGTACGAGATCACTCTGCCCGCCGACTACGACATGGGTGTCATCCGCCACCGCGTCGAGTCGAAGGGCCATCTCCTCGACGCGTTCGCCGGGCTCGGTTTCAAGGCCTATCTGATGCGCGAGCGCGGCAGGGACGGCTCGCCCGTCAACCAGTACGCGCCGTTCTACTGCTGGAACACCGCCGCGGGCATGAACTCCTTCCTCTGGGGGCCCGGCTTCCAGGGGCTCGTCGACGACTTCGGCCGGCCCGCGGTGCAGCACTGGCCGGTCCTCGCGTACGAGGACGCACTCGCGCCCGGGATCACCCCGAGGGCGGCGGTACGCCGCCGTCGACGCATCCCCGAGCCGTCACGCCTCCCCGAGCTGGCGCATGAACTCGCCGACGAAGCACGCCGATTGGTCCGGCAGGACGGCGCGGTGACCGCACTGACGGCCGTTGACCCGCGGACCTGGGAAGCGGTGCACTTCTCGCTCTGGGATCACGAGGCGCCCCAGGGCCTCGGGGACGTCTTCCAGGTGCTGCACCTGTCGACACCGGAGCACGAGAAGCCCGCGAACGGGCGGCAGTGGTGACCGCGGCCCAGGGCACCGTCCGCACGGTTCTCGGCGACATCACCCCGGCGGACCTCGGTGTCTGCGACGCCCATGACCATCTCTTCCTGCGCAGCCCGCGACTCCCGGGCCAGGAACTGGACTCGGCCGGGGCGGCGGCCGACGAGCTGGCGGCGTTCCGCGCGGCGGGCGGGCAGAGCGTCGTGCAGTGGACACCGCACGGGATGGGGCGGCACGCGGGGCGGCTGCCGGAGCTGTCCCGGGCGACGGGCGTACGGATCGTCGCGGCGACGGGACTGCACCAAGCCGCCCACTACACACCGCAGCTGCTGGAGCGGCTCCGCACGGAGGGCCTCGCGGAGCTGTTCGTACGCGAACTCACTGAAGGCATCGGGCACTTCGGCGTACGGGCCGGGCTGATCAAGGTCGCGGGCGGCTTCCACGGGCTCGACGCCCACGCGCGGTGGACGATGACCGCGGCGGCCGAGGCCCATCACGCGACCGGGGCCCCGATCGCCGTACACCTGGAGCTGGGCACGGCCGCGCTGGACGTACTCGACCTGCTCTGCGGCGAGTTGGCGGTCCCGCCGCACCGAGTGATCCTCGGCCATCTCAACCGCTCCCCCGATCTCGCCCTCCACCACAAGGCCGCCGAGGCGGGCGCCCATCTCGCCTTCGACGGTCCCTCCCGCGCCCATCACGCCACGGACTGGCGCATGCCGGAAGCGGTGCGGTCCCTGGCCGACGCGGGCTTCGGCGACCGCCTCCTCCTTGGCGGCGACACGACCACGGCGGGGGCACGGTCGGTGAGCGGCGGCCCGGGCATGCCCCATCTGCTGCGCGGAGTGCGGCGCCGACTGGAGCTGGCCGTGGGCGAGGAGCTGACGGAGCTGATCCTCACGGTCAACGCGGGGCGGGCGTTCGGAGTGGAGTGGGCCTAGCCGGAGGGCGGGCTCAGCTGCGGAGTGGGTCCAGCCGAGGAGTGGGCCCAACCGTGGAGTGCGCTCAGCTTATTGCACCGAGCGTTCCAAAACCGGTACGGTCTCCCCATGGCCCGACCGAGGACTTTCGACGAGGAGCGGGCCCTGGACGCGGCGATGCACGCCTTCTGGGTGAACGGCTACGAGGCCACCTCGACCCAGGACCTGTGTGAAGCCACCGGCCTGGGCCGCAGCAGCATCTACAACACGTTCAGCAGCAAGCACGATCTCTTCCGGCGCGCCCTGGCCCGCTACATGGACACGATGAACACCGCCCAGATCGAGATCCTGGAGGACGTGGGGCAACCGGCCACGGAGCGGCTCCGCGCACTGTTCGCCCGGATCATCGAGGGGGAGTTCGAGCACCGGGAGGACGGGCACAGCATCGGCTGCCTCACCGTCAACACGACCGTCGAGCTCGCCGCGCGCGACCCGGAGGCGGCCGCGATGCTGGAGCGCGACCTCGCGACGCGGCTCACCGTGCTGCGGGCCGCGATCCGCTCCGGACAGCGGGACGGCGACATCACGAAGGGGCGGGACGCGGACACCCTCGCCCGCTACGTCAACGCCGTCATCGGCGGCATGCGGGTCTCCGCGCAGGGCGGTGCGGACCGGGCTGCCCTGGAGGACATCGCCGACACCGCGCTCGACGCACTGACGGTGCGCTAGCCGGCCCACACCGGCCGCCGGTGAACGGCCCTTCCCCGTGCACCGCCCCCCTGCACCGCCCCCGTACGCCACCACCCCGCGCGCCACTCCCACGCCGCCACCCGGCGCGCCTCTTCATGCCCTTGTTTTGTACTGAGCTATCCAAAATGACCTGACCCGACAGGAGCACACCGCCATGCCCCGCGCCGTATACGTACTCGCCCTTGGCATCTTCGCCATGGTGACCAGCGAATTCGTGGTCGCAGGACTGATGCCGCAGATGGCCGAGGGACTGGACGCCACGATTTCCGAGATCGGCTATCTCATCACCGCCTTCGCCGCCGCGATGGCCCTCGGTGGACCCCTCCTGACGGTCGCCGTCCTGAGGATGCGCCAGAAGACGGCTCTGGTGCTGCTCTTCGGCATCTTCCTCGGGGGCAACGTGCTCGCCGCGCTCGCTCCCGACTACCGCACCATGCTGGTGGCCCGCGTGCTCACCGGCATCGCCTCGCAGGCCTTCTTCGGCGTCTCCATCTCCCTGGCCTCCCGCATCACCCGGCCCGAAGTGCGCGGACGCGCCGTCGCCGTGGCCCTCAACGGGCTGATGCTGGGCACGCTGCTCGGTCTGCCGCTCTCCACCGTCATCGGTGAACACCTGGGCTGGCGCGCCGCGTTCTGGGCCATCACCGTCCTGACCGTGCTCGCGGCCCTCGCCACACTCGCCGGAGTGCCGGGCGCCGACGGCGGGGCCGAGGAGAGCGGCGGCCTCCGCGAGGAACTGGGCGCCTTCCGCAGTCCGCGGCTGTGGCTCACCCTCACCACCAGCACCTTCGTCATCGGCGCCACCTTCTCCGCCTTCAGCTACCTCAATCCGATCCTCACCGAGATCACCGGGTTCTCCACCGGAACCGTTCCGCTGCTGCTCATCGCGTACGGCGCCGCCACCGTCGTCGGCAACACGGTCGTCGGACGGCTCGCAGACCGCCGCGCCATCCCGGTCCTCGTCGTCGGCCTCGCGCTGAACCTGGCCTTCCTCGCCGGGTTCGCGCTCTTCGCCCATCTGACGGTGCCCGCCGTCGTGCTGATGATGGGCATCGGCCTGGTCGGGGTCACCATGAACCCGGCCCTCGTGACCCGTGTCCAGCGCACCGGCAACGCACGGCCGCTGGTGAACACGGTCCACTCCTCCTTCATCACGCTCGGCATCATCATCGCCACGTCCGTCGGCGGCCCCGCCATCGACACCTTCGGTCTGCGGGCGCCGCTGTGGATCGGCGCCGGGCTCGCCCTGCTCGGGCTCGGCACGCTGGTGCCGGACCTGCTGCGCCGCCGGGCCGAGGCGCGGACGACCGCGGCGGCGGTGCCGGTCGAGAGCGGGCGCCCCGCCGCGCGGGATGTGGTCGAGACGGTCTAGCCCAGCGCCCCGAGGGGGTCGTCGAGCACCGGCTGCCAGGCCAGCTCGGCGGCCCCCACCAGGCTGTTGTGGTCCAGCGTGCAGGCGAGGATCGGCACGCTGCCGCTGCGCCCCCACAGACTCCGGTCCGCGACGACGGCGCGCAGCCGCTCGGGGTCCGCCTCCAGGAGGGCGCGGTGCAGACCGCCGAGGATGATCCGGTCCGGGTTGAGGATGTTGACCAGGCCCGCGAGCCCGAGACCGAGCCGGTCGATCAGCGCCTCGGCCGCGCGGCGCACGGAGGGCTCTCCGTAGCCGTCACGGAGCAGGGCGCGGGCCTGTACGAGCAGCCCCTCGGGGCCGGGCTCGCGGCCGGCCTCCGTCAGGAACGCGAGGGGGTCCGTCTCGACGTCCAGGCAGCCACGGCTGCCGCAGTGACACGGCCACCCCTCGGGGTTCACCGTGAGGTGGCCGACCTCCAGCGCGAGGCCCGAACTCCCCGTGTGCAGGCGGCCGTCGAGGACGAGGGCGCCGCCCACACCGCGGTGGCCGGTCGCCACGCACAGCAGGTCCCGGGCACCGCGGCCCGCGCCGTGGCGGTGCTCGGCGAGCGCGGCGAGGTTCACGTCGTTGCCGGCGAAGGCCGGGCCCTCGATGCCCGCGGCGCGCACGCACTCGGTGAAGATCTCCCGGACCTGCGCGCCCGCGGGCCACGCCAGGTGCAGCGGATTGAGGGCGGTGCCCTCCGGCTCGGCCACCGCGGACGGCACCGCGAGGCCCGCCCCCACACAGCGTCTGCCGGTCTCCCGGAGCAGCCGCGCGCCCGCGTCGACCACGGAACCGAGCACCTGCGCGGGGTCCGCGTCGATGGTCTCGCAGCCGGGCGCGGTCGCGACGGTGCGCCCGCCGAGCCCGACCAGCGCGGCCCGGAACCCGTCCGCGTGCACCTGCGCCGCCAGCACGACGGGCCCCTCGTCCGCGACGGCGAGGCGGTGCGACGGCCTGCCCTGCGATCCCGCGGCCGCGCTCGGCTTCGCGTCGATCCGGATCAGGCCGAGCGCCTCCAGCTCGGCGGCGACGGCGCCCGCCGTGGCACGCGTGACGCCCAGCTCCGCGGTGAGCACGGCACGGGTCGGGGCGCGCCCGGTGTGGACCAGTTCGAGCGCGGGGCCCAACGCGCCGCGCCCTCGCTCCAGGCGGGTACGCGTGGTCACTTCCCCCTCGGCACGGGGGTCAGCCTTGCCGTTCATGAGGGCGAGTCTCCCATGATCCGTACACGGCTTGCCCGTTCGTGCGGCATCCGCTCGTTCGTCCCCTGAAGCGTGTTGTACGTCGCCTGACACGTCTCGTACATCGCCTGACACGTCTCGTACATCGCCTGGGACGTCTCGTACGCCGCCAGAAACGTCTTGTACGTCACCGGCGCGCACCCCTACTCTGACTTTGTGCCGCTACTAAACAAACCCGGGACCGCAGCGCCGCGGCCCACCGCCCCCGACCTCCGCCGCCTGCGCGTGGCGGTCACCGTCTTCTTCGCCCTCGACGGCTTCGTCTTCGCCGGCTGGGTCGTCCGCGTCCCCGCCATCAAGGAGCAGACCGGCGCGTCGGCGAGCCAGCTGGGCCTCGCGCTGCTCGCCGTGTCCGCCGGTGCGGTCGTCACGATGACACTGACCGGACGGCTGTGCGGGCGTTACGGCAGCCTCCCTGTGACAGTCGCGTGCGGAGTGCTGCTTCCCCTGAGCGTCGCGCTGCCGCCGCTGACGGATTCGGTCCTCGTGCTCGGGCTCGTCCTGCTGTTCTTCGGAGCCGCGTACGGCGGCATCAGCGTGGCGATGAACAGCGCCGCCGTCGACCTCGTGAACGTGCTGCGGCGGCCCGTGATGCCCAGCTTCCACGCGGCGTTCAGCCTCGGCGGCATGCTCGGCTCCGGGCTCGGCGGCCTGGTCGCGGGGCACCTGTCCCCCACGCCTCATCTGCTCGGCATCACCGTCCTCGGCCTCGCGGTCACCGCGGCGACCGCGCCCGCGCTGCTGCGGCACGGGGCTTCGGACCGCATCCGGGCGCACTCCTCCGCCCGCCCCAAGGGCCCGTCCACCGCGCCGGAGGGCGGCACTCCGCGCCGCATGGACCGCCGCACCCGTGGCCTGGTCCTCGTCTTCGGGCTCATCGCGCTGTGCACGGCGTACGGCGAGGGCGCCATCGCCGACTGGGGCCCGCTGCATCTGGAGCAGGACCTCCACGCCCATCCGGGCATCGCCGCCGCCGGCTACTCGTGCTTCGCCTTCGCGATGACCATCGGCCGCCTCCTCGGCACCACGCTCCTGGAACGGCTCGGCCGCACCCGCACGGTGGTCGGCGGCGGCGCCCTCGCGTGCGCCGGGATGCTGCTCGGCGCGCTCGCGCCCTCCGCGGGCCTCGCCCTGGCGGGCTTCGCCGTCACCGGGCTGGGGCTCGCCAACATCTTTCCCGTGGCGGTCGAACGCGCGGGTGCGCTGGCCGGTCCGGGCGGAGTCGCCGCCGCGTCGACGCTCGGCTACGGCGGCATGCTCGTCGGGCCGCCCCTCATCGGGTTCATGGCGGACTGGTACTCCCTGCCCACCGCCCTGACGAGCGTGGCCGTGCTGGCCGGGGTCGCCGCGTGCGTCGGCTTCGCGACCCGGCGCACGGAGCGCGAGCCGTCTACGGAAACGGTCTGACATCTACCGGAGGCTTCCGTTCGCGCGCGCTCCATCCGACACAATCCCCGCATGGACATTTCCCGGCACATACAAGTAGTCAGCGACGAGGGGCGGTTGCTGGCCCGGGCCGCCGAGGAGGCAGGACCCGACGCCAAGGTGCCCACCTGCCCGGTCTGGGAGGTGCGGGACCTGCTGCGGCACACAGGGATGGTGCATCGCTGGGCGGCGGCGTTCATCGCCGAGCGGCGCACCGAGTTCCGGCTCGGCGGGGAGCTGCCGGACCTGGACGGCGCGGCACTCCTCGACTGGTTCCGTGAGGGGCACGCCGCGCTGGTCGACACGCTCACCACCGCGCCGCCCGACGTCGAGTGCTGGGCGTTCCTGCCCGCCCCTTCGCCGCTGGCCTTCTGGGCGCGGCGGCAGGCGAACGAGACGACCGTCCACCGGGTCGACGCCGAGTCCGCGCGCGGGGGCACGCCGTCACCGGTGGGCGCCGACTTCGCCGTGGACGGGATCGAGGAACTGCTGCTCGGCTTCCACGCGCGCGAGAAGAGCCAGGTGCGCACCGACGTACCGCGCGTGCTGCGGGTGCGGGCCACGGACGCGCCCGACGAGCGGAGCTGGACCGTACGTCTTTCCGAGGCGCCGCCGGTCGCGGAGCGCGGCGCGACGGCTCCCGCCGACTGCGAGGTGTCCGGGCCCGCGGCCCATCTCTACCTGGCGCTGTGGAACCGGCTGCCGTTCCCCGAGGTGAGCGGCGACCGCTTGCTCGCGGCGCTGTGGCGGGAGAAGTCGGCCATCGTCATGCGCTGACGGCAGGCGCCGGAGCCAGGTGTCTCCATAGGTGCCCGCTCGGTCGGCCAGGCGCCCGTTCAGCCGGCTGGATGCCCGTTCAGTCGGCGAGCATCCGCCTGAGGACCGCCCGCTGCAAAGGCCGCACCTCATGGTGCAGTTCGCGCCCCTTGTCGGTGAGGGAGACCCGCACCCCCCGCCGGTCCTCGCTGCACATGCCGCGCTCCACGAGTCCGTCCTTCTCCAGGCGGCCGATGAGGCGGGAGAGAGCGCTCTGGCTCAGATGGATCCGCGCCGAGATCTCCTGCACGCGGAACGCGCAGCCGCCGTCGTCCGACGGGCCCTCGGCCAGCACGTCGAGGACCTCGAAGTCGCTCGCTCCCAGGCCGTGCGGATGCAGCTCACGGTCGAGTTCGCACAGTGTGCGCGCATGTACCGCGAGGATGTCCCGCCATTGATCCACGAGCCCCTGCTCGGCCGTTTTCGCCGCCATGACATCGCACGTTAGCAGAGAACGCCCCGTTTGTTGCATCGTAATTAAATGCACTTGCACTCAATGCATCTGCATGTACCTTACTCCGCATGACTTCTCCGCTCACAGCTGTCTCCGCGTCCCCGGAGCGCTGGACCCCGCGCCTGTGGGGCACTCTGCTGGTGCTCTGCGCCGCGATGTTCCTCGACGCGCTCGACGTATCGATGGTCGGCGTCGCCCTGCCCTCCATCGGCTCCGAACTGAACCTCTCCACCTCGACCCTCCAGTGGGTCGTCAGCGGCTACATCCTCGGCTACGGAGGGCTGCTGCTCCTCGGCGGACGCGCCGCCGACCTCCTCGGCCGCCGCCGGGTCTTCCTCATCGCGCTCGCCGTCTTCGCGCTCGCCTCGCTGCTCGGCGGCTTCGTCGACTCGGGGCCGCTGCTGATCGCCAGCCGCTTCATCAAGGGCCTGAGCGCCGCGTTCACCGCGCCGGCGGGCCTGTCCATCATCACCACCACGTTCGCCGAGGGCCCGGTCCGCAACCGCGCGCTCACCATCTACACCACCTGCGCCGCCACCGGCTTCTCCATGGGCCTGGTCCTCTCCGGCCTGCTCACCGAGGCAAGCTGGCGCCTGACCATGCTGCTGCCCGCGCCCATCGCACTGCTCGCGCTGGTCGCCGGCATCAAGCTGATCCCGCGCAGCGCCCGCGAGCAGAACAAGGGCGGTTACGACATTCCCGGCGCCGTCACCGGCACGGCCGCGATGCTGCTGCTCGTCTTCACCGTCGTGGAGGCCCCCGAAGTCGGCTGGGCGTCGGCCCGCACGCTCCTGTCGTTCCTCGTCGCCGCCCTCCTGCTCGCCGTCTTCATACGCATCGAGCTGCGCTCCGCCAGCCCGCTGGTCCGTCTCGGCGTCCTGCGCTCCGGACCGCAGCTGCGGGCGCAGCTCGGCGCGATGACGTTCTTCGGCGGCTACGTGTCCTTCCAGTTCCTCGCCACGCAGTACTTCCAGTCGCTGCTCGGCTGGTCCGCGCTGGAGACCGCGCTCGCCTTCCTGCCCGCGGGCGCGCTGGTCGCGCTGTCGTCGACGAAGGTCGGCTCGGTGATCGACCGGTTCGGCACGCCACGCGTCATCGTGGCCGGGTTCGTCCTGCTCGTCGCCTCGTACGTACTGTTCCTGCGGATCAGCCTCACTCCGGCGTACGCGGCCGTGGTCCTGCCGTCCATGATCCTGCTCGGCCTGGCGTGCGCCCTGGTCTTCCCCTCGCTCAACATCCAGGCCACCAACGGCGTGGACGACGACGAGCAGGGCATGGTCTCCGGGCTGCTCAACACCTCGATCCAGGTGGGCGGCGCGATCTTCCTCGCGATCGTCACGGCCGTGGTCACCGCGTCGTCCCACGCCGGTGACTCCTCGCCGCAGGCCGTCCTGGACAGCTTCCGGCCGGGCCTGATCGTGGTGACCGTCATCGCGGTCGCCGGGCTCCTCATCACGCTCACCGGGGTGCGGACACGGCGTACGCCGGAGACGGTCGTCATCACGAAGTCGGTGCCTCAGTCGGACGCCGACCGGGAGCGTGTGGCCGTCCGCGACTGATCCGTCCCGAAGGTGTGAGCCAGGTGCCCGGCGGCGGACCACTGCCCGCCGGGCACCCTGCTCCTTGCCCGCGGGGCACCTGGCTGTGACACTTCCAGGCATGGCGGAAACGGGGTATACGAGGCGGCGTTCGGCGGCCGAGCGGGACGCGATCACGATCGAGATCGGGTACGCGCTCGTCAGCGGGGCCGTCGTGGCCCTCGCCGTGATCGGTGTGGTGACCGCCGGCCCTCTCCTGGCGTTCGACCCGCCGCGCGCCGTCGCGAGCGCGCTCCGGGTGGTGGGGCCCGCACTCGGCGCGGCGGCGTTCGCCGTGCGGGTGGCCACCGTGCTGTGGAGGTTCCACAGCCGCGGGCGGGGGGCGGTTCAGCCCAGCCAGCCGGGGCGGACCAGGCCCGACTCATAGGCGAGTACGACCAGTTGGGCTCGGTCGCGGGCGCCCAGCTTCACCATCGTCCGGCTCACGTGCGTCTTGGCGGTGAGCGGGCTGACGACCAGACGGCGGGCGATCTCCTCGTTCGAGAGGCCGATGCCGACGAGCGCCATCACCTCCCGCTCCCGCTCGGTGAGTCCGGCGAGGGCGTCGGCGGCGGTCGGCTCCTTGGAACGGGCCGCGAACTCGGCGATGAGCCGGCGGGTCACGCCCGGCGAGAGCAGCGCGTCGCCCTCGACCACCGCCCTGAGCGCGCGCACCAGTTCGTCCGGTTCGGTGTCCTTGACGAGGAAGCCGGAGGCTCCGGCGCGGATCGCCTCGAAGACGTACTCGTCGAGTTCGAAGGTGGTGAGCATGACCACCTTCACGCCGCCCGACTCCGGCTGCTCCGTGATCCGGCGGGTCGCGGCGAGGCCGTCCAGCCGTGGCATGCGGATGTCCATGAGGACGACGTCGGGGCGCAGTTCGCGCACCAGCCGCACCGCTTCCTCGCCGTCCGCGGCCTCCCCGGCGACCTCGATGTCCGGCTGGGCGTCGAGGAGCGCCTTGAAGCCCGCCCTGACCAGGGACTGGTCGTCGGCGAGCAGTACGCGGATCACTGGTCCTCCCGGGGTGCCGTGCGGGCCTTGCGGTCCCGGCCCGCCGCCAGGGGCAGTACGGCCGTCACGCGGAAGCCGCCGTCCGTGCGCGGGCCCGCCTCGATCGTGCCACCCAGGGCGGCGGCGCGCTCCCGCATCCCGGCAAGTCCGTTGCCGCTGCCGCCCGCGTCGGCGCCGGTGGCCGGCCCGTCGTCGTCGACGCGCAGGGTGAGCGCCGCCTCGTCGTTGCGCACCAGCACGCGCGCGTGGCGCGAGCCGGAGTGGCGTACGACGTTCGTCAGCGCCTCCTGGACGATGCGGAACGCGGCGAGGTCCGTGCCCGGCGGCAGCTTCGCGCGGGCACCCTCTGTGGTGACGTCGACGGTCAGCCCCGTACTCCGGGCCTGCTCGACGAGTTCGGGGAGCCGGTCGAGCCCGGGGGCGGGGGCGCGGGGCGCCTCGCCGGGGGCTCGCAGGGTGTCCAGGACGTGGCGCACCTCGCCCAGCGCCTCCTTGCTTGCGGCCTTGATGGTGGTCAGGGCGGTGCGGGCCTGTTCGGGGTCGGAGTCGAGGAGGGCGAGGCCCATGCCGGCCTGGACGTTGATGACGGAGATGCTGTGGGCGAGGACATCGTGCAGTTCGCGCGCCATCCGCAGGCGTTCCTCGTCCGCGCGCCGCTTGGCTGCCTGCGCGCGCTCGGCACGCTCCTTGGCCCACTGTTCACGGCGTACGCGGCCGAGCTCGGAGACGGCGAGGATCGCGACGACCCAGACGGCGGCCACGGCCTCCTCGCTCCAGGGGCGCGCCCCGTCACCGCCGGGCGGCAGCCACCGGTAGAGCCAGTGCGCGATGAGCAGATGCCCGGCCCACAGCGCGCCGACGGCGCCCCATGCGGCACGCCGGTGCCCCGCGACGACTGCGGCGAAGCAGGCCACGGCGACGGCGAGGAGGACCGGTCCGTACGGATATCCGGCGCCGATGTAGACCAGCGTCACCCCGGCGGTGGTGTACGCCACGGTGACCGGACAGCGGTGGCGCGGCAGGAGCGCGGCCGTGGCCAGGAGGAGCAGCGTCCTGGCGAAGGGGTCGAGTGGCTCGCGGTCGAGCTGGCCGTGCCCTGCGAAGCCGGAACCGACCTGTACGAACGCGGTGAGCGCGAGCGTCGTCAGCCAGGGCAGCCGGTGTCCTGTCCTCCCGTCCCGCGTCGCCGGGTTCCACCAGGGCGGGCCACCGGGCCCGCGTTCGCGCCGCTCGTCCATGACGTCACGCTAGACCGCGCGTGGTCCGGCGGGCGTCCGCCAGGCGTGGCGGTCACGCGTACTCCCGCGGGAGTACGCGCGTCGGCTCAACCGCTCAACCGCTCAACCCAGGGTGAGCAGGACGACGGCCGCGGCCGCGCCCACCAGGCCGGTCACCTGCGCCCGCGTCACCCTCTCGCCCAGCACCGCGAGCCCCAGGGCCGTCGGGACGGCCGGGTACAGGGAGGCGAGGACGACGGCGACGGCCAGCATCTGCTGCTGGGTGGCCCAGAAGTAGAGGATGAGACCGAGGGCGGCCCCCGCGCCGATCAGCAGGGCCAGACCGGACAGCTTCAGGGGCTGGTGGAACTCGGCCGTGATCCGGCAGGCGCCCGGCAGCAGCAGCGCGACCGCCGCGAGGCGCCCGGCGGCGACGGGCCACACGCCGCCCGCCGGGTCGGCCTGGGCGAGGCCGATGTACTGCACGGCCACTCCCACGCTGGCGATCAGACCGTCCACCGGCAACCGCTCGGACGCCTTCCCGCCGGCGGAACCGGCGCCCCCGGCGGAGACGAGCCAGAGCGCGGGCACGGTGACGCAGATGCCGAGCCAGGACAGCGCGGTGGGCCGGTCGCCGAGGAACATCACGCCGCACAGCACGGAGAGCGCCACGCCCGTGACGGCGCTCACCGGTACGACCACGCTCATGGCGCCACGGCTGAGCCCACGGTTCAGGAAGTGCATGGCGGCGGCGCTCCCGACACCGGAGACGGCGCCCCACGCCATGTCCACGGCCCGAACCTCTTCCGCGGGAACGGCAAGAGCCACGGCCAGAGCGAGAACCAGCCCGCCGACCTGCCCGAGAAAAGTGACCACGGCGAAGTGCACGCGACGGGACAGCAGCCCCCCGGCGAAGTCGACGACGCCGTAGCAGCCCGCGGAGGCCAACGCGAAAAGAGCACCCATCCCTTGCAGGTGCCCCGCAGATCACTCGTGACCCAACGGCCGCCTAGCGGTCTATCGCGCTGAGCGCCCGCCCCGCCAGGGGATGCGTGCGGACCAGTTCCGCCAGCGTCGTCGAGCCTCGGGTGATCTTCGCGAAGGCGTTCCACGCGGGGCGGAAGCCCGTGATCGCCGCGTGCAGTACGCCGGGGCGGCGTTCGAAGATCTGGAGCATGCGGCGGCCCACGCTCATCTCCACGCCGAGGCCCGCCTTGATGGCGAAGGCGTAGTTCAGGGCCTGGCGGCGGGCGTCCACCGCGTCGTGCGACTCCGCGATCCGCACCGCCCACTCCCCCGCGAGCCGCCCGGAGCGCAGCGCGAAGGAGATGCCCTCGCGGGTCCACGGTTCGAGGAGGCCCGCCGCGTCGCCGCACACCAGCACCCGGCCACGGGACAGCGGCGAGTCGTCGCTGCGGCAGCGGGTGAGGTGCCCCGAGGAGATGCCGGGCTCGAAGCCCGCGAGGCCGAGCCGGGCGATGAAGTCCTCCAAGTACCGCTTGGTGGCGGCGCCTTCGCCGCGCGCGGAGATCACGCCGACGGTGAGCGTGTCTCCCTTGGGGAAGACCCAGCCGTAACTGCCCGGCATGGGGCCCCAGTCGATGAGGACCCGCCCCGCCCAGTCCTCGGCGACGGTCGCCGGCACCGGGATCTCCGCCTCCAGGCCGAGGTCGACCTGGTCTAGCTTGACCCCGACATGCGCCCCTATGCGGCTGGCGCTGCCGTCGGCGCCGACCACGGCGCGGGCGAGGACGCTCTCACCGCCCTGGAGCACCACGGCGACGGTCCGCCGGTCGGGCACCTCGGGGCCGTGCTGCTCCACGCGCGCGACGGTGACGCCGGTGCGCAGCTCGGCGCCCGCCTTCTGCGCGTGCTCGACGAGCTGCTGGTCGAACTCGGGTCGGTTGATCAGCCCGAAGAGCGTCTGCCGACTGCGGCGGGTGCGCGTGAACTTGCCGTCCAGCGTGAACGTCACCGCGTGCACCCGGTCCCGCAACGGCAGCTCGAAGCCGGGCGGCAGGGCATCGCGCGTGGGACCGATGATGCCGCCGCCACACGTCTTGTAGCGAGGCAGTTCGGCTTTCTCCAGGAGCAGCACGCTGCGTCCCGCGACGGCTGCCGCATAGGCCGCCGAGGCCCCCGCGGGGCCGGCCCCGACCACGACGACGTCCCACACGTACCGGGCGTCGTCCGCTGAGTTCTCGCTGCTCACGTTGGTCTACCGCTCCTGATCCCGCTGTTGGCCGCGCTTTCCCCAGGCATCCTACGGCGGAGCCCTCCGGGCCCCTCCTGTGGGAGGATCGCATGCACCCACATGTACAACGTCGCACCTACGAGGAGCGTGCCCATGTCGCCGAATCCGATCGCCGAGACCGTCGCCTCGCTCATGCCGAAGGCGAAGGCGGAGCTCACCGAACTGGTGGCCTTCAAGTCGGTGGCGGACTTCGAGCAGTTCCCGAGGAGCGAGAGCGAGGCCGCCGCGAACTGGGTGGCGGACGCGCTGCGCGCCGAGGGCTTCCAGGACGTCGCGCTGCTCGACACCCCGGACGGGACGCAGTCGGTGTACGGCTTCCTGCCGGGCCCCGAGGGCGCGCCGACCGTCCTGCTGTACGCGCACTACGACGTGCAGCCGCCGCTGGACGAGG
The DNA here is from genome assembly GCF_053591415.1 of Streptomyces sp. NPDC003032. NCBI lineage: Bacteria > Bacillati > Actinomycetota > Actinomycetes > Kitasatosporales > Streptomycetaceae > Streptomyces > Streptomyces sp. NPDC003032. The sequence continues at coordinate 213,796 of NZ_JBSFTT010000005.1, read as the reverse complement.
CCGCGTGGACCACCCCGCCCTTCGAGCTGACCGAGCGGGACGGCCGCTGGTACGGCCGGGGCAGCGCCGACTGCAAGGGCGGCGTCATCATGCACCTGCTCGCGCTGCGCGCCCTGAAGGCGAACGGCGGCGTCCCGGTGAACGTGAAGCTGATAGCCGAGGGCTCGGAGGAGCAGGGCACGGGCGGCCTGGAGCGGTACGCGGAGGGCCACCCCGAGCTGCTCGCGGCCGACACGATCGTCATCGGCGACGCGGGCAACTTCCGGGTCGGCCTGCCGACGGTGACGGCGACGCTCCGTGGCATGACCCTCGTACGCGTCAGTGTCGACACCCTTGAGGGGAACCTGCACTCGGGGCAGTTCGGCGGCGCCGCCCCGGACGCGCTCGCGGCGCTGGTGCGCGTGCTCGACTCGCTGCGCGCCGAGGACGGCTCGACGACGGTCGACGGTCTGCCTGGCGACGCCGTCTGGGACGGACTTCAGTACGAAGAGGACACCTTCTGCAAGGACGCCAAGGTCCTCGACGGTGTACAGCTGATCGGCGAGGGCACGGTCGCCGACCGGGTCTGGGCGCGTCCCGCCGTCACCGTCCTCGGTATCGACTGCCCGCCGGTGGTCGGCGCGACGCCCTCCGTGCAGGCGGGCGCGCGGGCGCTGATCAGCCTGCGGGTGCCGCCGGGCGTGGACGCCACGGAGGCCACGAAGCTGCTCCAGGCGCATCTGGAGGCGCACACCCCGTGGGGCGCGCGGGTGCACACGGAGCAGATCGGTCAGGGCCAGGCGTTCCGCGCGGACACCACAAGCCCGGCGTACGCGGCGATGGCCGAGGCGATGGGCGAGGCCTACCCGGGCGAGGAGATGCAGTACGCGGGCCACGGCGGCTCGATCCCGCTGTGCAACACCCTCGCGGCGCTCTACCCGCGCGCGGAGATCCTGCTGATCGGCCTGAGCGAACCCGAGGCGCAGATCCACGCGGTCAACGAGAGCGTGTCGCCCGAGGAGCTGGAGCGGCTCTCGGTCGCCGAGGCGCTGTTCCTGCGGAAGTACGCGGCGAGCTGATCAACGGCGGTCGGACCGGTTCGTGTCGGACGGCTGTCCGTCGATGGGGACGCCCGCCTCCAGGTAGAGCGCGGCGCCGCGCTCGCGTGCCCGCAGCGCCCAGCGCAGCCGTTCGTAGCGCACCGAGGGCAGCAGATCGGCGGCTTCCCGTTCGGTGACGAAGCGCCAGTCGCGCAGTTCGGGGCCGGGCAGCAGCATGCGGCCGGCCTCTGTGCTGTCGAGCCGGCCGCCGTCGAAGAGGAACCGCATTCCTCCGTAGCCGGGCGGTTTCGGTGGCTCCCAGTCGGCGACCAGCAGACGGAGGCCGGCGGAGAGCTGGATGCCGGTCTCCTCGGCGACCTCGCGCACGCCCGCGCGCGCGGGGGCCTCGCCGGGTTCGACGACGCCGCCGGGGAACTCCCAGCCCGCCTTGTACGTGGGGTCGACGAGCAGCACCCGTTCCTGTTCGTCGAAGAGCAGCACCCCGGCGGCGAGGGTCTCCGCGGTGGGCTCGGGCGTCTGCACGATGTCGCAGACGGACGCGGCGCCGGTGCGTACCGCGTCGGCGAGGTGTACGGCGGTTTCGTACGGAGTCAGCGCGCTGGTGTCGACGCGGTGGGCGTCGGCGCCGAGCCAGCCGGCGAGGGCGGCGCGGTACGGCTCGATGTGGTCGAGCGCCCACTGGCGCAGGCGCAGGTCGCCGTCGGGCAGGTCCGGCGGCACCTCGCGGCCGGTTATCCGCTCGCGCAGGATCGTTTCGTCCGGGGCGAGCAGGATGTGACGTACGGAAATCCTGCGCGAGGCGAGGCCGCCGAAGATCTCGTCGCGGTACTCCTGGCGCAGCAGTGTCATCGGCACCACGAGGACGCCGCCGACCTCGGCGAGGAGCGCGGCCGCCGTGTCGACGACGAGGCGGCGCCAGACCGGCAGGTCCTGGTAGTCGCTCACCTCGGCGAGCCGCTTGGGCGGCAACAGACAGGGCAGTGCGCCGCCGATGACTTCCGGGTCGAAGAGTGTGCTGTTCGGGATCAGCTCGATCAGTTCCCGTGCGGCGCTGGTCTTGCCCGCACCGAACGCGCCGTTGATCCAGACGATCACGGTTCCCCCCTCTGCCGTTGGCCCCCTGTGGCTTGCCCGCAACACCCTGTCATGGAAACCAGGCGCTGATGGATGCGGACGGATGCCGATGCATGCTGGTGGATGCCGATGAATGAGGAGCACGCCCCACCCAAGATCCCGTCAAGCGGTTCCCTTGATTTTCACCCGTTCGCGTGGAGCTCGGTTTTTGTGAATCGTTCCCGCACTCCAGAGCGCGTCGGCCCCCGCTAGCGTGACCCTTCAGGCGCCCCAGTCCCCGGTGCCCTGAAGAGGTGGCATTCCGGTGCGCCGCTCCCCGCGGGAGATCGGCGTCGGCGCTGGGGGGATTGATGCAGCAGGACGAACTGAGTGAAGACGCGTGCGAGGACTTCGTCCTACCACGCGTGTACGGGCTCGACCACGCGATCGTGGTCGAACTGCATGGCGAGATCGACCTCGTGACCTATCAGCGGATGGTCCCGTTGTTCGACGCGGTGGCGTCGGGGCCGGAACCCATCATGGTCGTCGACCTGAGCCAGGTCGGCTTCTTCGACTGCTCCGGCATCTCCCTGCTGATGCGGGCCCATCGGCGGGTGAGCGGCAGAGGGGGCCTGCTCTGCATCGTCTGCGCACACCCGCTGACCCTGCGCATGCTGCGCCTCACGAACCTCACCGGGACCCTCTCCCCCGCGCCGACGGTGGGAGCGGCGTTAGCCGCCCTCGGCGATGTCACGCAGCGCGACGCTTGAGCGAGCGCGCCGCGCCCCGTCGTCTTACGTTGGCCGGGTAAGCCCCCGGCGAAAGACAGAAGGCAGAGGAGCAGCCATGGCTGGCAAGGGCAGCATGGACAAGATGAAGGGCAAGGCCAAGGAGATGGGCGGCAAGATCTCCGGCGACGATCGTCGCACCGCGGAAGGCCGAACCGACCAGGCCAAGGGCGGCGCCAAGAAGGCCATGGACTCCGCCCGCGACAAGGCCAAAGGCATGAAGGACTCGATGAAGCGGGACCATTCCTAGAAAGGTCCCCGGCCTTGCGGCCTGCCGTGCCCCTCGCCCTGGGCGGGGGGCACGGCCGTTGTCGGCGACGCCGTGATCGGTAAATCTCCCCATGGCGGCGCTTTCGCGCATACGATCACCAACGGCCTCCAGGGGGGAGGCCGTTGCCATGAAGGAGGGGACCATGTCCGGAGTTTCCAGACGTGCTGTGTTGGGTTATTCGGGTTCGGCCGCGGCCGGCGCCGTCATCGCGTCGACAGGCTCGGCGCAGGCCGCCGAGAGCCAGGCGCCCGTCGCCCAGGCGCCTGTCGCCCAGGCGGCCGACGCGGAGCAGGCCTCAGCGATCGAGTGGGGGCCGGGGACCGAGTTCAGGGGTCACAGCAGCATCGGCGACGTCGACGCGTCGATGACGGTGAAGTTCAGCCTGGACATCGAGTACGCGCCGTCGGGGAAGGCCATCACGGCACTGGACATCGCGGAGGCCATCAACAAGCTGGTCGAGTCCCGCGGTTGGCCCCGGATCCAGTTCCACGGAATGGTGAGCGCCCCGCTGAACTGACGTACGTCCGAGTGCCCCCGCCCAGCGATGGGGCGGGGGGTCCGTGCTGCTTGAGCCCGTCGACGGCGCCTGGCAGGCTCACGGTTCATGATCGATGAATTCGCGAAAGAGTATCTGCACAGCGACTTGCGTGAGATCCGCGAGACGATGCTGTGGAAGCTCGACGGGTTGGCCGAATATGACATCCGCCGTCCCCTGACCATGACCGGAACGAACCTGCTCGGGCTGGTCAAGCACCTGTCGTTCTGGGAGTCCAGATACTTCGGCGAGGTCTTCGGCCGGCCGTTCCCCGAGCCCCTGCCCCGGTGGGACGACGCCGCCGGACGCGGCGCCGACAGTTGGGCGACCGAGCACGAGACGCGCGAGGAGATCGTCGACCGCTACCGTCGCGTCTGGAAGCACTCCGACGCGACGATCGACGCCCTCGCCATCGACTCGCCCGGCCATGTGCCCTGGTGGCCGCGGCCTGACGTGAAGCTGTTCAACATCCTGGTCCACATGCTCACCGAGACCGGCCGGCATGCCGGGCACGCCGACATCCTGCGCGAGCAGCTCGACGGCTCCACAGGTACGGCAGCCGCGTACGGAAACACGCAGGGCGACGCCGCGTTCTGGGCGGCCCGGCGCGCGACGATCGAACAGGCCGCCCGACAGGCGAATCCTGACGTGCGGCTGGCGGCGTACGCCGTCTGCGTCGAGGACGGGCACGTGCTGCTCGCCCACGCCGTGAAACCGGACGGGGAGAAGACCTGGACCCTCCCGGGAGGCAGGGTCGAGCACGCGGAAGATCCCGTCGACGCGGTGGTCCGGGAGGTCGCCGAGGAGACCGGCCTCGACGCCGTCGTCGAACGCCTGCTGGGCGTGGACTCAAGGGTGGTACCCGCCGCCGAGCGCCGCTCGCCCGGCAAGCCCGCGCTCCACAACATCGGCATCTTCTACCAGGTCCGCATCGTCGGCGGCCGACTCCGGCCCGAGCCGAACGGCGAGACCGCCGAGTCCGTCTGGACTCCGATCCCCGCTGTCGCTCGCCTCGGCCGGTCGTCGCTGCTCGACATCGGCCTCGCCCTGGCCCAGACCGTTCCGGCAACCGGCCACGTCGCGCCCGTACCGGTCGGCGGCCTGATCCGGCACTGAGCCATCGCCCGTCGGCCTTGTGTTCGTACCCCTGTTTCCGGAAGAGACTCTTGCGGTGTGAAACGGCCCACGGATAGTAGTGCAACCAGCAGCACGCCATCTTCCGCATCTTCCGCGAGTCCGGAGGAACGTAACCATGCGTCATCTCCCATCCCGCACCATCCACCGGAGAGCGGCCGGATCGCTCGCCGCCGCCCTGCTCTGCGCCGGTGGCCTCGCCGGCCCCGCCACCGCCTCCGCGCGTGACGCGGCCGAGTGGCCCGCCGCCGATCGCGCCACCGATCGCGTCGGTGATCCCGCCGGCGATCCCGCCGTCCGGCTCCCCGACGGCCTGGCGGCCACTCCCCCCATGGGCTTCAACAACTGGAACTCCACGCACTGCAGAGCCGAGTTCGACGAAGCGATGATCAAGGGGATCGCGGACATCTTCGTCGAGAAGGGGCTGAAGGACGCCGGTTATCAATACGTCAATCTCGACGACTGCTGGGCGCTGCCGGAGCGCGACGCCAACGGCAAGCTGGTGCCCGACCCCAAGCGTTTTCCCAGCGGGATCAAGGCGGTTGCCGACTACGTCCACTCCAAGGGGCTCAAGCTCGGCATCTACACCAGCGCGGGCACGAAGACCTGCAACGAGGCGGGGTTCCCCGGCGCGCTCGGCCATGAGCGCAGCGACGCCCGGCAGTTCGCGGAGTGGGGTGTCGACTATCTCAAGTACGACAACTGCAACAACCAAGGCGTGGACGCCAAGAAGCGGTACGTCGCGATGCGCGACGCGCTCAAGGCCGCCTCGGAGAGCACCGGCAGGCCCATCGTCTACAGCATCTGCGAGTGGGGCGAGAACAAGCCGTGGGAATGGGCCGCGGACGTCGGCCATCTGTGGCGCACCACCGGTGACATCAGCGACAACTGGGCATCCATGCTGTCGATCATGAAGCAGAACCTGCCGCTCGCGAAGTACGCGGGTCCGGGGCACTGGAACGACCCCGACATGCTTGAAGTCGGCAACGGCGGCATGACGGACACCGAGTACCGCACGCACTTCTCGATGTGGTCGGTCATGGCAGCGCCGCTGCTCATCGGATCCGACCTGCGCAAGGCCTCCCCGGAGACGTTCGAGATCCTCGGCAACAGGGAGGTCGTCGCCGTCGACCAGGACCCGCTGGGCAAGCAGGGGGAGGTCGTCTCCTCCCAGGACGGCCGATGGGTCGTCGCCAAGGAGATGAAGGACGGCAGCCGTGCCGTCGCCCTCTTCAACGAGGGGGGCACCGCGCGGACCGTCTCCACCACGGCGGAGGCGGTCGGCCTGCCGGACGCCGCCGCGTACACGCTGCGCGATCTGTGGCAGCACAGGAGCTACCACACCGCCGGCACGATCTCGGCGACCGTCCCCGCGCACGGCACCGTACTGCTGCGCGTATCGGCCGACGGCAAGTGGGCCGAGCACCCGCCCGCCGTCGAACTGGGCCTCGACGGCGATGACCTCTTCGAGGCGGGGAAGAGCACGCCGCTCACCACCTCCGTCACCAACCTCGGCCGTGTGCCCGCCCGCCACGTGAGCGCCTCGGTCGAAGCGCCCGGCGGCTGGCGGACCCGGGCGACCTCGCCGAGCACCGCCCGTTCGCTCTCACCCGGTAGGACCCTGCGCACGTCGTGGCAGGTCAGCGCGCCGCCGGGGGCCACCCCCGGGACGTACGACCTGAAGGTGGCGGCGAAGTACCGCTCCCCGGCCGGCACGCGCACCCAGAACGTCCTGCCGCTGAGCGCGCGGGTGGTCGTCGCACCGCCCGCGGGCGCCTCGGCGCTCGGCGACCTGCCGTGGCTGTCGATGACCAACGGCTGGGGGCCCGTGGAGCGGAACACCAGCAACGGCGAGGGCGCCGCCGGTGACGGCAGGCCGATCACCATCGGCGGCAAGGTGTACGCCAAGGGGCTCGGCGCGCATGCCGCGAGTGACGTCGGCTTCTACACCGGCCGTGCCTGCGAGAAGGTCACCGCGGACGTCGGAATCGACGACGAGACCCGCACCGACGGCACGGTCGCCTTCGAGATCTGGGCGGACGGCAAGAAGGCCGCGTCGACGGGCGTCCTCACCAACGCCATGCCCGCGCAGCCGCTCTCCGCGGACGTGACCGGCGCCCAGGTCGTACGCCTGGTCGTCACCGACGGCGGCGACGGCATCTACGCCGACCACGGCGACTGGGCCGACGCGACACTCAACTGCTGACGCGCGCCCTGGTCCGGAGCACCGGCTGTACGCATAGGCCGCGCGGCCACGTCGTGCACCGACGGCACGCACGGACCGCGCGGCCACATCGTGCACGAGCGGTACGCACCGACTGCGCGGCCACATCGTGCACGAGCAGCACGCACCGACTGCGCGGCCACATCATGAACTAGCGGCACGCACCGACTGCACGGCCACATCATGAACTAGCAGCACGCACGGACCGCGCGGTCACATCGTGCACGAGCAGCATGCACGGACCGCGCGGCACGTCGTGCGCTGACGGTACGCACGGACCGCGCGGCCCACATCGACCAACCGAAGCCCCGGCTGACCGCGCCCACGGTAGGCAGCCGAAGCCCCGGCCGCCCCGCCCCGCGCCGGGCGCTCGGAACCCGGCCGCCTCGCCGCACGGTAGGCGCTCGGAACCCGGCCGCCCCGTGGCACGGTAGGCAGCCAAAACCCCGGCCAGCGCGCCCCGCGCTGAGCGCTCGAAGCGCCGGCCGCCCCGCCCCGCGCTGGGCGCACGGAACCCGGCCGCCTCGCCGCACGGTGGGCGTCGAAGCCGGGGCAGCCCGCCCCGCAGCAGGTCGTCGAAGCCCCGGTCAGCACGCCCGGCGTAGGCGGTCGTAGCGCCGGTCGGGCGTCCACGATGGCCCACCAAGCCCGGCGGCCCAAGGAAAGGCCGTCGAAACCCCGGCCGGCCCGTCCTGCGGCCGCCCACCAGCCCCGTCCCACGCCGCCCCCAGCCCTGCCCACACGAGACCCCCAAAACCCCGCCCCGCCCCGCCGCGTCGGCCCCCCGCCTCAACCCCCCACCACAGACCCCACCCCGACCGCCGCCCCAGGCGCCCCGCCGAGCGCCGTCGCCGCTGCTCCTACCAGGCCCGCGTCCGTGCCCGTCAGCGCGGGGGCCACTGTCAGGCGGCGGACGAAGGAGAGCGTGGCGTAGTCGCGCAGGGACCGGCGCAGGGGGGTGAAGAGGATGTCGCCCGCCTTTGCCACTCCCCCGCCGATCACCGCGATGTCGATCTCGACGAGCGTGGCGGTGGCGGCGATGCCGGCGGCCAGCGCTTGGGCGGCACGTTCGAAGGAGGCCAGCGCGACCGGGTGCCCGGCGCGGGCCGCGCTCGCCACGGCGGCCGCCGATGTGTCGCCGTCGGGGCCCGGAAGCCAGCCGCCCTCCACGGCACGGCGGGCGATGTTCGGGCCGCTGGCTATGCGCTCGACGCAGCCGCGCGCGCCGCACGGGCAGGGGTCGCCGTCGAGGTCCACGCTGATGTGACCGATGTGGCCCGCGTTCCCGGTGGGGCCGGGGTGGAGCTTGCCGCCGAGGACGAGGCCGCCGCCGACGCCGGTCGAGACGACCAGGCACAGCGCGTTGTCGTGGCCGCGGGCCGCGCCCTGCCAGTGTTCGGCGGCGGTCATCGCCACACCGTCTCCGACCAGGTGGACGGGCAGCCCGCCCGTCACCGCGCGGACCCGCTCCACCAGCGGATAGCCGCGCCAGCCGGGGACGTTCACCGGGCTGACCGTGCCCGCCGACGCGTCCACCGGGCCCGCGCTGCCGATGCCGACAGCGGTGGCCCCGCCCCACAGCTCGTCGGCGGTCAGCTCGCCCAGTACCTCCTCGACCGCCCGCATCACCGTGTCGCCGTCCTCGCGCGCGGGCGTGGGCCGCTGGGCGCGCAGCAGGATGCGCCCGCGCCCGTCCACCAGGGCGCCGGCGATCTTGGTGCCGCCGATGTCGAGTGCGGCGACGAGGTCCATGTGCATCTGTGTCTGGTCTCCTGGTGTAAGGGCAGGCCGGAGAGTGCGAAGGTCAGTCTCTCTCGCTTCTGACAACGTTGTCCAGGCCCTATGCTCGACGCCACATGCTCATACGCCCCGGGGCGGCCCCACGGCCCCGGGAGAGTTCGTGGACGACGACAGGACAGGACAGCGCACCGTGGCCGAGACCGCCGCCCGACGACCCGACAACCGCTACGGCAACCGTCCGACCATGAAGGATGTCGCCGCCCGCGCCGGAGTCGGCCTGAAGACGGTCTCGCGCGTCGTGAACGGTGAGACGGGGGTCACCCCCGACACCGAGCGCCGCGTCCAGGAGGCCATCGAGGCCCTGGGCTTCCGCCGCAACGACAGCGCGCGTGTGCTCCGCAAGGGCCGCACCGCCAGCATCGGCCTCGTCCTGGAGGATCTCGCGGACCCGTTCTACGGCCCGCTGAGCCGCGCCGTGGAGGAGGTCGCCCGCGCCCACGGGGCGCTGCTCATCAACGGGTCGAGCGCCGAGGACCCGGACCGCGAGCAGGAGTTGGTGCTCGCGCTGTGCGCGCGCCGGGTCGACGGGCTCGTCATCATCCCGGCCGGTGACGACCACCGCTATCTGGAACCGGAGATCGCCGCCGGGGTCGCGACCGTCTTCGTCGACCGCCCGGCCGGGAAGATCGACGCCGACGTGGTGCTCTCCGACAGCTTCGGCGGCGCCCGGGACGGCGTCGCGCATCTCATCGCGCACGGCCACCGCCGCATCGGCTTCATCGGTGACCAGCCGCGCATCCACACCGCCATAGAGCGGCTGCGCGGCTACCGTGCCGCGATGGAGGACGCGGACATCCCCGTCGACGAGGCATGGGTGTCGCTGGGCGTCACCGGTCCGGAGCGGGTGCGGGCGGCGGCCGAGGCGATGCTCTCGGGTCCCGAGCCGGTCACGGCGGTCTTCGCGGGCAACAACCGCGTGACCGTGACGGTCGTCCGCGTCCTGGCCGCTCTCGACCGTCCCGTCGCCCTGGTCGGCTTCGACGACATCGAGCTGGCGGATCTGCTGGACCCCGGCGTGACCGTCGTCGCGCAGGACGCGGCGCGGCTGGGCAGGACGGCGGCGGAGCGGCTCTTCCGGCAGCTCGACGGCGCGTCCGGGGCTCCGGAGCGGGTCGAGCTGCCGACGCGGCTCATCACACGCGGGTCGGGGGAGCTGCCGCCCGCGCCCTGACGACCGCGCCCCTCAGCAGACGGGCAGGCCCGGCAGCGGCTTGTCGTTGTCGCCGCCCTTGATGTAGACGTCGCTGACGAAGACGCCGGTGTTGCCGCTGTCGTCGTCCGTCTTCGCCCACCAGACGTTCGTCCACTCGTCGTGCGTCTCGCGGCGGCCCAGGTTCTGCTGGCAGTAGAAGTAGTTCGTGCCCGCGTTCAGGGTGCCCACCTCGGCGCCGGAAGCGGTGTACGACACCGCGGTCTTCCACACCGAGCAGTTGTACTTGCCGCCACCGGCGGGGTGGCAGACGGGGTCCTGCGCGGAGCCGCCGTCACCGCCCGGCCTGCTCGTGGAGCCGGGCGGCTTGGACGTGGATTCGGGGCGCGAGGCGGACTTGTCCCTGTCCTTGGCCTTGTCGTCGGCCTCGCCCTTTTCACGGTCGGCCGTGTCGGTGGCGTCCTCGCCGTCGTCGTTGGAGCGCCGCGCGTCCGGCTCGCGGGCCTTCTCGTCGTCCTTCTTCGCCGGTTCGGGGCGTTTCGACTCGCCGCCCAGGGAGCCTCGGCTGTCGTCGTCCTCGGTGGAGCCGGAGCCTCCCGGCGTGGTGTCCTGCCGCGCCTGGCTGTCGCCGTCGTCCTTTCCGTTCAGGAAGGCCACGGTCGCTCCGGTCGCGGCGAGGACCACGGCCACGGCGACGGCGGCGAGCAACGCCCTGCCCGGGCGCGGGCGTTGGGCGGAGCGCGTCTCACCGAGGGCGACGGGCGGCGTGGGGGAAAGCGGTACCGAAGGCGGGACCGAGAGCTGCATGGGGGAAGGCCGCGCGGCCGAAGGCGGCGGTCCGAAGCCCGGCGGCGGCGTGCTCGGGATGCTGCGCTCCGTGGCCTCGCGGGGCGGGGTCCCGCCATCCCCGAACGCGGCCGCGTCCCCGTGGCTCATGGCCGCCACCCCGGCGAGCAGCCGCCGTGCCGACTCCGCGTCGGGGCGCGCCTGGGGGTCCTTGTCCATGAGCTGCCGCAGTACGGGGGTCAGCGGGCCGGAGCGGAGCGGCTCGGGCAGCGGGTCGGCGACGATCGCGGTGAGCGTGGACCACGTCGACGTACGGCGGAAGGGCGAGGAGCCCTCGACCGCGGCGTACAGCGTGGCGCCGAGCGCCCAGACGTCCGAGGCGGGGCCCGGGTCGTGGCCCTGGGCACGCTCGGGCGCCAAGTAGTCGAGGGAGCCGACCAGTTCGCCGCTCCGAGTGAGGTGCGTGGCCGAGCCGTCGCCCGGGTCGTCCATCGTGGCGATGCCGAAGTCGGTGAGGACGACGCGGCCGCCGGTCTCCAGGAGGATGTTGCCGGGCTTCACGTCGCGGTGCAGGACGCCCACGCGGTGCGCGGCGGCGAGTGCCTCCATGACCTTGGCGCCGATGGCCGCGGCCTCGCGCGGGTCGAGGGCGCCGCGCTCGCGCAGCACGTCGTCCAGGGAGGGGCCGTCGACGAGTTCCATGACGATGAGGGGCCGTCCTTCGACCTCCGCCACGTCGTGCACGGCGACGACTCCGGGGTGGCGCACGCGGGCGGCCGCGCGGGCCTCGCGCTGCATCCGCAGGCGCAGGTCGGCCAGTTCCGGACCGGCCGCGTCCGTGTACGTACGCAGTTCCTTCACCGCGACCTCGCGGTGCAGCACCTCGTCGAGCGCGCGCCATACGACGCCCATGCCGCCCCGGCCGAGCTGTGCCACCACGCGGTAGCGCCCGGCGAGGAGTCTGCCCGCCTCGCCCGTCTGTTCCTGGTCCCCCGAAAACACCGCTGCCCCGTCCGTGTGACGCCACTTTCCGTGGCGTACAGACTACGGGGCAGCAGTGACGGCGGGTGCCGGGTGTTACTTGCCCGAGGCCGTGAGGTCGCCGCGGCGCGGACCGGAGAAGCCCTGGAGACGGGCCAGGGTCAGACCGGTGAGCCGGGTGACCTCCCCCGCGTCGAGGGCGCCGCAGTCCAGGCCGCGCAGCAGATAGCCGGCGAGGGCCTTGGCGGTGGCGGGCTCATCGGCCACGCCGCCGCCCTCGTGGTGACCGGCGTACGCGGCCAGGCGCTTGGCGGCGGCCTCGAAGCCCTCGCGGTAGAAGGCGAAGACGGCGGCGTAGCGCGTGGGGATGTGGCCGGGGTGCATGTCCCAGCCCTGGTAGTAGGCGCGGGCCAGGGCGCGCCGGGTCAGGCCGTAGTGCAGGCGCCAGGCGTCGTGGACCTGCTCGGTGGTGCCGACGGGCAGGACGTTGGTGGAGCCGTCGGAGACGCGGACGCCCGTGCCGGCGGCGGCGACCTGCATGACGGCCTTGGCGTGGTCGGCGGCCGGGTGGTCGCTGGCCTGGTAGGCGGCGCTGACGCCGAGGCACGCGCTGTAGTCGAAGGTGCCGTAGTGCAGGCCGGTGGCGCGGCCCTCGGCGGCCTGGATCATGCGGGCGACGGCGGCGGTGCCGTCGGTGGCGAGGATGGACTGGCTGGTCTCGATCTGGATCTCGAAGCCGATGCGGCCCCGCTCCAGGCCGCGCGCCTTCTCGAACTCCTCCAGGAGGCGCACCATCGCGGTGACCTGCTCGGGGTAGGTGACCTTGGGCAGCGTCAGGACGAGTCCGTCGGGGAGGCCGCCCGCCTCCATGAGGCCGGACAGGAAGATGTCGAGAGTGCGGATGCCGCGGTCGCGTACCGCCTCCTCCATGCACTTCATGCGGATGCCCATGTACGGGGCTGCGGTGCCGTTCCTGTACGCCTCGGCGATCAGACGCGCCGCGCGGGCGGCGTCCTGGTCCTCGTCGGCGCCCTTGTAGCCGTCCTCGAAGTCGACGCGCAGGTCTTCGATCGGCTCGCGCTCCAGCTTGCTCCGTACGCGCGTGTGGACGGCCTCGGCCAGATCGTCGGCCAGGCCGAGGACCGCGGCGAAGGAGGCGGCGTCCGGGGCGTGCTCGTCAAGCATCGTCAGGGCCTTGTCGCCCCAGGTGCGGATGGTGTCGGCGCCGAACTGCTCACCAGGGACGTACACGGTGTGGACGGGCTGGCGCGTGCCGGGGTCTCCGGGGTAGCGGCGCTCCAGCTCCGCGTCCACGGGGGCGAGGGAAGCGCTGATGCCCTCGCTGACCGCGCCGGCGAGGCTCGTTGCCACCTTCTCTTGCTGACCCATTCCCGCATCCTCCACACAGTCGGTGCCGCGCCCGGCAATTCCGCTTCACGGAATCAACAATCCGTATAGCGAAGTTATCCGTGACCTTCGTGCTGGTCAACACCCTCCCGCGTCCTGCATCCGTAGCCGACCCCGGCCGTTCACGCGTGTCCCGGGACCGGTGAGCCGCCTGTCGCCTGGATACTGCCGCCACACCCGCGCGCCGCGCTCAGGTTGCGCGAACCCGGATCTAAGGAGACCGTGTGCCGATCGTGCCGACCGACCCCCGCTTCACGCGCCGTGCCGGCCTGCGAGCCGCGCTCGCCGCGACCGTGGCGTTCCCCCTGCTCGGCACGGCGCTGTCCGCCGGCCCCGCCTACGCCGCCGAGGCGCCGGACGCGCGTCTGAAGGTCATGTCGTACAACGTCCGCTTCGCGAGCAACAGGCCGCCGCACACGTGGCCCGAACGCCGCCCGGCGACGAAGGAGATGCTCCTGCGCGCCAAGCCGCACATCATCGGCACCCAGGAAGGCCTCTACTACCAGCTGCAGGACATCGAGGCCGACCTCGGCGCGGAGTACGACTGGGTCGGCACGGGGGTCGGGGGCGGCAGCCGCGACGAGTTCATGGCCGTCTTCTACGACAACCGCAGACTGTCCCCGCTCGAATACGAACACTTCTGGCTCTCGGACACCCCGTACACCATCGCCTCCAACACCTGGGGCGCGAACTCGCCCCGCATGGCCACCTGGGTGCGCTTCCTCGACCAGGTCACGGGCGGCCAGCTGTACGTCCTCAACGCGCACTTCGACCACGTCAGCCAGAACGCACGCGCGCGTTCGGCGACCCTGATGGCCGAACGCATCGCCCAGCTCAAAGCGACCACGCCGCTCATCGTGACGGGCGACTTCAACGCGGTCGCCCACAAGAACCCCGTCTACACCACCATGCTGGCCGCCGGCCTCGTCGACACATGGGACACCGCGAAGGTGCGCGGCAAGGCCTACGGCACCTTCCACGGCTACCGGCCGCCCATCCCGGGCGGCGGCCGGATCGACTGGGTCCTGACCAGGCCGACGGCGCAGGTCCACACGGCGTCGATGAACACGTTCTCGCTCGGCGGGCAGTACCCGAGCGACCATCTGCCGGTGCAGGCGACGCTGACGCTGTGACGCGGCCGAGGCCCTCACCCCGCGCACGGGGTGAGGGCCTCGTACAGGCGGCGAGGTCAGCCCTTGCGGGACTTGACCTCTTCGGTGAGGGCCGGGACGACCTCGAAGAGGTCGCCGACCACGCCGTAGTCGACCAGGTCGAAGATCGGGGCCTCGGCGTCCTTGTTGATGGCCACGATGGTCTTCGAGGTCTGCATGCCCGCGCGGTGCTGGATCGCGCCGGAGATGCCGGACGCGATGTACAGCTGCGGGGAGACCGACTTGCCGGTCTGGCCCACCTGGTTGGAGTGCGGGTACCAGCCGGCGTCGACCGCGGCGCGCGAGGCGCCGACGGCGGCACCGAGCGAGTCGGCGAGCGCCTCGATGATCGAGAAGTTCTCCGCGCCGTTGACGCCGCGGCCGCCGGAGACCACGATCGCGGCCTCGGTCAGCTCGGGGCGGCCCGTCGACTCGCGCGGGGTGCGCGAGACGACCTTGGTGCCGGTGGCCTTCTCGGAGAAGGAGACGGAAAGGGCCTCGACGGCGCCCGCGGCCGGGGCGGCCTCCACGGCGACCGAGTTCGGCTTGACCGTGATGACCGGGGTGCCCTGGGTGATGCGGGACTTGGTGGTGTAGGACGCGGCGAACGCGGACTGCGTGGCCACCGGGCCCTCCTCGCCGGCCTCCAGGTCGACGGCGTCCGTGATGATGCCGGACTTGATGCGGACCGCGAGGCGGGCCGCGATCTCCTTGGCCTCGGCGGAGGAGGGCAGCAGCACGGCGGCCGGGGAGACGGCCTCGTACGCGGCCTGGAGCGCGTCCACCTTCGGTACGACGAGGTAGTCGGCGAACTCGGGGGCGTCGGCGGTGAGCACCTTGACCGCGCCGTGCTCGGCGAGCGTGGCGGCGGTGGCCCCGGCGCCGGAGCCGAGGGCGACGGCGACGGGCTCGCCGATGCGGCGGGCCAGGGTCAGCAGCTCAAGGGTGGGCTTGCGGACGGCGCCGTCCACGTGGTCGACATAGACGAGAACTTCAGCCATGGGACTTCAATCTCCTGCGATTACGAAGAAGTTGGGGCGGTTGAGGGGTCGGCTGAAGCTCAGATGAACTTCTGGCCCGCAAGGAACTCGGCCAGCTGCTTGCCGCCCTCGCCCTCGTCCTTGACGATCGTGCCGGCCGTGCGGGCCGGACGCTCGGCGGCGGAGTCGACCTTGGTCCAGGCACCCTCCAGGCCGACCTCTTCGGCGTCGATGTCCAGGTCGCCCAGGTCGAGCGACTCCACCGGCTTCTTCTTGGCGGCCATGATGCCCTTGAAGGACGGGTAGCGGGCCTCGCCCGACTGGTCCGTCACGGACACGACGGCCGGCAGGGAAGCCTCCAGCTGCTCGGAGGCGCTGTCGCCGTCGCGGCGGCCCTTGACGACACCGTCCTCGACGGAGACCTCGGAGAGCAGCGTGACCTGCGGGACGCCCAGGCGCTCGGCGAGGATCGCCGGCAGGACACCCATGGTGCCGTCGGTCGAGGCCATACCGGCGATGACCAGGTCGTAGCCGGTCTTCTCGATGGCCTTGGCGAGCACCAGCGAGGTGCCCATGACGTCGGTGCCGTGCAGGTCGTCGTCCTCGACGTGGACGGCCTTGTCGGCGCCCATGGAGAGCGCCTTGCGCAGCGCGTCCTTGGCGTCCTCGGGGCCGACGGTCAGCACGGTGATCTCCGCGTCGTCCGCCTCGTCGGCGATCTGCAGCGCCTGCTCGACCGCGTACTCGTCGAGCTCCGACAGCAGGCCGTCGACGTCGTCGCGGTCGACGGTCAGGTCATCGGCGAAGTGCCGGTCGCCGGTGGCGTCGGGCACGTACTTCACACAGACAACGATCCTCAAGCTCACGCCGGCTCTCCTACTGCATCGTCTTTACTGGGCTGCTGCCTCGGCTATGGCTACTGCCTTCTTGCAGGCAGCATAGGCGCCTGAAGCGGCGGATCCCGGTCGGGGCGGCCCGCGCTCCGATCGAAATATTACTCATGAGTACACCCAGTTCATTCCCACTGAGCAAGCGCTTTGAACTGTGACCTTCCCAACGCTCCGTAATCACGCGACGTGCCCGCTCACGGGAACTCTCAGTCGCGCAGCGCGTTGAAGCGCCCCTGGTGGTACAGGAGCGGCCGGCCCTCGCCCGCGGGGTCGCCGACGACGGCCTCCGCGAGCACGAGACGGTGGTCGCCCGCGGGCACCCGCGCCACGGTCCGGCAGACCAGCCAGGCGAGCGCGCCGTCGAGCACGGGCACCCCCTCGGGTCCCCAGCGCCAGCCGGTGGGCTCCCCGAAGCGGTCGGCGCCGCTGCGCGCGAAGGTGGCGGCCAGCTCCTGCTGGTGCTCGCCGAGTATGTGCACGCCGACATGCGTGGCCTCGGAGACCGCGGGCCAGCTGGAGGCGCCGGTTCCGATGCCGAACGAGATGATCGGGGGCTCTGCGGAGACCGAGGTGAGCGAGGTGGCGGTGAAGCCGACGGGGCGGGAGCCGTGGGCCGCGGTGATCACGGCGACCCCCGCCGCGTGCTGCCGGAAGACCGAGCGCAGCAGATCGGGGGTGGCGGGCCGGTGGGTGGCGGGCCGGTGGGTGCCGAGAGCGGGTGATGCCGTCATGGAGTTGTCCTTCTGCCGGAGGTACGAACGAAGACGTCGGTGCTCAGCAGTGCGGACAGCGCGCACTGGCGTGGCGGGCGAGGTCCACATGGACGCGCTCGTACAGAAGGAGGTCCCGGGGCATGGAAGAAGGCTCGCGACAGGTGCCGCATACAGTCAAGTCCGTTCCGGGATGTGAAAGGCATGTCACTGGCGTGCGCCCGGTCGGGGAGCGGTCGGTCACACGGCCTCCCCGAGAGCCGCGATCACGTCGGCCTTGCGGGGCTGCCCGGCGGCGCGTCGCACCACGCGGCCGCGCGCGTCCAGGACGAGCACGGTCGGTGTCTTCAGGACGCGCAGCTCTCGTACGAGATCGAGGTGGTCCTCGGCGTCGATCTCCACGTGGGTCACGCCCGGGACCATGGCGGCCACGTCCGCGAGGACTCTGCGGGTCGCGCGGCAGGGCTGGCAGAAGGCGCTGGAGAACTGTACGAGCGTCGCCCGCTCCCCCAGGCCCTCGCCGATGTCCGCCGCGCCGAGCCGCCGCTCGGTATCGCGTCCTGGCACTTGTTTCTCCCGCCCCTCGGCCTTGATCTCGTCGCTCCCCGGTTCAGCGTTCCCGTACCCGCAAAAGATTCCGGAGAAGATTTCCGACGTGATGAGAATCTCCCGGATTGAGGGCACCAAGACTGGTCACTCGTCCGTTCTTGGGGCACGATCTGCGCAACGCCGAAAAACCTACGGCTGCGTAACCTCCCGCCGGGCGCCCCCTCCCCAGGCAGAAACGAAGGGCCCACCCCACCCATGGCCGAGCTTGTCTACCGTCCCGTCATCGGTGCAGCGAAAACGCTGTTCAAGGCATGGGACCTGAAGATCGACTGCAAGGGGTCGGAGAACATCCCACGCTCCGGCGGCGCGGTCCTCGTCAGTAATCACATCAGCTATCTCGACTTCATCTTCGACGGCCTCGCCGCCCTGCCGCAGAAGCGGCTGGTGCGCTTCATGGCCAAGGAGTCGGTCTTCCGGCACAAGATCTCGGGGCCGCTGATGCGGGGGATGAAGCACATTCCCGTGGACCGCACGCAGGGCGAGGCGGCCTATGCGCACGCGCTGGACTCACTGCGCTCCGGGGAGATCATCGGCGTCTTCCCCGAGGCGACGATCTCGCAGTCCTTCACCCTCAAGACCTTCAAGTCGGGCGCCGCGCGGCTGGCCCAGGAGGCCGGGGTGCCGCTCATCCCAATGGCCCTGTGGGGCACGCAGCGGCTGTGGACCAAGGGCCACCCGCGCAACTTCAAGCGCAGCCACATCCCGATCACGATCCGCGTCGGCGAGCCGGTCGAGGCGCCCAAGGACCAGTACGCGGGCGCGATCACGCGGCGGCTGCGCGAGCGCTGCCAGGAGCTCCTGGAGGCCGCCCAGCGCGCCTACCCGGTGCGCCCCAAGGGTCCGGACGACACCTGGTGGATGCCGGCGCACCTCGGCGGGACGGCGCCGACCCCCGCCGAGGTGAAGGCCGCCGAGGCGGGCTGACCGGCCGCCGGGTCACCGCGGCGGGTGGACGGTGATCCGCGCGCCGGGGCTGAACTTCTCCAGGAGCTCGGCCAGCTCGGCGCCCGCGGCTTCGAGTCCGGCGTCGGGGCCCATGCCCTCCAGCAGGAAGATCGCGTTCACCGACTCCTCGGTGAGGCGGGTGCGCGGCCCCTGCCGCCAGTTCCAGCGGCGGCAGGTGACGCCCTCGTCGTCGCACCACACGACCTCGCCCGCGTCCGGGTGCTCGACGACCCGCTCCCCCGCCGTGGCGGTCACGAAGTCCTCGGCGCCGGTGGCCCGTACCAGGCGCATGCCGCCCCTGATCCGGTCCAGGTCCTCGCCGCCGACCGGGATCAGATGGGCCACGCTGATCGCGTTGTAGAGGTCGACGAGGGTGTTGATCCGGGGCAGTCCGCCGTCGGCGAGCGCCCGCTTGGCCAGTGCCTCGGCGGAGTTGCGGGTGCGCGAGGGCTTCGCGCCGAAGGCCGTGTAGGCGGCGCGCCAGGCGGCCATGTGCGGGTCCTCGTGCGGGGCACGGCCGTCGAGCCGTACGGCCAGGCGCCGCGCGGCTTCGTCGAGAAGGGCCCCACTGGCGTCGGTGGTCGGGCCGTTGACGAGGCCGTGCGCCTCGATGGCGACATGGGAGAAGCCGGGCGCGAGGGCACGCACCCCGTCGGAGACGGTGAGCGTCAGGGGCGCGTTGGTCATGAGGCTGCCTTGCTGCGTCGGGGCTGGTCAGAGCGCGTCGGGAAGGTTCTCCCACAGGTGCGGTCGGTCCGTGGCGTTCTTCAGGACGCTCAGGACGACCGGGTGCGGTGCAGAATAGAGTACCGGATAGTCCACTTCACTGCACTTGCCGTCCGGCGCGAAGGCCAGCCTCTCCCCGGCGAGTGAGAACCGCGCGTCGACACCGGGCTTGTTTCCGCGACAGTCCTGGCGGTGCCACGCCCCGTGGAAGCGCACGGCGACCAGACCGTGGACACAGTGGCCGGTCCCGGCGTCATGGGTGAGCCGCTGATAGCAGAGCGCGGTCGGGATGTCCTCGGCCCGCAGCAGCGCGGCCAGCGCGTGGGCCTTGGCGTGGCAGATGCCGGTGCCCTGCTCCAGGACGTCCGAGGCGCGCCAGGTGACGCGCGTGTCGCCGCTGTCGGCGGAGTGGGGGATGGCGTCGCGCACGAATTCGTAGGCGGCCTGGGCGTATACGTATGAATCCGTGGCCTTCTCGGCTAGTCGTGCGGCGGTCTCGCGCACGAGGGGGTGGTGATGGTCGATGGCCTCGTCCGCCGCCAAGTAGGCGGACAGGTCAGGGTTCTCCTGGATCAGCTGCATGCCACGGGAGCATAGGAATACGGCCGACCGTAAGTCAATGACTTTACGGTCGGCCGCATATCTATGCAGTCAGTTAGCGCGCCATCTCTTCCTTCAGCACCGCCAGGAAGCCGTCGACGTCCTCCTCGCGGGTGTCGAACGAGCACATCCAGCGCACGTCGCCCGCCGCCTCGTCCCAGAAGTAGAAGCGGTACCGCTTCTGGAGGCGCGCGATCACATCGTGCGGCAGGCGCGCGAAGACGGCGTTGGCCTGCACCGGGTGGAGGATCTCCACGCCGTGCACGGAGCGGACGCCCTCCGCGAGGCGCTGCGCCATCTCGTTGGCGTGCCGGGCGTTGCGCAGCCAGAGGTCCTTGGCGAGCAGCGCCTCCAGCTGCACCGAGACGAAGCGCATCTTGGAAGCCAGCTGCATCGACATCTTGCGCAGGTGCTTCATGCGGCGGACGGCGTCCTGGTTGATGACGACGACGGCCTCGCCGAACAGCGCGCCGTTCTTGGTGCCGCCCAGCGAGAGGATGTCGACGCCGACCGCGTTGGTGAACGTGCGCATGGGCACGTCGAGCGCGGCCGCCGCGTTGGATATCCGCGCGCCGTCGAGATGCACCTTCATACCGAGCTGGTGCGCGTGGTCGCAGATCGCGCGGATCTCGTCGGGCGTGTAGAGCGTGCCCAGCTCGGTGTTCTGCGCGATCGAGACGGCCTGCGGCATCGCGCGGTGCTCGTCGTCCCAGCCGAACGCCTGCTTGTCGATCAGCTCGGGCGTCAGCTTGCCGTCGGGCGTCGGCACCGTGAGCAGCTTGATGCCGGCCATGCGCTCGGGCGCGCCGCCCTCGTCCACGTTGATGTGCGCGGACTCGGCGCAGATCACCGCGCCCCAGCGGTCGGTGAGCGCCTGGAGCGCCACCACGTTGGCCCCCGTGCCGTTGAACACCGGGAACGCCTCGGCGGTCGGCCCGAAGTGGCCACGGATCACCTGCTGGAGGCCGGCCGTGTAGTCGTCCTCGCCGTACGCGATCTGGTGGCCGCCGTTGGCGAGCGCCAGGGCGGCCATGACCTCCGGGTGGGCGCCCGCGTAGTTGTCGCTGGCCAAGCCGCGGAGGTCCGGGTCGTGGTGGCGCCGGGCGTCGGTCTTCGGCGGGTTCACGGCCTCTCTGGCGGCGGCGCCCATGGCGTCTCGGTCGGTCACGGCGTATCGGTCAGCCACAGGCGCTTTCCGTTCACTTCCCCGGCGGGCCGCTCCCAGACGCCGGCGATGGCCTCGGCCAGCTCCGTGACGTCCGTGAAACCCGCGAACTTCGCGCTCGGCCGCTCCGCGCGCATCGCGTCGTGCACCAGCGCCTTGACCACCAGGATGGCAGCCGCCGCGCGCGGCCCGTCCTCGCCCCCCGCCTTGCGGAAGGCGTCGGCGAGGGCGAGCGTCCAGGCCTCGGCCGCCGCCTTGGAGGCCGCGTACGCCGCGTTGCCGGCGGTCGGCTTGGACGCGCCCGCCGCGCTGATCAGCAGATAGCGGCCGCGGTCACTGCGCCGCAGACCGTCCTCGAAGGCGAGCGAGGTGTGCTGCACGGTGCGGATCAGGAGCTTTTCGAGGAAGTCCCAGTCGCCGAGGTCCGTCTCGGCGAAGCTCTTGCTGCCACGCCAGCCGCCGACGAGGTGGACCAGGCCGTCGATCCGCCCGAACTCCTTCTCCGTGCGCATCGCCCACTCGCGGGCGGCGGCCAGGTCCAGGAGATCGACCGTGTCCCCTATGACGGTGGCCCCGCCGTGCGCGTACCGCGCGGCGTCCACGGCCTCGGCCAGGCGCACGGGGTCGGCGTCCGACGCCACGACCGTGGCGCCCGCCTCGGCCAGCCTCAGCAGCGTGGCGCGTCCGGCGGGTCCGGCGGCTCCGGCCACCGCGACCACCGCTCCATCGAGTGCGGACATGGTCCTCGCCTCCTCCTGGTGGCCGCTCACGCGGCGACCCTCTCGGCGCCCGAGGCGGTGATCCCCTTGGTGGAGGCGATCACGTTCTTCAGCTTCTTGGAGAGCGCCTCATAGAACATGCTGAGCGGAAACTCGTCGGGAAGCACCTCGTCGACCAGTTTGCGCGGCGGCAGCGAGGTGTCCAGGGCGTCCGGGCCCTTGGCCCAGCGCGATCCGGGGTGCGGGGCGAGGTAGGTGGAGACCAGGTCGTAGGCGGCGAACCAGTGGACCAGCTTCGGGCGGTCGATACCCGCGCGGTAGAGGTCCTCGATCTCGCCGCACAGCTGGTTGGTGACCCGCGGCGCGCGCTCCCAGTCGATCCGGAGCGTGTTGTCGGTCCAGCGGACCACGTCGTGCTTGTGGAGGTAGGCGAAGAGGAGCTGGCCGCCGAGCCCGTCGTAGTTGCGTACGCGCTCACCCGTGACGGGGAAGCGGAACATCCGGTCGAAGAGCACCGCGTACTGCACGTCACGGCCCTGCGGGAAGCCGTCGGCCTCCAGCTTCACGGCCTCCTTGAAGGCGGTGAGGTCGCAGCGCAGCTCCTCCAGGCCGTACATCCAGAACGGCTGGCGCTGCTTGATCATGAAGGGGTCGAAAGGCAGGTCGCCGTGGCTGTGGGTGCGGTCGTGGACCATGTCCCACAGCACGAACGCCTGCTGGCAGCGGTCCTGGTCGCCGACCATCTCGCGGATGTCGTCGGGGGGTTCGAGCCCGAGGAGGTCCACCGCGGCCTCGGTGACGCGGCGGAAGCGGGCCGCCTCGCGGTCGCAGAAGATGCCGCCCCAGGAGAAGCGCTCGGGGGCCTCGCGCACCGCGATGGTCTCGGGGAAGAGGACGGCCGAGTTGGTGTCGTACCCGGCGGTGAAGTCCTCGAAGGTGATGCCGCAGAAGAGCGGGTTGTCGTAGCGCGTGCGCTCCAGCTCGGCCAGCCACTCGGGCCACACCATGCGCAGCACGACCGCTTCGAGATTGCGGTCGGGGTTGCCGTTCTGGGTGTACATCGGGAAGACGACCAGGTGCTGCAGGCCGTCCCGGCGGTTCGCCGCGGGCTGGAAGGCGAGCAGCGAGTCCAGGAAGTCCGGCACCTCGAAGCCGCCCTCGGCCCAGCGGCGCAGATCCGCGACGAGCGCGCGGTGGTACGCGGCGTCGTGCGGCAGCAGGGGGCTGAGCTGCTCGACCGCGGACATCACGCGGTCCACGGCGAGTTCGGCGACGGCCTTCACCGGGGCGCCCTCCGCCGCGAAGTCGATGGAACCGTCCTGGGACTGCCAGGGCCTGATCTCCTCCACGGCCTCCTTGAGCACCGGCCACGCCGGGTGGTCCACCACCCGCCCTTCAGCGGAATGAACCGCACCGTCCGTACCCGCCTGCACAAGAATTTCCGTCATGTCCCACCTTCCACGGGAGAACCTCGCGTATGGACACCGTATGGGTGCAGGGTTCTCCGTGACAAGGGGAGACTCGGGAAATTATCCTGCGTCACCCCCTCCTTCACCGCTGTTTTTCCCGTCCTTCACGGTTGAGGCAATCGCTTCTGCCACACCCGCCAGGGCCTCCTCGGCGTCGGGGAGCAGTTCGGGGAAGCCCAGGAAGCCGTGGAACATGCGCGGCCAGTGGCGACCGGTCACGGGGACTCCCGCGGTGGTCAGCCTCGCCTGGTAGGCGAGGCCCTCGTCGCGGAGCGGATCGCAGCCCGCGGTGACGATGTGCGCGGGCGGCAGTCCCGTGAGGTCGGCCGCCCGCAGCGGCGAGGCGAGGGGGTGGGCGCCGTCGCCGTCCGGGCCGAGGTACTGCCGCCAGAACCAGCGCATGTGCGTGGCGGTCAGGAAGCCGCCCGTCGCGTTCTCCCGGTAGGAGGCGGTGTCCTGGGCGGCGTCGAGCACGGGGTAGATCAGCACCTGACGCGCGACGGCGGGGCCCCGCAGGTCGCGGGCGCGCAGCGCCACGGCCGTGGCGAGCCCGCCGCCGCTGCTGTCCCCGGCGGTGACGAGGGCGCCGGGCGCCCCGCCGAGCGCCGCGCACCCGTCCGCGGCCCAGCACAGCGCGGCGTACGCGTCGTCGACGGCCGCCGGGAAGCGGTGCTCGGGGGCGAGGCGGTAGGCGACGCTCACCACGACAGCACCCGACCTGGCGGTCAGCCGACGGACCGTGGCGTCGTGGCTGTCGAGACCGCAGAGGGTGTAACCGCCACCGTGAAAGAACACGACGGTCGGCCGGGGCCCCGGAAACCGCTCGGGGTCCGGGAAGTACACGCGTACGGGGATCTCTGACGGCTCATGCCCATCCGGCACCCCGCGCCCTTCCGGCACCCCGCGCCCTTCCGGCGCCCCAGGAATACCCCGCTCCACGACGGCGGCGACGGGCGGTCGGGTCCTCCGGGGAGTGGGTGCGCGGGCGAGGATGCGGCGGGCCTCGGCGGCGTCGTCGACGGCGCCGCCGACATCGGGGAACGCGGCGCTCAGGGCGGCGACGAGGGGGCGGGCGGCGGGGGCCAGGCGGGTGGCGGTGGGCTCGGTGGATCGGCGCGGCGGGTCGGGCCGTGCCGGCGGGGCCGCCGACGCGCCCCGCGGCTCAAGCCCTTCGCCGCGCGTCACAGCGCCGCCGCTTCCCGCGTGCGGAAGCAGGGGATGACCTTCTCGCCCCACTGGCGCAGCGTCTCCAGGCAGGCCTCCTGCGGGACCGTGCCCATCTGGATGAGGCACATGATTTCGTCGGCCCCGGCGTCGCGCAGCCGTTCCACGTAGGCGATGGCGTCGTCCGCGGTGCCGTACGCGTGGTCGGCGTTGAAGGTCGCGGTCGATGTCGGGCGTACCGGAATGTTGTGTTCGTTGAGGCGGGCGACGACCTGTTCGGCGGCTTCCCGCATCCTGGCGGCCTCGTCGCCGCCCTCGACCACCGCCTCATCGGGGACACCGGCGCCGCCGTACCAGTGCCCGATGGACTGGGCGAAGAACCGCTGCCCCCGGATGCCGACGCGCCGCGCCGCCTCGCGGTCGTCGAGGACGATCGTCGGACAGAGCACGGAGAAGTGGTCGTTGACGACGCTGGACACGAGGCGCGCGCCGGTGCGGGCCGCGATCGCGGCGTCGTACGCCTGCCGCATCCCGGCGATCGACTCGGGCCCCGCGAAGCCCATCACCAGCGCGCCGATGCCGAGTTCGGCCGCCTGCGTCAGGGTCTCCGTCCTGCTGCAGGCGAGGAAGAGCGGCGGGTGCGGGGTCTGCTTCGGGCGCGGCAGGATCGGATGCGGGCCGATGTCGAGGAGTTCGCCATGGTGCTCCAGCTCCTCCTTCTCCCATGCCTTGCCGATGACACGCAGGGCCTCCTCGACCTCTTGGGTCGTCCGCGCCTTGTCGACTCCGCACAGCGACGTCTCCTGCTCGGTGCCGCCCCGTCCCGCGCCGAGGTCGAGCCGTCCGCCGGAGAGCAGGTCCAGCATCGCGGCGCGCTCCGCGACCCGCGCCGGGTGGTTGAAGTTGAACGGCATGCAGACCACACCGTGCCCGATCCTGATGGTGCTGGTGCGTGCGGCGACCCAGGTCAGGAAGATCTCCGGGGCGCTCATATGCGCGTACCACTTGAGGGAGTGGTGCTCGACCGCCCAGACGCGGTCGAACCCCACCTCCTCGGCGAGCACGGCCTGCTCGACGCTGTCGTGGATGACCTGGTGCTCGCGCTCGACGGTCGGGTCGGCGAGCTGCGCCTCGAAGATGACGGAGAACTTCACGTGCCCTCCAGGGAGTTGTGCCGCTGCGGCATGGCCCGCACTTCGATCAGACATATGACTAATCGTCAGATGCAGAAGTCGCAAGGCTTCGCGCAGGCTTTTCCCTGACGGTTGGCTCGGGTCAGCCTCGGGGCAGGTCCGCCCGGACCGTCTTGCCCTGGGACCCCGTGCTCACGTCGACCGCCAGGGCCATGCTCTTGACCATGGGCCAGCCGAACCCGCCGGTCCCTCCCGCCAGGTCGGGGGTCCGCTCGCGCGGCGGCCGTGGGTCGGCGTCGGTGACGGCGACCGTGACGGCGTCCCGGCGCGCCACAAGCCGCAGCGAGCAGGCGAGGCCGCGGGCGTGCCGCACGGAGTTGGTGACGAGTTCGGAGACGGTGAGTTCGACGCTCGCGGCTGCTTGTTCGTCCATGGCGGGACTGAGGCCCTTCATGAAAGCGCGGGCGAAATCCCGCGCCAGTGCGACCACTTCCGGCCGTTTGTCGAAGACTGTCCGGTCCAACGGCTTGATGCGGTGCGGCAGGTGATCCGTCCTCATACGCCCCTCCTCTATCAGGGGTGGACTGTACGAATGGGTCTCTTGCCCCCGAAGTCGTCTTCTTAACGCCCCTCCCCGGGCCGAAGACCAGGCCGTGTGGTCGGTATCACGCAAGGCGTGTGGTGACAGGGGGACATGAAGCAATGGAGGACGGGTAGTCGCTGCTCACCAACCCACAGGGGACGAGGGGGTTGGCGGACAGGGAGGTAGACATGACGATGGCCACTGGAACCCAGACGGACACCGGCATCACGGAACTGCCGGAGGTGGTGGATCCGCAGGCGGTGACGCCGCGGGACTCCCGTGCCTTGTCCCAGCTGTTCTTCGATCAGCTCGCCGTACTCGAAGAAGGCACGGCCCAATACCAATACGTACGCAATACTCTGATCGAATTGAACATGTCGCTGGTCCGCTACGCGGCCGGGCGATTCCGCAATCGCGGTGACGAAATGGAAGACATCGTCCAGGTCGGCATGATCGGCCTCATCAAGGCCATCGACCGTTTCGAGCTCTCCCGCGAAGTGCAGTTCGCCACCTTCGCGGTGCCTTATATCGTCGGGGAGATCAAGCGGTTCTTCCGCGACACGTCCTGGGCGGTGCACGTTCCGCGCCGCCTCCAGGAAGCCCGGGTCGAACTGGCCAAGGCCACCGAGGAGCTGAGCAGCCGTCTGGGGCGCGCTCCGACCGTGGACGAGCTGGCCACGCTGATGAATCTGACCGCCGACGAGGTCATCGAGGCACGGCTCGCCTCCAACGGATACAACTCCGCCTCCCTCGACGCCGTCCTCCACGGCGACGCCAATGACGAGACTCCCCTGGCCGACTTCATCGGCGAGGAGGACCCCTCCCTGGAACTCGTGGAGGACTTCCACGCGCTCGCCCCGCTCGTCGCCGAACTCCCCCAGCGGGACCGGGAGATCCTGCATCTGCGCTTCGTGGAGGAGATGACCCAGTCGCAGATCGGCGAGCGTCTCGGAGTCTCGCAGATGCAGGTGTCCCGGCTGCTCTCGCGCACCATCGCGACCTTGCGCACGGGCATGATGCCCGCCTCCGGCTGAGGCCCGGCCCCGAGGGTCAGGGCCGGCCGTGCCAGTCGAGACAGACGATCATGGCGTCGTCGTCGGCGTCGATGGGTCCCCGGTGTCCCGCGAGTTCATGGAGCATGGCTCGCGGGACCTGCGAGGGAGGCAGCAGACGCGTGCTGGCCATGGCGCGGGTGAGCGCTCGTTCGCTGTAGCGCTCACCCGCCGGGGAGGCCACGTTGTAGACGCCGTCGCTGACGAACAGCAGCCGGTCCCCGGGCTCCACCCGGAAGCGCTCCGTCACGTACAGGGTGTCCTCGAACATGCCGAGCGGGAGCTGCGCGTCCAGTTCGATCGCCTCGGCCCTGCCGTGCCGCATGCGCCACATCTTGGGGGAGCCGGCGTCGATGATCTCCGCCTCCCCGGTCTCCAGGTCGAAGCGCAGCAGCAGCATCGAAAGGTGGACATCGCCGTGGTAGTGGCCGTAGACGGCCTGGTCCGCCAGGCATGCCTGGTCGGCGAGCGACAGGCCGGCGCGGCGGGCGTTGCGCAGCGCGTTGATCGCGAGGTTGGTCAGGAGGGCGGCCTCGATGCCCTCCCCCATGCCGTTGGTGACCGTGAGGGTGAGGTGGTGGGCCGAGGTGGACCAGTCGAAGTTGTCGCCGTAGATCGCGTAGGCGGGTTCGAGCTGGGCCCCGAGTTCGTACTCGGGGCGCGAGCAGGCGCGTCCTGGCAGCAGCTGCCACTGCATCTCGGCGGCCAGGGTGAGGCGGTCGGCGCGGCGCGCCTGGAGGTAGAGGTCGGTGTCCCGCTCGGCGACGACGATCTCGTGGCCGAGGACTTCCGCGACGTCCTGGAGCTCGCGGGCGGTGGCGCTGTCGTAGGCGTCCGCCGGAAGGCGGACGGTGAGGATGCCTATGCGGTCGCCGCGCACGCTGACGGGCAGGTGCACGGTGACGAGGCCGGCCGCTTCGTCCGCCTCGACGTGGGGCTCCTGGGCCCCGAAGGCCCGGCCCGGGGCGCTGGTGTGGACGGAGACGGGCTCGGCGGTGTAAGGCAGCGCGTCGACGGGCTGAAGTATGGTCATCGCGTAATCCGCCACGAGCAGCTCGACGGAGAGTGCGTCGTAGTGGGCGGTGAGCGTGGACCGCACCGCTTCGAGGAGTGCGTGCGGCGCGGCTCCGCGCAGTGCGCGTTCCACCACCCTGAATCTGTCCACCTGCCGGTTACCACCTATCTGGAATGACATAGCAAGAAGGAGCGAACAGCCCCTCATGTCTCAGCGACTGACAAGGTCATTGCGAAGTGTCACAGTTGAGGGCATGAATCCCGACCTCTCCGGCAGCGGCGACCAGGACGCCGCCGCGCACGCGGTCCGGGACGTCACCGAGCTGCTCGAAGTGCTGTGGAACAAAGGCCGGGAGATCACGTCGTCGGCCCCGGTGTCCTCGTCACAGCTCCGGGTGCTGTACGTCCTGGACGGCGCCCAGGGGATCAATCTGCGCACCCTCGGTGAGGTGCTCGGGTCCGCGCCCTCGTCGGTGAGCCGTATGTGCGACCGCCTTCACGCGTTGGGCTTCATCGAGCGCTCCCTCAGTTCGGCCAGCCGCCGCGAGCTTGAGCTGCGCCTCTCGGGCCGGGGAGAAAGCTACCTCAAAGAATTGCGCGCACGTCGTGAGAGTGCCCTGCTCGACGTCATCTCCGGCATGACCGGGACGGACCTCGCGGCGCTGGAGAAGGGCCTGAGCGGGTTCCGCACGGCCGTCGAGGAGACCGGCCCGAAGAGCGGGGCCGCGGCCGGCGGCACGGTGGAATCCGCCTGACGGCTTCCCTGTCGGTTCCCCTCGCCTGACGGCTCGGCCCGATCTCACCACCGGCAGGACTTCCGATGATCGGGCCCTCTCGACTAACGTTTGCCGTGCGACAACAATTGCTAAGGTGGATGTAATGAACGCCAGTGAACCCGAGGCCCGGCTCAGCGTCAGTGCGGCACTGCGCGAGCAGGGCGAGAAGGTGGCCGACCGGTGGGTGCAACTCCAACTGGAGCGCGCGGTTCTGGGCACCGGCATCACCGAAGCCGAGCTGCGTGAGGAAGCCGACGCCTTCGTGGACGCCCTGCGCGCGGGGCTCGACACCGGGCATCCGGTCGAGCGGGTGGCCACCGCCCACCCGGAGCTGCGCCAGGCGATCACCGACCTGTCCCTGCGCCGGGCGCGGGGCGGCGCCACGCCCACCGTGACCTCGCTGGCCGTACTGGCCCTCAAGGAAGCGCTGCTCGAAGCGGTGCAGCAGCAGGCGCGCGACACCCACGCGCTGTACCACGCCGCCGTGTTCGTCAATCGGCTCCTCGACACGGCGGGCGCCCTGTCCTTCGCCACCTACGTGGAGGGACGCGAGGAGATCATCCGTCGGCAGAGCCGGCAGCTCCTGGAGATCTCCACGCCGGTGGTGCGCCTGTGGGACCGGGTCCTGGCCGTCCCGCTGATCGGAACGCTCGACACCACCCGTACCCAGGTGGTGATGGAGAACCTGCTCCAGGCCATCGAGCGCGACGAGGCGCAGGTGGCGATCATCGACATCACGGGCGTGCCCACCGTGGACACGGCTGTCGCCCATCACCTCATGCAGACCGTCAACGCCGTACGCCTCATGGGCACCGACTGTGTGATCAGCGGCATCCGCCCGCCGATCGCCCAGATCATCGCCCAACTCGGCATCGACCTGTCCGCCATTCCGACCCGGGCGACACTCGCCGACGCCCTGGCCGCCGCCATCTCCCTCACCGACCGGGCGACCCGCTCGGCGGACCCCGCGGGCCTGCGATGACCGGCGGCCCCCGCGGCGGTGTGCCGATCCTGCGCCTGGGCGACGTACTCGTCACCGGGCTGCTCAACGAACTCGACGACAAGAGCGTCGTCGCCTTCACCGAGGAACTCACCGAGCGCGTCGTCGCCGACCGCGCCCGCGGGATCCTCATCGACATCTCGCGCCTCGAGCTCATCGACTCCTTCGTCGCCCGCACCCTGATGGAGCTCACCACGACGGCCCGCCTCCTGGGCGCCCGGGTCATCGTGGCGGGCATGCGTCCCGCCGTGGCCATCACCCTCGTCGAGCTGGGCCTGCAACTCTCCGGCGTGGAGACCACGTTGAACGCCGAGCAGGGCCTGCGGGCGCTGGGCTGGGAGAAGGCGCCCGTCCCGCCGACCGGAGGGGGCGTCAGTTGACCCTCTACGGCGACCTCGAGGAGATCCCCGCCGTCCCGTCCCCCACCGGGGCGGCCCACCCTGCGGAGCGCCCGCGCGACAGCACCGGCGTGACCCATGGAATCGGCGCCGCGAACCACGAGATCCGTACCGTGGCCCACGAGATCCGTGCCGAGGAAGACCTCCTCTCCGCGCGTCACGCCGTCCGGGAGGCCACCCTGCGCGCGGGCTTCGGCCTGGTGGACCAGACCCGCATCGTCACCGCGGCGAGCGAACTCGCCCGCAACGCCTACGTCCACGGCGGTGGCGGCACCCTGGTCATCGAACTCGTCCAGCGGGGCGGCCGTCAGGGGCTGCGGCTCTCGGTCAGCGACGACGGCCCCGGCATCGCCGACCTCGACGCGGCGTTCCAGGACGGCTACACCACCGGTGCCGGACTGGGGCACGGGCTCGGCGGGGCACGCCGCCTCATGGACGAGTTCGAGGTGACCAGCGCGCCCGGTCGGGGAACCACCGTCACCGCCGTCCGCTGGCTCGGACCTCGATGAACGCCCCGGCGACGCCCACCACGCTGCACGTGCCCATCGATCACCACAGCGCCGTGCAGACCGCGGCCGGCCGTGCCCGCGCCCTCGCCCATGCCTGCCGCATGCCCGGAGCACTGCCTGAACAGGCGGCCGTGCTGGCCAGTGAACTCGCCAGCAACATCAGCAAGCACGCCCGCAACGGCGCGCTCTTCCTGCAGCAGTCGCCCCTCGGACGGCAATCCCCGCTGGACGCCGCGCCGGATACCGCGCTGGACATCGTGGCGGTGGACCGCGGCCCCGGCATCCCCGACATCGGGCTCAGCCTCACCGACGGCTACAGCACCACGAAGACCATGGGCGCGGGACTGGGAGCGGTGCGTCGGATAGCCACCGACTTCACGCTGCGTTCCGCGGCGGGGCGCGGCACCCTCGCCCATGCCCGGCTCGCGGTCCCGCACGGAAGGCGGTCCGCAGCCGACATCGGCGCCCTGTGCCTGCCCGCCGACGGGGAGGAGATGTGCGGGGACGGATACGCCGTCGTCGAGGACGGCGGGAACTGGACGGGCCTCGTCATCGACGGGCTCGGCCACGGCCCGGACGCGGCGGCGGCCAGCCGGCGCGCCGTGCGCACCTTCCTGTCCTGCGCCGACGCCCCGCTGCGGAACGT
The DNA here is from genome assembly GCF_053591415.1 of Streptomyces sp. NPDC003032. Classification (NCBI taxonomy): domain Bacteria; kingdom Bacillati; phylum Actinomycetota; class Actinomycetes; order Kitasatosporales; family Streptomycetaceae; genus Streptomyces; species Streptomyces sp. NPDC003032. The sequence goes on along the minus strand of NZ_JBSFTT010000005.1, from coordinate 182,388 downwards.
GCTGGACGCCCTGCACAGCGCGCTGCGGCACACGCGCGGCGCCGCCGCGACGACGGTGCGGATGGGCTCCGGCCGCGCCGAACTCTGCGGGGTGGGCAACATCCGCGTGGCGACGCTGTCCGTACGCGGCGTCCATCAGCAGCTCACCGGGCAGGCGGGCATCGTCGGCTACAACCTGCCCGTGCCGCGCAGCCGGTTCCTCGACCTGTCCGAGTGCACCGCCGTGGTCCTCCACACGGACGGCATCGACCATCGGTGGACACACGATCCGGCCCCCGACCGACTGACCCTGCCGCCGACCCTGCTGGCGGCATCCCTGGCCCATACACACCGGCGACACCGTGACGACGCCACCGTTCTCGCCCTCGGCAGCTCTCTGGGAATCGGATGACCAGCGCCACCTTCCGCACGCCCGCCGCGCTGCGGCGCGCCGTACGCAGGATCGCCCTCGCCCATCGGCTTCCCGCCGAGGACAGGGCCCGGATCGTGCTGTCGCTCAGCGAGACGGCCGCCGCCGCGTTGCACTCCGGCCGGCCCGTCACGCTGACCGCGGCCGACGGGGCGGGCGACGACGGAACCGGCCGGCTGACGCTCGCGCTGAGCCTTCCCCCCGGCCCGGAAGCTCAGGTGACGGCCGATCGGCTTCCGCTGCCGGGCGAGGCGAGCGCCGACGGCACGGTGGTGTGGCGGGTGCCGCTGCCGTCGGCGGCCGCGCCGGTCGCCGCGGTCATACCTCGGCCCGCCGCAGAGCCCTTGGCGGCGCCCGCCACCCACGCCGCCCACAACGGCGACGCCGATCTGGCACTCATCGAGGAGGAACTGCGCGCCGCGCTGGCCCGGGCCGACCTCCTCGCCGACGAGCACCGCAAGCTCAAGCATGAGCTGGCCGAGACCAACAGCGGCGTACTGGCGCTCTACGTACAGCTGGAGGAGCGGGACGAAGAGCTGCGCAAGGCGCACGGCCGGACCCTGCGCGCCCTGGAGGACGCGCTGCGCCCCAGGCCGCTGCACGTCGACGGCCTCGAACTCGCCGTCCACTACGCTCCCGCCAGCGACGACATCCCCACCGGCGGGGACTTCTACGACTGGTTCACCCTCCCGGACGGGACGGTCCACATCACCATCGTCGACGCCCTGGGGCACGGCGTCACGAGCACGCGCACCGCGCTGACCGTCACCCACGCCGTGCGCACGCTGGCCCTGGAAGGCCATCCTCTGGAGACGATCGTGGCCCGCACGGACGAGATCCTGGCCCCCTTCGACCAGAGCGTCATGGCCACCCTGCTGCTGGCGCACCTCGACCCCGCGAGCGGGCGGCTGTCGCTGGCCAACGGAAGCCACCCGCCGGCTCTCCTCGTACGCGCCGACGGGGAGGCCGGCTTCCTCGAAGTGCGGGGCCGGGGCGTCGGCTTCCCCCTGCCGGGGAGCGAGCGCGTCCTGACCACCACGCTGGGCTCCGACGACCTGCTGATCCTGTACACCGACGGCCTCACGGAGAGCCGCAGGGACCCCCGCGAGGGCGAGGAGCGCCTGCTGCGCACGGCCCGCCGCTATCGCGGCAGGCCCACGGAGGATCTGCCGGGTGCCATAGCGCGCGACATGCTCACCGACGTCCTCCACGAGGACGACACGCTCGCCATGGCCGTCCGCTTCCGTCCGCCGTACGCGACGGGCGGCCGGGCGGACGCGGTCTAGTCCTCGCGTCGCAGCCGCGCCGAGAGGTGGTGCTGCAGCGGCTCGCCGACGGCCGCGAGGTCGTGGACGAAGGTGAGCGTGTCGGGGTCGGCGAGGGTGTAGCGGCGGCGCGTGGCGTCGACCTTCTTGGCGGTCGGCGCGAGGGCGACCTCGTGCGTGGAGAGGTCCACGGCGCCGTCGGCCGCGTGGCCCACGGCGATCTCCGCGATGCCGGTGGGCTGGGTGATCAGCGCCTCCACCCGGCCGTCGGGCTTGAGCCGCCACCAGCCGCTCTCCCGGGCCGAGGGGCGCAGCGGCCGGCCGTCGGCGTCGACCAGCCAGGCGCGGGCCTCGTAGTGGAGGAAGGGGCGGCCGTCGTGGCTGAAGGTGACCTCCTGCGCGTACGCGAACTCCCCGTCGAGCGTGGGGTACCCGCCGCGGCCCCGGCCGTGCCAGACGCCCAGGAGGCCGAGCACGGGCGTCAGCAGGGCGTGCGGGGCGGGCGCCGCGTCCGGGCGGAGGGCGTCGGGGTACGGGTGCTCCTGCGGTGCGGGGTCGAACACGGTTCGCGCTCCTGAAGTGTCGGGTCGGGTCGGGATCGGCGGGTGCCGGGGTGCGGAGCGCGCCGTCTCAGTCCTGCACGGGCGGCCAGACCGGCCGTTGCGGTTCCGGGAGTTCGGCCAGGGCGAGGCCGACCGTCCGGTGGCTGGGGAGCAGTTCGGCGCTGCCGGTCTGCGCGAGCAGTTCGGTCAGCCGGCGTCCGGCCCCCGCCAGGAGGAGCTTGCCCGCGCGGCGCTCCAGCAGCCACCGCATGGCGAGCAGGCAGTTGAGCCCCCGCGAGTCGCAGAACGACAGGGCGGTGGCGTCCAGGACCAGATGCCGGTGCCCCGCGTCCACATAGGCGCCGAGCGTGCCGAGGAAGTGGGCCTCGCCGGTCTGGTCGAGTTCACCGGTGACACGCAGCACCGCGCAGTCGTCACAGCTCGCCAGCTCCGTGATGATCAGACGACGGATCTGCGTGGACATCGGCGCCTCCCTCTCTACGCGGCGCCACCCTACGCCCGCGGCGACCGTTGATCGGCACTCTTTTCAGGAGTGCGCATACGCGTACCCGACAGGGCCGGGCACAGAATGTCGGGTCCTCAACGAGGCCCCGACAAGGGGCCGTCGTGGTTCGCCGTGACGTCCGAGTACCACTTCCGGCGGCTTTTCTCCGCGCCGGCGGGAATTTCTCTGGCGGAGTACATCCGACGCCGGCGGCTCACCGTGGGTCCACGGCTACGCTGGTCGGGTCACCACCGCGCGGACGGGTTCCGGCCGTGGGGTCGGAGCGGCAGAGGGAGGGTGCGTGGACGGGGGCACGGTAGGGCTGCGTATCGCGTCGGCGGTGATCGCGCCGCTGCTGAAGCGGCTGCTGCTGCCTCCCGCGAAGGCGCCCGGCGCACAGTACGACGACCGGCCGATCCCGGTGCGGCGCCTCATGGCCTTCTCCCGCGAGCACCGCACCCTCACCGAGGACGACCTGCACAGGATCGCCCGGGAGCTGGTGCGCCGCGCGGTGCGGGCCGCGGGGCCGTACGACCCACCGGTCGGCGCCGACGAGAAGGACGCCGTGGGCCTTGCGCTGACCCGGACCCTGCACGCGCTCGGCGACCTCGACATGGACGACGTCCAGGCCTTCGCGCTGGGACCCGAGAGGCTGGCCGCCGAGTTGTCGAGGCGGGCGGGGCCCGAGACCCGCAGACTCCTCAGCGACGACGCCGCCCGCTTCCACGACCGGCTCCTGGAGACGGCGTGCGTCCACGTGGTGCGGTTCTTCAGCGAGCAGCCGGGGTTCGCGGCGCGCACGCAGGTCGAGCAGAGCCGTGAGGTCCGCGAGCAGAGCGAGCGCCTCGACCGGATCCTGGAGCGCCTTCCCGACATCTCCGCGCAGGACGCCCGGTTCGAGCAGGAGTACGCGCGCTATGTCGTCCAGTGCCACGGCAGGCTCACCATCCACGGCGTCGACCTGCGCGAGCCCGCGGGCCAGGAGTGGCCTCTGGAGACGGCGTACTTGAGCCTGGAGGCCGCCCCCTACCGCGGCCTGTCGGACGCGGTCCCGATCGCGGAAGGCGAGTCGGCCGAGCGCGCGGCGGCGCCGGTGGAGACGACGCTCGCCACCCACGACCGTGTGCTGCTGCGCGGTGTCGCGGGGACCGGCAAGACGACGCTCGTCCAGTGGCTCGCCCTCACCACGGCGCGGCAGGACCGGGTGCCGGGCTCCCTCTCCCAGCTTCTGGGGCGCGTGCCGTTCGTCATGCCGCTGCGCGCCCTGGCCCGCAAGGGTGCCGAACTGCCGATGCCGCAGGACTTCCTCCGCTGGATCGACTGCCCCCTGCTCGGCACCGAGCCCGAGGGGTGGGCCACGCGCGTGCTGCAGAACGGCCGGGCGGTGATGCTGATCGACGGCGCGGACGAGATCCCGAAGGGCGAGCGCGGCCGCGTCAAGACCTGGCTGCGCAAGCTCCTCGCGGTCTTCCCCGGCAATCTGTGGCTGCTCACCTCCCGTCCCTCCGCCCTTGAGCAGGGATGGCTCCGGCACGAGGGGTTCCACGAGTTCGCGCTCAGCGGGATGCCGCCCGCCGACATGCGGCGGTTCATCGAACGCTGGCACGTGGCGGCGGGGGCGCCCGCCGACCTCGGCGAGTCGTTGACGCTCGCGTTGCGCAGCAGGCCGGAGCTGAGCCGCCTGGCGACCAACCCGCTGATGTGCGGGCTGATCTGCGCACTGCACCGGGAGCGCCGCGGTTTCCTGCCGCGCGGCCGTACGTCGCTCTACGAGGCCGCGCTCGCCATGCTCCTGGAGCGGCGCGACGTGGAGCGCCGGGTCTACGACGGCGGCAGCGGCACCCCGCAGCTGGACCAGAAGTCGGCCACCGAGCCGCTGCGGCGCCTCGCCTACTGGCTGATCCGCAACGAACGGACCGAGCTGGACCGGGCGGACGCCGTCGACGTCGTACGCCGTCTGATGCCCTCGGTGGAGCGCCTCGCGGAGATCGGTGAGGCGGAGGACGTCCTCCAGCTCCTTTTGGAGCGGTCCGGGCTGCTGCGCGAACCCGCCCAGGGCGCCGTCGACTTCATCCACCGCACCTTCCAGGACTTCCTCGGCGCGCAGGCGGTGCTCGAAGAGCGGGACATGGGGATGCTGGTGAACAACGCGCACCTCGAGCAGTGGGAGGACGTGGTGCAGATGGTCGTCGCCCAGGCCCGGCACCACGAGCGCGGTGAGCTGCTCACCCGGCTGCGCGAGCGGGGCGAGCGGGAGAGGGACCCGGCCGTCCAGGCGCGGCTGCGGCTGCTCGCGCTCGCGTCCCTGGAGCAGGCCACCAGTGTCGCGCCGGTGGTGCGCGAGGCCATCGAGGCTCAGGCGGCTCGCATGGTGCCGCCGCGCAGCCTGCGCGAGGCCAGGTCCCTGGCGCAGACGGGGCCGCTGCTCCTTGGCCTGCTGCCGGGCGCCGACACCCTGACGGGCGACGAGGAGCTGGCCACCGTCCACGCGATCTGCCAGATCGGCGGGGACGCCGCCATCCCCCGCCTGCGGCCGTTCCTGCACACCGGCCAGAGCGCCGTCCGGGCGCAACTGCTGCACCACTGGAACCGGTTCGACCCCGAGGTGTACGCCGAGGAGATCGTCCGGCCGCTCCTGGAGATCGCGCCCGACGAGATGGTCACGGTGCGTTCGCGCGCCGAGCTCGACGTGCTGCGCACCATGGCCGGGTACCGGCGCGTCAGTCTGCGGGGCGACTTCACGTCGGACGACATCCGCTCGGCGTTCGACGCACGCCATCTGCGGGAGCTGCAGCTGCGCGACATCCTGTCCCTGGACTCGCTCGACGTACTGATCCACTACACCGAGCTGGAGTCGCTCGGGCTGCGCGGGTGCCGCAACGTCCAGGACCCCGGGCCTCTCGCCCGGCTCCCGCGGCTTCGGCGGCTCGCGCTGCGGGACCTGCCCCGCTTCGAGCCGCTGCACGAACTGGCCGGCTGCGCCCGGCTCGACACGCTTCTGATCGGCGCGGACGTCCCCTGGCGCGGCCTCGCCGACCTGCCGTGCCCCGAGCGGCTGCGGGTCCTGTCGCTGCCGCCGACCGCCACCCGCCTCGTGGACATCGCCGCCTGCGTGAACCTCACGGAGCTGCGTCTGCGGGAGGCGAGCGAGCGGCTGGCGCCCGACTCCTGGGGCACGCTCCTCGGTGACCTGCCCGAGCTGCGTACGCTCACGCTGACGTCGGCACAGCTGAGCATGCTGCTCTTCGCGCCGCGTACGCAGCTTCCCCGGGTCACCCGGCTGGACGTGCACGCCGGCGCCGGTACCGCGGTGCCGCTGCGCCGGATCGCCCTGCGCCTGCCGGGCCTTGAGGAGATCCATCTGACGGAGGCCGCCGAGGTGGACCTCGCCTCACTGGCCGCGCTGCACCGGCTGCGCCGCGTCCGGCTCGCCTACCCCGGTGAAGTACGCGGCATGGAGGCGCTCTCCTCGGATGTCGAGCTCTCCATCTACCCACAGCCGTGATCAACGGACTGGCACCGGCTGTGTGCTCAGGGTAAGTTCTCTGCCCCCGAGGAGGGTTGAGGACAGGACGGTACTACGGAGGCGGGAACCAGTCGCATGGACAGAGCGGAAGACGTGCCGCTGTACGGCAGGGACCCGCTCCTGCGCGCGCTCGTCCCTCGGCTGACCGGCCTCAAATACGATGAGCGCTCGCGGGCTGCGAGGGAGTTCCAGCAGGACCTGCCCGTCGTCCTGGTGACGGGGCGTCACGGCATGGGGCGGACCGCCGTGCTGCGGGAGCTGGCGGCGCACTACCGCGGCAGGCTGCCCCTGGCCCACATCCGGATCGCACCGGCCGGTGCCGCGGCCTTCGCGCCGGCCGGGTCCGACGCCGACGGTCACCTCGCCACCGATCTGGTCGGCATTCTGATCGAGCTGGCGCGGCAGCTGGGACCTTCGTACCGGCGCGCCTTCCCCGTTCTGCTGCCTGGCCTGTTCGCCGTGTCCAGCTGGGAGCCGGGCGACGACGCCGAGCGGGACACGGCCTGTCTGCGGCTGGCCCGTCTGCTGATCGCCTGCCATTTGGCCGACGAGCCCGAGCAGGAGCTGCGCCAGGCATGGGCCCTCGCGGTGGAGGCACGTGCCGAACCGGTGGCTCCCGGGGTGCCCGGCGCACCGAGGAGCGGGGCGGCGAGCATCTCCCGCGCCCTGCACGGCGAGTACGCGCACCGGTACCGGGCCGGGGCGGAGAGGGACTGGTACCGCGGGCGCTTTCCCCAACTCGCCGACGGCGCCGACCCGTTGGAGCTGCTCGCCGACTGGTACCACCAGGGCGGTGACTACCGGCGTGCGGTCGAGCGGACGCTCGTGGCGGCGTTCCGGCACGATGTCGCCGGTGCGTACGGCCGGCTCCAGCGCTGGAACCGCGAGCCTTGGCCCCTGGTCCTCCTCGACGACGTGCATGTGCCCGCCGGGCGGCGCTTCCTCGACCTGCTGCTCGAACACCGGGCGATGGCCGAGTCCCCTGAGCGCGAGGAGCTGGTCGTCGTGGCCACCCGGCTCGGTGAACCACCGGGCAGCGACCCCGGCCCCGTCCGGCGCGAACTGGCCGATCTGGTACGGACGTCCGGCTGGCAGCGCCTCGGCACCGCGCCGTCGGCGGGCCTGCTCACCGTCCCGCTGACACCGCTGAGCCGCGACGACGTCCTGCCGCTCCTGGAGGCCGGTTCGATCGGCGCCCCGCTCCACCCCTACCTCGCCTCCGCCCTGCACACGCTGACCGGCGGCCATCCCGCGGCCACGACCATGCTGTGCACGGCGGTACGGGACGCGACCCGCGCGGGCCGCGCCGTCGCCCCCAGGGACCTCCTCGAACTGTCCGCGAGGGACGGCCGCCCCATCGGCGAGGCGCTGCTGGAGCGGCTGCTGCCGGACCGGCGCCAGCGGGACCGGCTCACCCTCCTCTCCCTGGCCAGGGACAGCACGGCGGCCGAGGCGCTCGCGACGCGGCTGCGTCTGGAGGGCCCGGAGCAGTTCCCCGCGAACGCGGTCACCGACTACCTCGAACAGCAGCACTGGCAGCGCCTCACGCCGCCCGAGAGCCCGCTGGTCACCGATCCGCTGCTCCAGACGCTCCTGGTGCACGAGGCCCGCCGGCTCTCCCCGGGGCCCGACGACAGCCGGGGCTGGCAGGAGATCCACCGATTCCTCCAGAACCACCACACCCAGCGCGGCGACGAGGGCGAGGCGGACGCCCTGCGGCACATGCTCGCCGCGGGGAGCGTGGACACGGTGGTGGCCTCGCTGACGGAGGAGTTCCAGTCCGAGCAGGTCGAGCGGGGAGCGGGCCACTGGCTGCGGTGCCTGCGGTACGCCGCCACCGCCCCCACCCCGCCCGCGCGCGACTGGGAGGACGACCGTCTGCGGATCGCGCTCGGCGCGCACGACGGCCGCTACGTCCACCTCGACGACACGGAGCGCTGCGTCAACCGGCTGCTGCACGCCCTGTGGTACCTGTCCGAACCGCACACCGAGCCGGACCCCGACACCTGCACCGCCATCGAGCAGGAGCTGGCCTATCTCTCCCTGCGCCACCCTTCCTGGCGCGTCGCGCTCGGCCAGGCGGCCCGCAGATGGCCCGCCGCCGCCCGCGACAAGCGCCCCCTCCCCATACCAGGACAGTGAGGAAGCATGCTGTTCCGTCGCCATCCCCGCGAATGGGGACCGATCGAGTGGGCCGCCGTCCTGGGTCTCGCTCTGGTGGCCTCAGTGGTCGCCGCCCTGCTCACCCTTGGCGCGCGCGGGCCCGGCAGGTGCGGTGACGATCTGCGCGAACTCGGCGGGGACTGCGTCGGGGTGACGGAGCACGCCTTCGACGCCGACCCGCGCGTCGAGAGCCTCATCGAGGCGGTGGCCGACGAGAACGCCGAGGTGGAGCGGGACGCGGAGTCCCCCGAGGGGAACGCGGCGCGGATCCCCTACGTACGGATCGCGCTCATGATGCCGTTCACCTCGGACGAGTCCAGCGCGATGACCACCGACATGATCCGCCGCGCGCTGGCCGGGTCGCTGGCCGCCCAGCAGGAGGCCAACAGCGGCAGCGGGCCGCACTACCAGCTGCTGCTGGCCCCTGACGGCCGCAACCTCGACCACTGGTCTCCCGTCGTCGACCGGCTGGTGGAGCTGGCCAAGGACAAGCGTGCCCCCTTGATCGGCGTGACCGGCATCCCCAGCAGCACCCCCGAGACACGGCGGACGATCACCGCGCTCAGCGAGCGCGGCATCCCCACCGTCGGCCCCGTCATCACCGCGGCCGACATGAACGCCGGCCACTTCTTCAAGACGTCACCGAACAACGACCAGTTCGCCCGCGCCCTCAAGCAGTACCTCGCCAAGCGGCCCGGCCAGGAGCAGGGGTTCCTGGTCTGGGACAACCGCAGCGAGGACGTCTACTCGCGGAACCTGCGCCGGGTCTTCGAGAAGCACTTCGGCGAGAAGTACGACTTCAAGGGCCACAATTCCAACTTCACCGGCTCATCCGGCACCGACAAGGGCATCCCCCAGCGGTTCACCGACGCCGTGCAGAAGATCTGCACCGCGCGGTCCGACACCGTCTTCTTCGCCGGACGCGACCAGGACCTGCCGGCGTTCATCAAACGTCTCGCGCAGGAGGGCGACTGCGACCGCGGCTCGCGGCTGCGCCTGCTCAAGGTGGGCATCGGTCTCGAACCGACCCTCACCACGCCGGAGACCACCCGCTGGCTGAAGGAGGCGCGGGCCATGATCGTCGACGCGTCGTCCGTGGACCCGGCCTGGTGGGACAGCAACGGCGACAAGGACAACAACGATCCGCCGAAGGCGCTCGGCCGCTTCATCGACCGCTTCAATAAGCTCAAGTTCGAGCACCAGCTGGGACCGGATTCGCTGAACGACGGATACGCCGTGATGTACCACGACGCGTTCACGCTGCTCGCCGACGCCGTCGACCGTACGTACAGCGACATCAACGACAGCGCCGGGAAGCCGATGAAGAAGGGGCCCCCGCTGATCCCGAAGAAGGACGACGTCTACAACACCCTCATCAACCCCACCATTTCCGCGGACGGCTGCAGCAACTGCCTGCGGGGAGCCGCCGGTACGTACGGATTCGAGGGCCCCGGGGTCAACGATCAGTGGGCGGTCTGCAAGCCGGTCCCGATCGTCGAGCACCCGGCCGCGGAGGGTGGCCGGCCCGCGGGGGAACCTCTGCCGCTGTACCGGACGTTCAGAGGCGGTGACAAGAGCGCCTGCCCGGCGTGATCACTTTCGTACGACACCGCGAGGACCGCCGCGTGAACGCAATCGAAGAGCAAGAGATGATCGCCGTCCCGCCGGGGCAGGTGACGCTGTCCGACCGACGCACGCAGCGGAGTTGGAAGGTCGACCTCGCGCCGTACCGGCTCGCGGCGCTTCCGGTCACGCAGGCGCTGTACGCCGAGGTCACCGGCCTGCGGCCGAGCACCGCGCACGGTGACCGGCTGCCCGTCGAGGGCGTCTCGTGGTGGGACGCCGTCAGTTTCTGCGATGCCCTGTCCGAGCGCGCCGGTCTCACGCCCGCCTACCGCGTCGACGCCGACGGCGAGGGCGTCGCGTGGGACGCGTCGGCGGACGGATACCGGCTGCCGACCGAGGCCGAATGGGAGTACGCCTGCCGCGCGGGCACGACGGGGCCGCGGTACGGGCCGCTCGACGACATCGCCTGGTACCGCGGGAATTCCGGGGAGCGCCTCCATGACGTGGGCGGCAGGCGGGCCAATGCCTGGGGACTGTACGACATGCTCGGCAATGTGTGGGACTGGTGCTGGGACGTGTACGACGCCGAGGTCTACGGCGGTTACCGCGTGCTGCGCGGCGGGGGCTGGTTCGACGAGCACTGGAGCTGCCGGGCGTCCGCGCGGCGCCGCAGCCACCCGAGCTACCGCGTGGACGACGTGGGCTTCCGCGTCGCGCGTTCCTCACCGTGACGGCGGGGCGTCGATCCGCTTCTCGAACCAGTGGTGGGCGTACGGCTCGTCGTTGAACGCGGGGACCTCCCGGAAGCCGTGCGAGCGGTAGAGGCCGACGGCGGCGGCGAGCGCCTTGTTGGTGTCCAGGCGCAGTACGTCGTGGCCGTGCCGGGCGGCGCGCGCCTCCAGCTCGGACAGGAAGCGGCGGGCGAGGCCGAGGCCACGGGCGTGCGGCGCGACCCACATGCGTTTGATCTCGGCCGGTGAGCCGGGCGGCAGCTTCAGCCCGGCGCAGCCGATGGGCTCGCCGTGCGTCCGGGCGACCAGGAACACGCCGTGCGGCGGCCGGAGTCCACCCGCGTCGGGCAGCAGGCTGCGGGCGGGGTCGAAGCCGGTGTCGAAGCTCTCCTGGAGTTCGGCGAAGTAGGCGTGCAGGCACCTCTGGGCGTCGGGGTGGTCCGGGTCGACGGCGTCCAGGGTGACGGTCGAGGCGCTCAGGAGCCGGACGGTGCGCGTCCGCCGGTCCTCGGGCAGCGGCTCCACGGTCACCAGGGCGTCGGCCTCCAGGGAGCGCAGCAGGCGGCTGACGTAGCCGGAGTCGAGGCCGAGGCGCTCGCGCAGGCTCCGTACGTCCTGGCCGCTCGCGCCGATCTCCCGGAGCAGCCGGGCTTCCATCCGCGCCCGGCCCGCCTCGTCCATTCCCATTCTCCGACCTTAGTCAGGCAATGGACGAGGCGCAGGCGTGTCCCGGAGTGTGGGCGCCGTCAGGGCAGGGTGATGTAGCCCGGCGCGGGCAGACGCGGGGCCGTGGCGGGCTCGTGGATGTCCGCCAGGGCCATGAAGAGGAGGGCCACGGCGAGGGCGCCGGGGTCCGGGACGCCGAGGGCGTGGTCGCCCACGTAGCTGGCGCGGCCGCGCCGGGGCCGCAGGGACGCGGTGGCAAGCGCCCCGCGGATCGCCGCCTGGGCCGCGTCGGTCAGCGGGGCCTCGGCGGCCTCGTCGCGCGCGGAGGCGGCCAGCGCCTCGGCGGCGGGGGCGAGGGCGTCGACCAGCGTGCAGTCGCCGGGGTTCGCGCCGCCGACGCGGTGGATGGCGGCGAAGCCCTCCTCTGCGGCCCGCGCCAGCGCGCCGACGGACGGCGCCCGGTCGTCCGTCGGGGTGGCGGAGGCCAGGTGCTGGAAGAGGAGGCCGAACAGCGGGCCGCTGGTGCCGCCGACGTCGTTGAGGAAGGCCTCGGCGAGGGCCGCGGTGCCGCCCAGGCCGCGCTCGTCGGCGAGCTTCACCGCGCGTCGTACGCCGCCCGCGAGGTTGTCGCCGAAGTCGCCGTCGCCGACGAGCTGATCGAGCTTGGTCAGGTTGTCGCGGACCTGGGTGACCGTCAGCGCGTAGCGGTCGAGAAGGGCGCGGTTGCCGCTGGTGATAGGGGCGGCGGCGGTGTCCGCCGGGGAGCTGACGGGCTCCTGCGCCGGCTTGACCGGACCGTCGACCAGGCCGTCGACCGGGCCGTCGGGAGTGAGCGTGGGGCGCGGCAGGACGAGCGGCGTGCGGGTCGGCGCGGTCCACAGCTCGGCCCACCCTTCTTCGAGCCGCGTCAGGGTGAGGGAGAAGCCCGCCATGTCGAGGGCGGCGGTGAAGGTGCCGGGGACGAGGAGGACCGGCCGGATGCCACGGGCGGTGAGCTCGTCGTTCAGCAGGACGCTGATGGCGTGCAGCTCCAGCTCGGTGGTGGCGCCGAGGCCGTTGACGAGGGCGAGCACCTCGCTGGGGCCTTCGGGAAGGGCGTCGAGCAGGTCGTCGGTCATCCGCCGGACGAGGTCACCGGTCGCGGGGCGGGCGATGGTGCGGGTGCCGCGTTCGCCGTGGATGCCGACGCCGTAGTCGAGGGTGCCCGCGTCCAGGGTGAAGGCCGGGGCGAGTGTGGTGGGCGAGGTCTGGGCGCGGGCGGCGACCGCGACGCTGCGGGACGCGGCGACGATCCGGCGGCCCAGTTCGGCGAGTTCCTCCAGTGTGGCGCCCCGGTCTGCCGCGGCGCCGAGGAGCTTCTCGACGACCACCGTGGCTGCGGTGCCCCTGCGGCCGGTGGCGCTGTCCGCGCTGTCCGTGGCCAGATCGTCGTCGACCAGGACCGTGGCGACCGGGATCCCGTCGTGCCGCAGGCGTTCCGCCGCGATCTGGAAGTTGATGACGTCGCCGGTGTAGTTCTTGACGATGTGCAGGACGCCGCCGCTCTTGGCGGCGTCCGCGCTCGCCTCGTAGATCTGCCGGTTGTGCGGGGAGGCGAAGATCTCGCCGGGGCAGACGGCGTCGAGGCCCCCGCGCCCCAGGAGTCCGGTGTGCAGGGGCTCGTGCCCGGAGCCGCCGCCCGAGACCAGTGCGACCGTGCGGTCCGGGTGCGGGTCACGCGCCCGCAGGTACAGAGGGGCGCTGTTCACCTCGATCATCCCGGAGTGGGCGAGGGCCAGACCGCGGGCGGCGGTCAGCACGGGGTGGTTCTCCGGCAGGAAGTAGCTCATCGTTGAGTTTCTCCATACGTGTGCGGGGCCTGCGGCGATGTGCGTCGCCGCAGGGTAGGCGGGCCTGCGGCGGTGTGCGTGGCGCAGGGTAGGCGGCCCGTGGTCGCGGCGCTCACCATGGCCCTCCTCCCGCCCTCAAGAACGGCACGTCTCGCTACCGGCACTCTCCTGTTCCGGTCCCGAGGCTCGTGTGCGACGCTGTCAACCTGCCCCGGCCCGGGCGAGCGAGCGCGCGGGCCACGCGGCGTTCCCCGCCCGTCAATCCCACCTTTGCGAGGTATTTACCTTTGCCGGACGTACGACGCGAAGACCTCGGGCGGATGCTGCGCGCCTGGCGGATGGCGCGGGACCCGGGACTGCTGCCGGGCCCCGTGCCGTTCCGCGGTCACCGCAGCTACCTCACTCAGCTCGACATGGCCCTGCTCCTCGGCGTCTCCGAGCGCTGGTACCGCGCGCTGGAGAGGGGCGAGGACCGCGGATACGCGCCGGAGATGATCGCCGGGGTGGTGCGGATCCTGGACCTCTCCCCCGCGCGGGCCGACGCCCTGTACCGCGGTACGGGCCAGCGGCCGCCGCGCCGCCCGGCCGAGGGCGCGCGGCCCGACGAGGCGATGCTCGATCTGCTGCACCAGCAGCGCCGCGTGAGCTGGATCTGCGACCAGGCCTGGGACGTGGTCGCGGCCAACGCCGTGGCCGCGCGCCACTGTCCCTGGCTGGTCCACCCGGACGCGAATGTCATGACCTGGGCGTTCTCGCCGCAGGCCCGCTATCAGCTGCGGGAGTGGGACACCGAGTGGGCGGGCCCGCTGCTCGCCCGGCTGCGCCTGGCCTGGCAGCGCTGGCCGGACAACGAGCGGCTGGACGAGGTGGTGCGGACCGTGCGGCGCGAGCCGGGCGTCGCGCGGCTGTGGGACGGCACCGCCGACGTCCCCGACCCGGACGGCGCGGAGGCGCGTCCGATGTACTTCCCGCTGGTCGCGCCCGACCCCATCGACGTACGCGTCCTGACCTACGCCCGCTTCGGCGACACCTCGCTGCGCTGGCTCGTCCTGACGCCCGTGGACAGCGGCATCACATTCCCCTGACGCCCCCCCTGACGCACGGTCCGCGCGTCAGCCGGCCGTCGGGCGGTACACGGTGAGCGCTTCGGGGAGCTTGTCGATCAGGAGTGCGGCGGGGGCGTCCGCCACCTCACCGTCGTACGCCATCTGCGTCCCCTCGGGCAGCCCCGAGATGACGACCCGCTGGGGCCGGGCGGCCGCGTAGGCGCGGGTCCTGGCCAGCTGGCCCGCGAGCGCCGCGGCCAGCAGCCTGCTGCGCGCGAAGCGCCCGGCGTGCGCGACACGGACGTCCAGCAGGCCGTCGGCGAGGTCGTGCCGGCGCACCGGGGCGATGCCCACGCTGCGGTAGGCGCCGTTGCCCGCGAAGAGCAGCCATATGGAGCGGCGGCGGCCGTTCACCACGGCCCGCAGCGGGCGCCCCGTGCGCAGGATCTGGACGACGCCGAGCAGCGTGGCGGGCGGGCCGCCGATCTTCGGGGACCAGTGTTCCCGGCTGCGGACGAGGTCGGGGTAGCTGCCGAGGCTGAAGGTGTTGAGGAAGTAGGACGGCCCGGTGGGGGTCCTGCCGGCCGGGCCGATCCCGGCCAGCGGCTTGATGCGGCCGACGTCGGCCCGTACCGCGCTGCCCTCGGCCACGGCGGCGCAGGCGTCCGCGACCGTGTCGACGCCGAGGTCGGCGGCGAAGTGGTTGAACGTGCCGCCGGGCAGCACCATCAGCGGCACCTTGAACCGCAGGGCGGGCGCCACGGCGGCGTTGACCGTCCCGTCTCCCCCGCACACGCCGAGGACACCGCCGCGCCGGGCGGCGTCCCTCGCCGCCTCCTCCAGGACCTTGGGCAGGGCCCCGGCCTCCTCCTCGTAGAACACCACCTCGGCGCGCGGCAGGGCGGTCCTCAACTGCCGCACAGGATCCGCGAGTTGCGGCTGTGCACCGGAGGACGGATTGACCACCACGACCAGGCCGTCGCCCTCCGGCAGGGCGGGCGCGTCGACGCGCGGCCGTGCGGGCGGCGGGAGTTGGGCGCGGGTGGGCACCATGCCGCGCACCGCGTAGGCGGCGCCCACGCCGAGGGCCGCGCCGACCAGGACGTCCCTGGGGCCACTGGCGCCGCCGCGGACGCGGGAGTACGCCACCGAAGCCGCCACCGGCGCCAGGGCCGCGCCCCAGCCCGGCGACTCCAGGGCCGCGCCCGCCGCGAAGGCGGCCGCCGAGGCGGCGTGGCCCGAGGGGTAGGGGCCGGTGAGCGGCTCGCGGGGCAGGCGGCGCAGCAAGGGCGCCACGTCCCGCGCCGGGCGCGACTGGCCCACCGCGTGTCTGCCCAGGGCGTTGACGGTGACCGAGGCCAGTGCCAGGGAGGTGACGCCGCGCACGGCCGCGCGCCGTCCCCGCACACCGCCGAACGCCCATATCCCGGCGGCGATCCCGCAGAACAGCAGTCGGTGGTCGGCGCCGGTCAGACGTTGGGCCCGGTGCCTCAGGAGATCTTTCATTCCCCCCGTATACCCCGGTTGCCGCCCGCGAGGCCAGAACGGGCCAGCCAGGCGGTCAGGCCCGGCAGGGTGGTACTCCACCCCGCCTCGCGCCCCCCGCCCCCAGTCATACGTCAAGTCGGTTCCATACGCCGGGGGTTGACACGCCCGATGGCCGGAATACGTTACATGCAATATGGAACATGCCATCGAGCAACCGGGGGTTCCGTGCCGCGGACCAGTGACCGACGACCTCAACCGTGCGATCTCCTGCTGTCGAACGCCCATGTCGTCACCGTCGACGACCGCCGCTCCGTCCACGAACCGGGGTCGGTCGCCGTCGTCGGCGGCCGCGTGGCCGCCGTGGGACCGGCGGCGGAGGTCGACGCGGCCTGGCGGGCGGCCAGGACCGTGGACTGCCGGGGCCGCGCCGTGCTGCCCGGGTTCACCGACGGGCACACCCACCTGTTCCAGTCGCTCGCCCGGGGCCTCGGCGAGGGCCTGCCGATCTGGCCGTGGCTGTGCGAGTTCATGTGGCCGTACTCGATCGCCGTGACCCCCGACGACGCCCGCGTCGCGGCGACGCTCGGCGCGGTGGAGGCGCTGCGCTCCGGCATCACGACCGTCGTCGACAACCACTACGCGCCCACGGACCCCGAGACCGTCCTGGCCGTCGCCGACGCCGTCGAGGCGGCCGGGCTGCGCGGCGTGATCGCCCGCGGCATGCTCGGCGACCGGACGGCCGTGGCGGCGGCCCGCGGCCTGCCCGAGGAACTGTTCCGCTACTCCACCGCCGAGGAACTGGAGCTGACCCGCGCCTGCCTGACGGGGCGTCCGCCGGGGGCGAGGGTGGGCGTGTGGCCCGCCCCGCTGAACCTCAGTTATGTGGACCAGAAGCTGGTCACCGGCTCGGTCGCGCTCGCCGAGGAGTTCGGCACCCGCTGGCACACGCACTGCTGCGAGGGCGCGAAGGACCCGGCGAGCTATCTGGACGCGTACGGCGTGCGTCCCGTCGAGTGGCTCGAACGCGCGGGGCTGCTGGACGGCCGGGCGACGCTCGCCCACGCCGTGTGGCTGGACGACGACGAGATCGCGTGGCTCGGCGACCGCCGGGCGGGGGTCGCCCACAATCCGGCGTCCAACGCCTATCTCGCCTCCGGAGTCATGCGGCTGCGGGCGCTGCGCGAGGCCGGTGCGGTGGTGTCGCTGGGCACGGACGGGCCCGGCGCGGGGCACCGCCAGGACATGTTCGAGGTGATGAAGCAGACCCTGTTCGGTCAGCGCCAGCACACCCTGGACCCGGCGGTGCTGCGGGCCGAGGACGCCCTGGAGCTGGCCACGCGCGAGGGCGGCCGGTACGCCGCCGCCGGCGCGGGCGCCATCCACGTAGGCGCGCCCGCGGATCTCGTCGTGGTCGGCCTCGACCGGCCGCACCTGCGTCCGCTGCACCGCGCCGTGGCGACGCTCGTCTACTCGGCGCGCGGCTCGGACGTCGACATGACGATCGTGGACGGGCGGGTGGTCTTCGAGGACGGGCGCTGTCCGCTGGTCGACGAGGAAGCGCTGCTCGCCGAGGTCCAGGAGCGGGCCGAACGCCTGGTGGAGCGGGCCTCGCTCGCCACGCTGCGCGTCCCTTGGCGGCACTGAGCCCGCCCCGTCCCGTCACCACCGCGGCCTTCGGCCGCCTGACCGCGGCCTCGCACGTGCGCACAAGTCACGCCCCGTAGGGCGGAGGGAGAACGCACATGCCCCACCGGAAAGCGCACCACGACGACGTTCGCACATCCGTGGAGAAGGATCCCGTCGAGGCGGTGCCGTCCGTGTGGCGGCTCGCGGTGTACGGATTGCAGCACGTCCTCGCCTTCTACGCCGGAGCGGTCGTCATGCCGCTGCTCGTGGCCGAGGGCATCGGCCTGTCCGGCGACGACATCGGGCTCCTGGTCAACGCCTCACTCCTGACGTGCGGCATCGCGACCCTGCTCCAGTCCGTGGGGCTGCCGGGTGTCGGCATCCGGCTGCCGGTCGTCCAGGGCACCTCCACGACCGCCGTGCCCTCGCTCGTCTCCATCGGCCTGGCGGCGGGCGGCGCGAAGGCGGGGCTGCCGACGGTGTTCGGGGCGGTGATCGCCGCCGGGCTCGCGCTGTTCGTCATCGCGCCCGTCTTCAGCAGGCTGGTGCGGTTCTTCCCGCCGCTGGTCACGGGCACCATCGTGACGATCGTGGGCATCACCCTGCTCGCGGTGGCCGCCCGTCAGGTGGGCGGCGGCGATCCGGCGGCGCGCTCCTTCGGCTCGCCCTCCCATCTGGGTCTGGCCGCCGTCACACTGGTCGCCATCGTGCTCCTGAACAAGCTGTCGCGGGGGTTCCTCGCCACCGTCGCGGTCCTCGCCGGGCTGGCGATCGGGACGGGGGTCGCCGCGCTCGCGGGGCGTACGGACTTCTCCGGGATCGGGGACTCCGCCTGGCTGGGCGTGGCGGCGCCCCTGCACTACGGCGCGCCGCGCCTCGACGCCGTGGCCGTGCTCTCCGTCTTCCTCGTCATGGTCATCATCGCGGTGGAGTCCATCGGGCAGTTCTTCGCCGTCGGGCGGATCGTGGGCCGGGAGGTGTCGGGCCGCCACGTCACCCGCGCCCTGCGGGCGGACGGCCTGGCGACGGCCGCGGCGGGCGCCCTCAACTCCTTTCCCAGCACGGTGTATTCGCAGAACATCGGCCTGATCCAGCTGACCCGGGTGAAGTCGCGCTGGATCGTCGCCGCGAGCGGCGTGATCATGATGGTGCTCGGTCTGGTGCCGAAGGTGGGCGCCGTGGTGGCGTCGATGCCGACGTCCGTGCTCGGCGGGGCGACGATCGTGCTGTTCTCGACCATCGCCGTGGTCGGCGTGCAGATCCTCGGCCAGGCGGATCTGACCGACCAGCGCAACACCATCCTCGTCGCGGCCAGTGTCGGCGTCGGTTTCCTGCCGACCGCGTTCCCGCAGTTCGCCGAGCAGATGCCGGGGCGGCACCTGCACGCGCTCTTCGAGAGCGGCATCATCCTCGGCACCCTCACGGCGGTGCTGCTCAACCTCTTCTTCCACCATCTGAGGCTGCCGGGACAGCGGAAGCCGGGGCACCAAAGGAGGGACGCACGCTCCATTGACCGGTCGGAACATTACATGCAACATGAAGAACAGGCGGCCGGGTCCGAAATACCCGCCAAGGAAGCGCCATGACAGGGGAGTTGGGGATGTCCACGCAGAGGGCGGTGAATCCGGTGGCGGCGGGGAGCCTGCTGGCGGAGCGCGCGTACGAGGAGCTGAAGGGCGCCGTGCTTGCGGGGCGGCTGCGCCCCGGTGACGCCCTGTCGGTGCCCGCGCTCGCCGTGCAGATGGGCATCAGCCGTAGCCCCGTACGCGAGGCGGTGCAGCGGCTCATCCACGACGGCCTCGCCACGCATGCCGTACACCGGGGAGCGGTCGTCTCCACCGTCGACCTCGAGGACGTACGACAGCTGTACGTCGTACGCGAGGTGATGGAGGGCCTGGCGGCGCGCCTCGCCACGGAGCGCCTGGACGCCGCCACGGTCGCCGAGCTGCGCCGCCTGCTGGAGCGCCACGAGGCCGTCGTGGCCGCGGAGCCCGACGAGCGGGCGCACATCGAGATGGACATGGCCTACCACCGGCTGATCCGCGAGGCGGCGGGCAACGACCATCTGACCGCCGCCCTCGACACGATCCAGGGCAAGGCGCATCTGGCGCTGCACTCGCTGTGGCGCAGCCCCGAGGCCCCCCGGCTCGCGGTGGACGAGCACCGGCGCATCTTCGAGGCGATGGCGGCGGGCGACCCGGACGCCGCGGAGAAGGCGGCCCGCGACCACATCAGGCGGCTGCGGACCCGGCTCTCCCAGGCCGTCACGGTCGAGCGGGTGCCGGACGCGGACCACCGGGCGGTGCGCCCCATCGCGTAGCCGTACGAGCCTGCGAGCCCTACCCCAGAAGGGATGTGACGGATCGTGAGCAGCGCGACCGGCGTACGCCGTGGCGTCGGCGAGAGCGTGAGGCGTCCCGACGGCAGGCTGAAGGTCCGCGGCGACTTCGCCTACGCGTCCGACCTGTGCTGGGACGGCATGGTGTGGGGCGCGACCCTGCGCAGTCCGCACCCCAGCGCCCGCATCCGGCGCCTGGACGCCACCCGTGCGAGGCGGCTGCCGGGCGTGGTGGCGGTGCTCACCCACGAGGACGTGCCGGGGCGGCGGCTGTACGGGATGAAGGTCGCCGACCAGCCTGTGCTCGCCGCCGGCCGGGTGCGCCACCAGGGCGAGCCGGTCGCCCTGGTGGCCGCCGACCACCCCGAGACGGCCCGCCGCGCGCTGCGCCTGATCGAGGTGGAGTACGAGGAGCTGCCCGCCCTCACCGACGCCGAGCAGGCGCTCGCGGGCACCGGCCCGCTGGTCCACCGGCGGCGCGTGGACGGCGGTGCGGGCAACGTCGTACGGCATGTGCGCATCCGGCACGGGGACCTGCCCGCCGCGCGGGGGTCGGCGGACGTGGTGGTTTCGGGCACGTACGAGGTCGGCATGCAGGACCAGGCGTTCCTCGGCCCGGAGGCGGGCCTCGCGATACCGGGCGAGGACGGCGGCGTGGACGTGTACGTGTCCACGCAGTGGCTCCATGACGACCGGCGCCAGATGTGCGCGGCGCTCGGGCTGCCACCGGAGAAGGTGCGGTTGACGCTCTCCGGGGTGGGCGGCGCGTTCGGCGGGCGCGAGGACGTGTCGGTGCAGATCCACGCGGCGCTCCTCGCGCTGCGCACCGGCCGCCCGGTGAAGATGAGCTACCACCGCGAGGAGTCCTTCTTCGGCCACGTGCACCGGCACCCGGCGAAGATGTGGTTCGAGCACGGCGCGACGCGCGAGGGAAAGCTCGTGTTCGTGAAGGCTCGGCTGCTCTTCGACGGCGGCGCCTACACCTCCACGTCGCAGGTCGTCATCGCGAACGGCTCGTACTTCGCGGCGGGCGCCTACGACGTTCCGCACGTCGAGATCGACGGGTACTCCGTCTTCACCAACAACCCTCCCTGTGGGGCGATGCGCGGGTTCGGCGCCGTCCAGTCCTGCTACGGCGTGGAGTCCAACCTCGACAAGCTGGCGCGCGAACTACGCCTGGACCCGGTGGAGTTGCGCATCCGCAACGCCATGACGACGGGGACCGTGCTGCCGACCGGGCAGGCCGTGGACGGCCCCGCGCCCGCGGCCGAACTCCTCGAAAGGCTCCGCGCCCGCCCGCTGCCCGCCGCTCCACAGGGCCCCTTCGGTCTCCCCGGCGGCCTCAACAACACCTCGCGCGGCGAGGGGGTCAAGCGGGGCGTCGGGTACGCGATCGGCGTCAAGGCGATCGGCTTCTCCGGTGGCGTCGACGACCGCTCGGTGGCCCGCGTACGGCTCTCCCTGGTGAACGGCGAGCCCGTCGCCGAGATCCACACGGCGGCGGCCGAGTGCGGCCAGGGCATCGTCACCGTCCAGGCGCAGATCGCCCGCACGGAGCTGGGCGTGGAGCGGGTCGTGGCCCTGCCCGCCGACACGCGGGTCGGCGACGCGGGCTCGGCGTCCGCGTCGCGGATCACCTGGATGAGCGGGGGCGCGGTCCGGGGCGCCTGCGAGGAGCTGCGGGAGCGGCTCGCCCGTCTCGGCGACCGGCCGCTCACCGAACTCCTCGCCGCGCACGGCCCCTTGGCGGCGGAGTACGAGTTCACGCACCGCCGCACGTATCCCGTCGACCCCGAGCGCGGGCAGGGCGACGCGCACATCGCCTTCGCGTTCGCCGCGCACCGGGCGGTCGTCGACGTCGACACCGATCTCGGCCTGGTGAAGGTGGTGGAGCTGGCCACCGCGCAGGATATCGGCAGAGCGATGAATCCCCTGGCCGTGGAGGGCCAGATCGAGGGGGGCAGCGCGCAGGGCCTGGGGCTCGCCCTCATGGAGGAGCTGCACGTGTCGGGCGGGCGGGTACGCAACCCGTCCTTCACCGACTACCTCATCCCCACCATCGCGGACATGCCGTCCGTCCCCGTCGACCTGCTCGAACTGCCGCACCCCGACGCGCCGTACGGCCTGAACGGGGTGGGCGAGCCGCCGGCCCTCTCCTCGACGCCGGCCATCGCCAACGCCCTGCGCGCGGCGACGGGCCTGGCCCTGGCCAGGGTGCCCGTGCGGCCCACCGACTTCCTCGACCCGGAGAGGGGGTGAGGCGGGCCCTGCCCCGGGTCCCCCAACGGTCCACCACAGAGACACGGTCGGTACCAGCCGGGAAGGAAAGAGCACCTTGATCATCGACACCCATATGCACCCCACGAACGTCGTGGACCAGGCGTGGCGGCACGACGGTTCCCCCTTCACGGGCGAGCGCACCATCGAGATGATGGACGGCCCGTACATGATCAACGGCAAGCCGCGCCGGATCGACTACGGCTGCATCATGCCTCCGCCCGGCAACAGCGTCTGGCAGGACGGGATGCGGACCGGCCGCGAGGGCATCCGCGACTACATGGCGTACATCACCGAACTGATCCAGCGGTACCCGGACCGGTTCATCGGGAACTTCATGTACAACCCGCGCTTCGGGCCCGAGAACGGCGCGAAGGAGCTGGAGTTCCACGTCAAGGAGTACGGCTACAAGATGGTCAAGCTCCATGCCAACATGCACGCCTACCGCCCGGACCGGGCCCTCGACTGGCTCCGCCCCGTCCTGCGGGTCTGCGACGAGCTGGGTCTCGTCGTCCTGATCCACACCGGTGACGGGCCCTACTCGATCCCGACGCAGTTCTACCCGATCATCCGGGAGTTCAAGGACGTCAACTTCATCCTGGCGCACTTCGGGGTGCAGACGGGCGGCGTCTACTGCTTCGAGGCGCTGTACATGATCCTCGACTCGCCCAACGTGTACGGGGAGTCGGGCTGGCTGCTCCAGTCGCGGATCGTGGAGTTCGCCCAGCAGATGGAGCGCCACCAGCTGGTGTTCGGCACGGACTCGCCGCCGAACGAACCGGGCATGTGGGCGCGGGAGCTGGAGGTGCTGTGCGGCCCGCCGCCGCAGGGCATGCACCTGTCCGAGGAGGACCTGGAGGGCTACCTCGGCAACAACATGGCCAAGCTGCTCGGCCTGAAGCCCACTCCCCCGCCGCGTGACCAGGAGGAGGCGCGGCTGCGTCTGAAGGACACGTACGCCTCGCTGGACGCGGCGTCGCGGGCGTAACGCGTCGGCTCGTCGCCGCCCTTGGGCTGCCAAGGGCGGCGGCCCGCCTTCCGCTCCGCCCGCGCTCACGGCGACCCCCGCGACCCCCGCGACCAGGAACGGACTCACCCCATGCGGCGCATCGGCCACCTCCTCCCCTCCACCTCACTCGGAGCCGACCGCTGGGCGGTGCGGATCTGTGCGCCCGTCGCGGTGGAGACCGCGCACCCCACGGCCCGCGCCGCACTGCCGGAACAGCTGTGCGGCCCGGCGATCGCCCGCTCCCAGTCAGGGGAACTGGCGTGCGGCGCCGAGCAGTTGGCGCAGGCGGGCGCGGACGCCGTGGTGTGGAACGGCAGCTCGTGCGGTCTGCACGGCCTGGCGCACGCCCGCGCCATCGCCCGCGCGATCGAGGGCACGGCGGGCGTACCGGCCTCCACCGTCACCCTCGGCCAGCTCGGCCTCCTGGCCCGCCACGCCCTGCCCTCCCTGGCCCTGGCCACCGCGGGCTCGCGGGAGACCGCCGGGCGCGTCGCCGACACGTACGTCGCCGCGGGGCTGCGCGTCTCCTCGGTCACCGCGCTCGGCCTCGCGACACCACGGGAGGCGGCGGAGCTGCCGGTGGCGCGGCTGCGGCGGCTGCTGCTCGACGCGGACACCGAGGACGCCCGGTGCCTGGTGGTGGCGGGCACGGAGCTGCCGGTGGCGCCGGTGGCCGCGCTCGTGGAACGGCAGCTCGGCAAGCCGGTGTTCGACGGGGCACGGGTGGCGGTGCACACGGGCCTGGAGCTGCTCGGGCTGCGCGTCGACTCGCCCGGCTGGGGGCGGCTGTTCACCTCCGACGCCCGTACGGGGGTGTGCTGTGACACGCACTGAGGCGGCCCCGCGTACGAGCGGTCAGGATCTGCGGGCGTTCCTGCGCGCCCACGGTCCCGGGCAGGCCGATGACGTCCTGACCGTGGCGGAGGAGATCGAGGGCGAGGACGTGGCCGCGCTGGTCGTGGAGCTGGCCGCGCGGGGCCGCGACGATCTGCTGGTGTGCCCCCGGGTCAAGGGCCTCGGCTCGACGCTGATCACCAATGTCTTCGCCTCGCGGGACCGCCTCGCCCGCCTCCTCGGCACCGACCGCGCGGGCCTGCACCGCGCCTACCAGGTGGCGTCGGCGGACCGCCGCGAACTCCGTGTGGTCGCCGACGGTCCGGTACTGGAGGTGGTGGACGAGGGCGGCGCGATCGACCTCGCCGCCCTGCCGCTCATCCGTCACTTCGCCTCCGACCGGGCCCCGTACATCACCAGCGGCGTCATCACGGCGGAGGCGCCGCGCGACGTGCCGGGCCGCGCGGGCAACCTCAGCTACCACCGCTCCATGGTCGACTCCCGCACCGAACTGGCCACGAGCCTGCACTCGCGCGGTCACCTGTGGCAGCTCCTGCGGCTGGCCGAGGAGCGGCGCCAGGTCCTGCCGGTGGCGATGGTGATCGGCGCGCATCCGCTCTTCCTGCTCGCCGCGTCCGCCCGGGTCGGCCCCGACGTCGACGAACGCGCCATCGCGGGCGGGCTGTTCGGGGCGCCGCTCGACGTCGTGGAGACACCGCGCCGCGGCATCCGGGTGCCCGCCGGGGCGGAGATCGTCCTCGAAGGGTTCATCGACCCGGAGCGGCGGGCGGAGGAAGGTCCGTTCGGGGAGTTCTCCGGCTACTCGTCGGACCGCTCCACGAACAACGTCCTCACCGTGGAGACGGTCCTGCGCCGCCGCGACGCCCTCCTCCTCGACGTGGTCGGCGGCAACAGCGCGGAGCACCTCAACCTCGCCCGGCTGCCCCGCGAGGCGGAGATGGCCGACCAGCTGCGGCGCCGCTTCCCCGAGGTCACCGCCCTGCACTACCCCACGTCCGGCACGCACTTCCACGCGTACGTCGCCCTGCGCCCGGCCCGCTCGGGCCAGGCGCGGCAGATCATGCTGGCGCTGCTCGGCTGGGACCCGTACCTCAAGACGGTCGTCGCGGTCGACGAGGACGTGGACGTCACCCGGGACGCGGACGTGCTGTGGGCCGTGGCCACGCACCTTCAGCCGCACCGCGACGTGTTCGTCGTCGACGGTCTGCCGGGCAGTCCGCTCGACCCGTCGTCGACCACGGACGGCACGACGTCCCGCATGGCCCTGGACGCGACGCGGGGCCCGCACTTCCACGGCGTACGCATCCGTCTGGACCCGGAGCGTCTGGAGACCGCCCGGCGGCTCCTCGACACCGCGCGGTGAAACGGGCTGCCCCGCTACCCCGGCCGCCCCGGCCTCAGTACGCCGACGAGCACCGTCACATGCCCGGTCGCCGTCCATGAGCTCCTGCCGCTACGACGAGCGCGTTGTCGTCATGTCCGCATGGTCCGTCCGGTGGGCGGTGGACGCGCGCGTGACCCGTTCGGGCGAGCAGTTCGCACGGGTGGCGGCCGCACGGCTGCCCGGCGCGGAACAGGTCCTTCCACCGCTGAGCACCGCGGCGGACCACGGGCGGCTCCGGCTCGCATCGGCCGCGGCGCTCGCCGCCGTCGCTGTGCCGGGCGGCGCCTTGCCGGGCGTACCCCTTGCGCCCGGAGCGCGCCGTTCACTTCAATGCGGCGTATGGCAGGCCGTGGAACGACCTCGCAGCGGTACGCAGAGCCTCCCGGCGGCGGGCTGCCGCCGACCGCCTGGGCGGTGCTCGGCCTGCTCTCCTTCCCCGGGGAGCGGACCGGCTACGAACTCAAGAAGTGGGCCGACGCCTCGCTCCGCTTCTTCTACTGGTCGCCCGCCATCAGCCAGATCTACGCCGAACTGCGCCGCCTGGAAGCGCTCGGCTACGCCACCTCGCGCCGCTCCGGCCCCGACGCGCCCCGCACGAAGCGTTCGTACGCGATCACCGAGGAGGGCCGCGCCGCGCTGGCCTCCTGGGCGGGGAGCGGCCAGGACGCCGGGCCGCCCGTCCTGAAGCATCCGCTGCTGCTGCGGGTCTGGCTCGGTCATCTGACGGCGCCGGACCATCTGCGGGCGCTGGTGGCCGAGCACATCGCGCGGACGGGGGGCGAGCTGAAGGAGGTGCGGGACGCGCTGGCGCGGGCGGTCGGGACGGTCGGGGCGGACGGGGCGGCGGCCTGGTCGCACCCCGAGGTCGCCCTGCGCTGGAGCGAGCGGCGCCTGGAGGCGGAGGTGGGGCTGGCCGAGGCGATGCTGGACGACCTCGACCGCCTGGCGGGGGAGCGTCCCGCGCCGCCCGGTCAACCCGTGGGGGACTCGCCCACCCGCGGGTGACGCGGCTCGCCGCGGTGGCCCCGCTGCCGGTAGGACGGGCGGGGTCAGCCGTCCCCGCCGTAGGGAGCAGCGCAGCCGTGAGCACCCGTGCCGTCCTTGTCGCCGCCCTCGTCACCGGACTGGTCCTCGGCATCGTGGGAACCAGATCGGAGGGTTCCGCTCCGCCTCGTCCGGGCGGTGCCTCCGCCGAGGCGGGCCGTTAGGCTGCGACATTGCCGCGTGGCTGCTCCGTCCTCGCCCCGCGGCCACCGAGCCGCCGTCGACGGAAGCGAGTGGACCTTGAACTTCCTCACCATCGGTCATCGCGGGGTCATGGGTGTCGAACCCGAGAACACCCTCCGTTCCTTCATCGCCGCGCAAGCCGCGGGCCTCGATCTCATCGAGCTCGATCTGCATCTGAGCAAGGACGGCGCCCTGGTCGTCATGCACGACGCCGACGTGGCCCGTACGACCGACGGCAAGGGCCCGATCGCCGAGAAGACCCTCGCCGAGCTCCGGGAGCTCGACGCGGGCCGCGGCGAGCGCGTGCCCGTCTTCGAAGAGGTCCTGGACGCCGTGCGGGCGCCGCTGCAGGCCGAGATCAAGGACGTGGCGGCCGCGCGCGCCCTCGCCGAGGTCATGCACCGCCGCGACCTGGTCGCGCGCGTGGAGGTGATCTCCTTCCACGACGAGGCGCTCGCGGAGATCGCGCGCCTGGTCCCGGGCGTGCGCACCGCGCTCGTCGCCAGCCGCTACGGCCGCGACGTCGTGGAGCGCGCCACCGCCGTCGGCGCCACCACCCTCGTCCTCAACATCCGGCGGCTGACGCTGGAGATCGTCGAGCACGCGAGGAAGGCCGGCCTGCGGATCATCGGCTGGGTCGTGAACACGCAGGACGATCTGCGGCTGGTGCGCGCGCTCCAGCTGGACGGCGCCACCACCGACTACCCCGACATCAAGCGGACCGGCCGGTTCACGGCCTGAGGTCCCTGACTCCGAGGTCCACGACCCCGAGGTCCTTCACCAGCAGCTCGAACTCCAGGTCGGCCCGCTGCGGGATGCCGAAGCGCTCGTCGCCGTACGGGAAGGGCGTCATCTTCCCCGTACGGCGGTAGCCGCGCCGCTCGTACCAGGCGATGAGGTCGTCGCGTACGGAGATCACGGTCATGTGCATCTCGCGGGCGCCCCACTCCTCGCGTGCGACGCGCTCCGCCTCGGCGATGATCACCTTGCCGAGGCCCGCGCCCTGCTGGGCCGGGCTCACCGCGAACATCCCGAAGTACGCGTGCTCACCTCGGTGTTCGAGCTGGCAGCAGGCGACGAGCGCGCCGTCCCGCTCGACGGCCAGCAGACGGCTCGCGGGCGACTCTATGACCTCGACGACGCCCCGCGGGTCGGTGCGCTGCCCCTCGAGGATGTCCGCCTCGGTGGTCCACCCGGCGCGGCTCGCGTCCCCGCGGTACGCCGACTCGATGAGCGCGACGAGCGCGCCGACGTCGTCGGATACCGCGTCGCGGAAGGTGAGTTCGCCGGGGAGGGGACGCGGGGCGGTGTCCATCGACTTCGTTCTCCGATCTGGGCGCTGCTTACGGCTCCGCCGAGCCTAACCCGCCGCTAAGGTGCGGCCGCATGGTGCATGTACTGAGCAGCAGGACCCTTCTCCACCCCACCGACCCGGAGCGTTCCCGCGCGTTCTACGGCGAGGCGCTGGGCCTCGCCGTCTACCGCGAGTTCGGCACCGGCCCCGAACGCGGCACGGTCTACTTCCTCGGCGGCGGCTTCCTCGAACTCGCCGGCCGCTCCGACACCCCTCCCTCACCCGGACTCCAGCTGTGGCTCCAGGTCCCGGACGTCCACGCGGCGCACACGGAGCTGACCGAATACGGGGTCGAGGTGGTCAGGCCGCCGGTCAAGGAGCCGTGGGGCCTGATCGAAATGTGGATCAAGGACCCGGACGGCCTCAGGATCGTCCTCGTCGAGGTCCCGCACGATCACCCGATTCGCTACCGGCCGGGGATCTGAAGCGGGTGTGAAGCACATCACACGATTCATCCATCCGGGATGCAGGGGTACAAGGCCACGGGTACGGTCCCGAGAAGATCCAGAAGATCCAGAAACCCGAGAAGATCCAGAAAGACGATCTCCCACAGTGTTGGAGTGACATCACATGGCAGCTCCCCGGATCCTCATCGTCGGCGGCGGCTTCGCCGGCATGGAGTGCGCGCACAAGCTGGAGAAGAAACTCGCGCCCCACGAGGCGGAGCTGCGGCTGATCAGCCCGACGGACCACCAGCTCTACCTGCCCCTTCTGCCGCACGTCGCCTCCGGGGTGCTCACCCCGCAGGCGGTCGCGGTGCCCCTGCGCCGGATGCTGCGCCGCACGGCCATCGTGCCGGGCGGGGCCATCGGCATCGACGCCGAGGCCAAGGCCGTGATCGTACGGAAGATCAGCGGCGAGGAGGTCGTGGAGCGCTACGACCAGCTGGTCCTGACGCCGGGCAGCGTGACGCGGCAGTTCGACATCCCCGGTGTGGACCGGCACGCGGTGGGCGTCAAGACGCTCGCCGAGGCCGCCTGGATCCGCGATCACGTCATCTCCCAGCTGGACCTGGCCGCGGCCACCTCGAACCGCGAGGAGCGCGAGCAGCGGCTGCAGTTCGTCGTGGTCGGCGGTGGCTACGCGGGCGTGGAGACCGCCGCGTACCTCCAGCGTCTGACGTGCGCGGCCGTCAAGCGCTATCCCGGACTGGACGTGTCGCAGATCAAGTGGCACGTGGTGGACGTCGCCCCGAAGCTGATGCCCGAGCTGGGCGAGCGGCTCGGCGACAAGGCCATGGAGATCCTCCAGCGCAGGGGTGTGAGTGTCTCGCTCGGGGTGTCCGTGGCCAAGGCGACCGAGGACACGGTCACGCTCACCGACGACCGCGTGCTGCCGTGCCGCACGCTGATCTGGACCGCGGGCGTCGCGCCCAGCCCGCTCATCGCGACGCTCGGCGCCGAGACCAACCGCGGCCGGCTCGTCGTCCGGCCGGATCTGACGGTGCCGGGCCTGGACGGCGTCTTCGCGCTCGGCGACGCGGCGGCCGTGCCGGACGTCGTCAAGGGCGGCGACGCCATCTGCCCGCCGACCGCGCAGCACGCCATGCGCCAGGGCTGGGCCGCCGCGAAGAACGTCGTATCGGCGCTGCGCGGCCTGCCGCTCGCCGACTACCGGCACAAGGACATGGGCCTGGTCGTGGACCTCGGCGGCATCCAGGCGGTGTCGAAGCCGCTGGGCGTGCAGCTGACGGGGCTGCCCGCCCAGGTGGTGGCGCGCGGCTACCACCTGGGGGCGCTGCGCACGCTGACCGCCCGCTTCCGCACGGCCGCCAACTGGGGGCTCAACGCGGTCGCGGGCAACGACTACGTCCGTACCGGCTTCCAGGCCCAGCGCCCCGCCACGCTCGCGGACTTCGAGAAGACGGACGCGTACCTGTCGCGGGAGGAGATCAGCGCGCGGGTGGCGTCGGCCGCGTCGTGACGGAGGTCACCGCGACCGTTACCGGGACCGTCACCGCGAGGCCCACGAGCATCCCTGCCGGCAGGAGCCGGAGGAGCCCGCCTCAGCCCCGCCGCACCCCGGGCCGCCCCTCCAGTTGGGCCAGCAACTCACCGAGCAGGCCGCTGAGTTGTCCCTGCCCGTCTCCGTCGAGGACGGACAGCACCACCGTCTCGTAGGCGAGCTGTTCCGGCAGGATCGCGTCGACCAGGTCGCGGCCCGCGTCGGTGAGCCGCACGTGCGCGACCCGCCGGTCACGCGCGTCGGCCCGGCGTTCGACCAGTTCCCGCTCCTGGAGCTGCTTGAGCCGCTTGGTGACCGCGGCGCCGGAGGAGAAGGTCTCGCGCGCCAGCTCCCCGGGCGTCAGCTCGTGCCCGGTGCGGCGCAACGCGCCGAGGAGGTCGAACTCGGCACGGGTCAGGCCCGCCCGGCGCAGCGGGGCGTCCTCGGCCTGCTGGAGGAGGGCCGCGCAGCGGTTGATGCGGCCGATCACCTCCATGGGTCCGGTGTCGATGTCGGGGCGCACCGTCTGCCACTGCCGCACCACCGCGGCCACGGTGTCCCCACCGATGCCCGCCGCCACCGGACCGTTCTCTGCTCTCATGCTCGTGCGCCCTCCCAGGCGTCGGCGACCTCTTCACGGGGCCGCGTCCCCTGACCGTTCTCACCGCTCTGCCGTCGGACCGTCGCCGCGAGCGTACGGTGTCCGGCGCGTTCGGCGGCGACCACCCGCTCTTCGGGCAGGGCCCGCTGCCACCATTCGCCGGCGGCCGCGTCGGTGGCGGCGCGCAGGTCGACGAGGGCGGCGGTCAGCCGGCGCCGCGCGGGCGCGACCGGGCCGGGCTCCGTCAGGTCGGCCTCGGCGCGCTCCCTGGCCCGGTCCACGGCCTCGACGGCCCGCTCGATCTGGTCGGCGGCGCGCCGGTTGGTGACGAGGACCGCGGCGGCGACGCCGAGCACGGCGCCGACGAGGGTGTCCACGACGCGGTCGATGATCAGCTCGCCGGGCTGCTGGAACCGTGCGAACTCGGTGACGAGCAGCGCCATCGGCGTCACGCAGACACTGCCCAGCCAGTAGTTGCGGCTGATCAGTGCCTCCGCCCCGAAGGCGAGGGCGAGGCAGCTCACGATCAGCTCGGCGTGGCCGAGGTGGGCGAACGGCGCGATGGCGGCGAAGGCGAGCACGCCGACGAGGTTGCCGACCACGCGCTGCACGCCCCGGTTCCAGGTGAGCGTCACGTTGGCCTGGTAGAGGGAGGCGGCGGTGACCAGGGCCCAGTAGGGGCGGCCGATGCCGAGGGCGAGCGATCCGTATCCGGCGAGCGCGCAGCCCAGGGCGGTGCGCAGCGCGATGGGCAGCAGCGGGGAGCCCGGCGCGAGCCGGCGCCACAGTGACACCTTGGGTTCGGCGAGTTCCGCGGCGACGCCGAGCAGCTCGTCGCGCTCCCCGGGGTGTACGTCGCCGGGGCGCGGGACGGCGCCCGTGCCGCGCAGCCCGGCCGCCCAGGAGCGCAGCGTCGCGGGGTCCGCGGCGGTGGGCGCGGCGAGGGCCTCTTCGGCGCGGACGACGAGACGGGCCAGGGCGCGCCGCGCCTCGGTGGTCGGGGCGCCGGTGGCGAGCAGCGACTGCCAGGCGGCGTGCACGGCACCGGCCGCGGCGGCGCGGGCCCGCTCGGCGGCCGGCCCGGAATCGGCGGCTTCGGCGGCTTGGGCGGCTTCGGCGGACGCGGCGGCGGCGTGCAGGGCGCGCGCGGTGGCCCGGCGCTCGGGGCCGTGCGGCCGCACCAGGGCGGGCGCCATGCCGACGAGCCAGGCCACGGCTCCCCCGACGAGAGTGAGCGCGAGGTGTCCCGGGACCTGCCCGATGCCCTGCGGTGCGAAGAGGGTCGCCGAGCTGATGAAGGTGAAGATCAGATGGCCGGGCGGGCCGATGCGGGTCGCGTCGCACAGCGTCTTCTGCGCGGCGGCGAGGACCGCGCCGACGGCGACGAGGACCGCGGCGGAGCCGGTCAGCGAGGCGGTGACCAGCGAGACGGCCACGCTCGCGAACATCCCGGCGACGACCCAGGCCAGTGCGCGCGCCCTGGCGGCGTACGGGAGGTTGTGGGCGTACAGGGCGCAGAACGATCCGGCCATCGTGTACATCACGAGGTCGAGCCGCCCGATGGCCAGCAGCGTCAGATTCGGTAGCGCGGTGGCCACGACCACGCTGCTCGCGGGCTTGAACCAGATGTCGGACGGCTTGCCCGGGCGCAGCACCCCGGCGAGCGGGAGCCTGCGCGGACGGGTGGGGCGGGGGGACGGGTGCGGGGACGGCGACGTACTGCTCATACCTAAAACCTTAGCAAGTGTTTTACCAGGAAAAGACCTCTGCCCTGACGTGGGCGCGGAGAGGCCGCCTCGCTCCCCTTGTGCGCCCCGTGCACCCCCATGCGCTCGCGTACGGCTCCACGGCCCTGGGCATCGACCCGACGACACCGTCGACAGGGGGAGGTGCGCGGTGCACGGACCGGCGCAGGCCGCCTGGCTGCTCGTCGCGCTGTGCGCGGCGACCGGGGCCTACTGTCTGCTGCGGATGCGCAGCCGGATCGAGGAACAGCGCCGCACCGCGGGCGGCGAGGCGCTCATGGGGTTCGGGATGGCGGTGATGGCCGTGCCCGCCGCGGTGGTCGCGCTGCCGCGCTGGACCTGGCTCGGCTATGCCGCGGTGTTCGGGGCGGCCGCGGTGCACGCGCTCTGGGCGGCGCGCGCCGGCCGCCACCACGTCCACCACCTCATCGGCGCGTTCGCCATGGTGTACATGTCGGTGGCGATGATCACGGCCCCGGGCGCGCACGCGGGCCACGGAGGCGCGGGCGTGCCCCCGCTGACCGGCGCCCTCCTGCTGTACTTCGCCGGATACGTCCTGTGGTCCGGCGCGCGGCTCGCTCCCGCGGAGGCGGTGGGGACGGTGGGGGCGGTGAGGACAGCGGGGACGGTACGGACGGTCGCGGCGGGCGAAGGCGGCGGCTCGGCGGTCCTCGGCTGGGGCGACCGGCCGGAGCTGGCGCTGGCGTGCAGGCTGTCGATGGCGATCGGCATGCTGGCGATGCTGCTGACGCTCTGACCGGCGCGCCGCCAGGACGGCCGCGGGAGGGCCGCGGGAGGGCCGCCCGGTTCAGTGGGCGATCAGCGTGGCCAGCGGCGTGAGGCAGTCGATCTGCCAGTCCGCCGCGTCGGCCACGGCCGGGTCCTCCGCCCACAGGTGGCCCCACGGCCCGCGCCGGATGTGCGCGGCGCGCAGGCCCGCCTGCTTCGCCGGGAAGACGTCGTGGGCGGGGTGGTCGCCGACGTAGAGCGTCTCGTGGGGCCCGGCCTGGGCCACTTCGAGCACCCGCGTGAAGAAGGCGGGGTCCGGCTTGGCCACGCCCCAGTCGCCCGAGGTGACGACGAGGTCGGCGGGCAGGTCGAGGTCGCGCAGGAGTTCGGCGGCGCGCGAGGTCGCGTTGCCCGCGATGATGACGCGGACCCCGAGCTTGCGGAGACCGCCGAGGGCGGGCCGCACATCCGGATACAGGTCGCTCTCGGCGAGATGCTCGCCCCGGCCCGCCGCCTCGCGCGCGTGGTGGGCCGAGGCGATGTCCATGTCCGGGCTGATGAGCCGCAGGGCCTCCAGGCCGTCCCCGCCCTGCGCGACGACGGCGCCGACGAGCGCGGACAGGGTGTGCCGCGGAACCTTCAGCCAGTCCGCCCAGGAGGCCCAGTAGCGGTCGTCTTTGGTGAGGGTCTCCCCCACGTCGAACACGATGGTCTCGATCATCGTCCGACACTACGGCGTCCCACCGCCCGTACGGCGGTCGCCACTCGGCGGTGACACAGAGCGATCCGATCACGGCGCATTTCGTACGCGACGTGCCCACATCGGCCGTGGCGTCCGTCACTTGCGGAGGCGGCCCATACCCCTCGGTAGCCCGGCCCTCATAGGCTGGGCGGCATGATGGTCCCCGTCGCGCTGTTGCTGCTGGGCGCCCTGACTGCCCTCGTCGCCCCACGGATGCTCGCCCGCGCCGACTGGCCGGAGCGCGAACCGGTGGTCGCGCTCTGGGTCTGGCAGTGCGTGGTGGCGGGTGTCCTGCTCTGCTGCGCGCTCTCGATGACGCTGAGCGCGGCCGCCGCCTGGCAGGCCGTGCGCGGCCATGTCTTCGCGCCGGCGCCGAACGCCGTGGTCGAGGCGTACGCCCTCCAGGCGCCCGGCCCCTGGGCGGCGGCCACCGCCGTGGTGCTGGCCTGCGGCGGCGTGTGGACCGCGGCGATGCTGACCCGGGAGATCGCCCTGGCGCGGACCCGGCGGGCCGGACGGCGGGCCGAACTCCTCGTACGCGCCCCGCTGTTGCCCGGCGAGGAGCCGGGCGCCGACCGTCTCGTCGTCCTGGAGGGCGAGCGCCCGGACGCCTGGTGGCTGCCGGGCCAGGCGCCCCAACTGGTCGTGACCACCGCCGCGTTGCGCCGCCTGAAGGGCCGACAGCTCGATGCCGTGCTCGCGCACGAGCAGGGCCACGCGCAGGCCCGGCACGACTGGCTGCTGCACTGCTCGGGCGCGCTGGCCGCGGGGTTCCCGCAGGTACGGGTGTTCGCGGCGTTCCGCGACCAGATGCACCGCCTGGTGGAGCTGGCCGCAGACGACGTGGCGTCGCGCCGCTTCGGCCGGCTGACGGTCGCGCTCGCCCTGGTCGAACTGAACGAGGACCGCGGCGTCTTCGGCCCCTGCCCGACACCGCAGGCGCACGTCCCGCAGCGCGTCCACCGACTGCTCTGTGCCCGCCCGCGCCTCACCGCCGCCCGCAGACTCCGCCTGACGGCGACGGCGGCGCTCGTGCCGGTGGTCCCCGTCCTGGTCACGTTCGTACCCGGTCTGCGGGCCCTGGGCTAGGCCGCGGGCACGGCCCGGCGGTCGTGCACCGGGATGGCCCCCACCCCACCCCGTCGGCGAGGATCTCCCCATGCACCCCGCTCCACTGGACTCCCCGCCCCGTCCGCCCGCCCACCGGGCGGCGCTCGCCGCCGCGCTGTTCTGCGTGCCGTCCGTCCTGCTGCTGCTCCTGGTGGAGCTGGAGTGGAGTCCGCTGATGTCGCTCGACGGCGACATCGCGCGCACCGCGCACCGCTGGGCGGTGGCCGACCCGGACGTCACGCAGGTGAGCCGGATCCTCACCGACTGGGTGTGGGACCCATGGACGATGCGCGCGCTGTGCGCGGTGACGGTGGTCTGGCTCGCGGTGCGCGGCGCGCGGTGGCTCGCGCTCTGGCTCGCGGGGACGTGCCTGGTGGCCTCCGTCGTGCAGCAGTCGCTCAAGGCGGCGGTGGACCGCCCACGGCCGGTGTGGCCGGACCCGGTGGACTCCGCGCACTACGCGGCGTTCCCCTCGGGCCACGCGATGACGGCGGCCGTCGTCTGCGGGCTGCTCCTGTGGCTGCTGCGCCTGCACGGGCCGGGCCCCGCGCTGTGGCGCGCCGCCGTGGCCCTCACCGTGCTCTCCGTGGCCGGGGTGGGTGTGACCCGTGTCTGGCTCGGCGTCCACTGGCCCACGGACGTCGTCGGCGGCTGGCTGCTCGGCGGCCTGACGGTGGCACTGGCCGTCGCGACGTACGCGTACGGGCCGGGCCGGCGTGACCTGGGGGGCACTTGACCGCTCGTCGGCCGCTCCCGGAGGATCCTGCTCATGACGATCAAGGGCGTGCTCTTCGACTTCTCCGGGACCCTGTTCCGCATCGAGCCGACCGATGCCTGGCTGCGCGCCGTGGCCGTCGGGCTCGGAGTGCCGCTCACCGAAGGGGAGTTGGCGCGGAAGGCGGCGGACCTGGAGCGGGCGGGGGCGTTGCCGGGCGGGGCCTGCCCGGTGGCGGTGCCCGAGCACCTCGCCGAGCTGTGGGCGAACCGCGACCGGAGCGCCGAGCAGCACCGCGCCGCGTACACGGGGGCCGCCCGGGAGGTGCCGCTGCCCGATCCGCGGCTGTACGACGCGTTGTACGAGCGGCACATGGCACCGGAGGCGTGGCGTCCGTACGGGGACGCGCAGGAGGTACTCGCTGGGCTGCGCGAGCGGGGCGTCAAGGTCGCGGTGGTCAGCAACATCGGGTGGGATCTGCGGCCCGTCTTCCGCGCGCATGGGCTCGACCCGTACATCGACGCGTACGTGCTGTCGTACGAGCACGCCATCCAGAAGCCCGACACGCGCCTGTTCGCGGTGGCGTGCGACGCGCTGGGCGTCGATCCCCGCGACGCCCTGATGGTCGGCGACGACCGGCGGGCCGACGGCGGCGCGGCGGATCTGGGCTGCGAGCTGCACTTCGTCGACCATCTGCCGGCCGAGCGGCGCCCCGAGGCCCTGCGGCCGGTGCTCGGCCTGATCGGGTGACGCTGTGAACGGTCAGCCGTCGTCCGGCACGGCCCGAGCCGAACCACCTGTGAGCAGGCAACACTCCCCCGCGGTGTTGCCTGCCCAAGGCCGGTCCGGCCGGTGCGGAACCTCATGAAGGCCCCGTTACGGCACGCGCTGAGTATATTGGCTCAGAGCCAGTCAACGCAGGAGTTACAGAATGTCCCCGCGTAGCCCATCGGTCAATGAAGAGCTGCGCAGGCGTTCCCGCGAGCGGCTGCTGCAGGCCACGGTGGAGCTGGTCGGCGAGCGGGGCTACGAGGCCACGAAGCTCGGCGACATCGCCGACCGGGCGGGCGCGGCCCGCGGCCTGGTGTCGTACTACTTCCCCGGAAAGCGCCAGCTCCTGCAGTCCGCCGTGCACCGTCTGATGCACCGCACCCTGGAGGACGCCCTGGAGCGGGAGCCGGGCACGGAGGACGGTGAGGAGCGCCTGGCGCGGGCCATCGACGCGATCCTGGGCCTGGCCCGCGACGAACCGCTGCTCATGCGCACGCACATGGCGGGGATCCTTCAGGCGGAGGGCTTCGTGCAGTGCCCCGAGCAGCAGCGCCTGGCCGAGCTGCTGCGCGACACCGTCGTGCGGTACGGGTCGGGTGACGTGGGCAAGGACTATCCGCTGCTGCGCGCACTCCTGATGGGGGCGGTGTTCGCCCTGCTCATTCCGGGTGCGCCGATGCCGCTCACGACGCTGCGGGCCGAGCTGTTCGAGCGGTACGGCCTGGACTGGAAGCTCGGTGTCCCGCCGAGCGGCACGCCGCCCGACGGGACACCGTCGACGCTGTCGTTCCGTGCGCCTCGGGCGCCTTGGTCGCCTCAGTCGAAGTAGTCGAAGTAGTCGGGCTGCGTCTGGACGTTGAGTTCGCTCATCCGGACCCACTGCGCCGGCTGGGTCCGCTTGTCGTTGATCTTCAGGACGTCGAGGCCCTTGGCGATGTCGTTGGAGTAGACCCGGCCGTTGTAGTAGTACGCCGACCACGAACCGGCCGTCGTGAGCTTGTCGGTGGTGTGCGGGCCGCGCTCGAAGTACCCGATCTCCTTGGGCCTGGTCGAGTCGGTGAAGTCCCAGACGGAGACGCCGCCCTGGTACCAGGCCTGGACCATGAGGTCCTTGCCCTTGACGGGGATCAGCGAGCCGTTGTGGGCCACGCAGTTCTCGGTGGTGGCCTGGTGGCGCGGGATCTTGAAGTAGCTCTTGAAGACGAGCTTGCGCTTGTCGCCCTTGCCCTTGATGTCGTAGATGCCGTTGGCACCGCGCTTGGGCCCGGTGGCCTCGTCGCAGGTGGCGCCGGAGCCGCCGCCCAGCTCGTCGGTGAAGACGACCTTGTCGGCCTTCTGGCTGAAGGTCGCCGAGTGCCAGAACGCGAAGTTCTCGTTGTCCTGCACCTGATCGATGACCCTCGGCTTATCCGGGTCCTCGATGGAGAAGAGGATGCCGTCGCCCATGCACGCGCCCGCGGCGAGATCCTCGGAGGGCAGCACGGTGAGGTCGTGGCAGCCGGTGGTCTTGGAGACGCCCGGGTTGGTGGGACCGCCCGGGTTGCCGCCCCCGTCGGGGCCCTCACCGGGGAAGAACACGGGGAAGTCGATGACCGCCGCCTTCTGCGGGGCCTTGCGCGGCACCTTGATGATCGAGATCCCGTCGTGCGGCGGCCGGCAGTCGGGGAACGACGCGCTCGGCGAGTACGAGGAGACGTACACGTAGACGTCGCGCCGCTCCGGCACCAGCGTGTGCGTGTGGGAGCCGCAGGCGGTCTCGACGGCCGAGACGTACCTGGGGTTCGCCTTGTCGCTGATGTCGAAGATCTTCATGCCCTCCCAGGAGGACTTCTCCGTCGCGGGCTGCGAGGTGCTGTTGCAGGAGTTGTCGCTGCGCGAGGAGTCGGTGGACAGGAAGAGCAGGTTCCCCGAGACGGAGATGTCGTTCTGCCCGCCCGGGCACAGGACCTGCGAGACTGTCCGGGGCTGCTCCGGCCTGCTGATGTCGAAGATGCGGAAGCCGTCGTAGTTGCCCGCGAACGCGTACTTCCCCTGGAAGGCGATGTCCGTGTTCGTGCCGGGCAGCGCGTCCTTGGGGATGTTGGCCACGTGCTCGATGTTGGCCGAGTGGACCACCTCGCCCGGCGCGGGGATCTCGCCGCGCTCGATGGCCTCGCGCGCCTTCGCGGCGTCGCTCTTGGAGACGCTCTTCGGGGCGGCGGGAGAGTCACCGGGGTCGGGCGTGGCTCCCGCGGGCGCCGCGGTGAGCAGCGCGGCGAGGAGTCCGGCCGCCGCGGCGCCGACTCCCAGGCGTCTGCGTCGAGTTCGGGATTCTTTCAACAGGGTCACTGCGTCCTCCCTTGTCGCCGTTCACAGTCGAACGGTTCACGGACACCCGCAGTATCGTGCTCATCATGCACAGATCAACAGAGGGCGACGTACTCGTCACGAAAGTCTTCGGTCACGGATACGCGCCTTCGTGCTAGTACGCAGCCCAACCCGCCCGTGTG
This sequence comes from Streptomyces sp. NPDC003032, assembly GCF_053591415.1. NCBI lineage: Bacteria > Bacillati > Actinomycetota > Actinomycetes > Kitasatosporales > Streptomycetaceae > Streptomyces > Streptomyces sp. NPDC003032. The sequence continues at coordinate 143,736 of NZ_JBSFTT010000005.1, read as the reverse complement.
CCAAGGAGGTCGCTGTGCCGCTCAACCGCCGTACGTCCGCCGTCACCGCGCTCGTCACCACCGCCGTTCTCGCACTCGGGGGCTGTGACTCCGGCGCGGGCGGGGGCTCGAAGTCCGGCGCCGGTCGCGAGGCGTCGCCGGGCCCCTCGGTGATCGCCCCCGGCAGACCGGGCGAGACCGCGGAGACGATGTCGGCGAAGGAGGCGGCCGGGAGGAGAGTCGACGACGACACCCCGAACTCGGCGGACTTCACCTACACGCAGATGATGATCACGCACCACGGCCAGGCGCTGACGATGACCGGACTCGCCCCGAAGCGCGCCGGGTCGGGGAAGGTCAAGCGGCTCGCCTCCCGCATCAGCGCCGCGCAGGCACCGGAGATCGGCGCCATGAAGCGCTGGCTGAAGAGCCACGGCGGCCCGCGCGAGGACGCCGGACACGGGACCGCGCAGGGGAACGGGCACGACCACGCGACGATGCCCGGAATGGCCACGGACGCGCAGCTCAAGCAGTTGCGCGCCGCGAAGGGCAAGGCGTTCGACCAGCTCTTCCTGAAGCTGATGATCACGCACCACAGCGGGGCGGTCACGATGGCCACGGACGTGCTGGCCGAGGGCAACAACATCCAGGTCGAGGAGATGGCGAACGACGTCGTGGCGCAGCAGTCGAGCGAGATCAGCCGGATGCGGGAGATGGACTGAGCCGCGCGAGCGACGGAAGGCGGGCGACGGACGGCGGGCGCCACGGCACACGCTCCTGACAGCGGGCACCACGAGTGCGATCCTGAAACCGTCCCGGGGTCGCCTCGCGGAGGGAGCACCACCGTGCTGCAGGTCGCCGTCGTCGGTTCGGGCCCCAGCGGGGTGTACGCCGCGCAGTCCCTGGTCCAGCAGGAGCGGGTGCCGGGGGTGCGGGTCGATGTCCTCGACCGGCTCCCCTGCCCCTACGGCCTCGTGCGCTACGGCGTCGCGCCGGACCACGAGAAGATCAAGTCCCTGCAGAACAATCTGCGCACGGTCCTGGAACACGACCGCGTGCGCTTTCTCGGCGCCGTCGAGATCGGTCCGGGTGCTCTGCCTCCGGAGCGGCTGCTCGGCCTGTACCACGCGGTGGTCTACTGCGTCGGCGCGGCGGCGGACCGCAGGCTCGGGGTGCCCGGCGAGGACCTGCCCGGCAGCCACTCGGCGACCGAGTTCGTCTCCTGGTACAGCGCGCATCCGGATGTCCTGACGGACGGTTTCCAGCAGGACGGTTTCGTACGCGGCGTGGAGTCGGCCGTCGTCATCGGCGTGGGGAACGTCGCGGTGGACGTCGCCCGCATCCTGGCCCGCGGGGTCACCGAGCTGCTGCCCACCGACATGCCGGACGCGGCGCTCGGCGTCCTCGCGGGGAGCCGGGTGCGTGAGGTGCACATGGTCGGGCGGCGCGGGCCGTCCCAGGCCCGGTTCACCACCAAGGAGCTGCGGGAACTCGGCTCGCTCCCGGACACGGAAATCCTCGTCGATCCTCAGGAGCTGGCGCTGGACCCCGCGTACGCCGACCCGTCGGGGCTGCCCGCCGCGAGCCGACGCAACGTCGAGGTGCTGCGCGGCTGGGCCGAGCGTCCCGCGCGGGGACTGCCCCGGAGGATCCGGCTGCGCTTCTTCCTGCGGCCGGTGGCCCTGACGGCCGGGGCCGCGGGCCGCGTCGGCGGGGCACGGTTCGAGCGGACACTGCCGGACGGCCGGGGCGGGGTGACCGGTTCGGGGCGGTACGAGGACATCCCGGCGCAGCTGGTCCTGCGCTCGGTCGGCTACCGCGGGGTGCCGCTCGAAGGTCTGCCGTTCGACGCCGACCGGGGCACGGTGCCGCACGCCGCGGGGCGGGTGCTGCGCGACGGGGCGCCGTCACCGGGAGAGTACGTGGCCGGGTGGATCAAGCGCGGCCCGACCGGTGTCATCGGCACGAACCGCCCGTGCGCCAAGGAGACGGTGCAGTCGCTGCTCGACGATGCCCCCGACCTCGTACGGAAGGACGTTCCGGAGGATCCGCTGACGGGGCTGCGCGCGGCGGGCCTGCGCCCTGTGGAGTGGCCGGGGTGGCTGGCCATCGAGCGGGCGGAGGCGGAGCTGGGGCGGTCGCTCGGGCGGGGCGTGGTGAAGATCCCTGACTGGACGGGGCTGCGGCGGGCGGCGCAGGGGCGGTAGCCCACTATGGACGGCGCAGGGTCAGTAGCCCACTAGGCCCGGCCGGCGCGAAGCCCGCCGCTCGGGGGCCGGGTCGGCGTCGGCGGCCGGGTCAGCCGTCGGTGCCGAGCCGGTCGACCTGGAGGGCGGCCGCGGCGAGGACGCTGTCGAGCAGACCGGGGAAGAGCGCGTCCAGGTCGTCGCGGCGCAGCACGCTCAGCTTGGCCGTGCCGCGGTAGATCTGCCGGATCACGCCGCTCTCACGCAGCACCCGGAAGTGGTGCGTGCTCGTCGACTTGGTGACGGGCAGGGCGAAGTACGAGCAGGACAGCTCGGCCCCCTCCTCCCGGGCGAGATCCCGGACCACCCGCATCCGCATGGGGTCGGCGAGAGCGTGCAGCACCGCTTCGAGCCGGATGTCCTCGGGCTCGGGGTGGGCCAGCGTCCTGCTGCTCGCTGCGGCGGTCGTCATGACGGCTCCACTTCGTCCGGTGTTCCCTGGCGCCAGTGCCGGTGTTCCCTTGGGTCATTGTACGAGACTCATCGTAGTTTGACATTCACCGTACTACGAGGTCTATCGTACGAGCAGTACACCAGCCGCAAGGAATGGAGTCCGCCGTGAGCGCCCTGTTCGAGCCGTACACCCTGCGATCGCTGACGATCCCGAACCGGGTCTGGATGCCCCCGATGTGCCAGTACTCGGCGCTGCCGGAGGGCCCCCAGGCGGGTGTTCCGCAGGACTGGCACTTCGCGCACTACGCGGCACGTGCCGCCGGCGGCACCGGCCTGATCATCGTCGAGGCCACCGCCGTCAGCCCCGAGGGCCGCATCAGCCCGTACGACCTGGGCATCTGGAACGACACACAGGTAGAGGCGTTCCGCCGGACGACGGCGTTCCTCAAGAGCCAGGGCACCGTCCCCGGCATCCAGATCGGGCACGCCGGGCGCAAGGCGTCCACCGGCCGTCCCTGGAAGGGCGGCGCCCCGGTGGGCGCGGAGGAGTACGGCTGGCAGCCCGTCGGGCCCAGCCCCGTCGCCTTCGACGAGCGCCATCCCGTGCCGACGGAGCTGACCGTCGAGGAGATCCGCGAGATCGTCGCGCGGTTCGCCGACGCCGCGCGGCGCTCGCTGGACGCGGGCTTCGAGGTCGCCGAGATCCACGGCGCGCACGGCTACCTGGTCGGCGAGTTCCTCTCCCCGCACAGCAACAAGCGCACCGACGCGTACGGCGGTTCGTACGAGAACCGCACGCGTTTCGCGCTCGAAGTGGTCGACGCCGTACGGGCCGTGTGGCCCGCGGACAAGCCGCTGTTCTTCCGCATCTCCGCCACCGACTGGCTGGAAGAGGCGGGCTGGACGGCCGACGACACCGTCCGCTTCGCCACCGCGCTCAAGGAGCACGGCGTCGACCTGCTCGACGTGTCCACGGGCGGCAACGCCGCCGGCGTCCGCATCCCGGTCGCCCCCGGCTACCAAGTGCCGTTCGCCGCACGGGTGAAGGCCGAGACGGAGCTGGCGGTCGCCGCGGTCGGCCTCATCACCGAGGTGGCGCAGGCCGAGAAGATCATCGCCAATGGTGAGGCGGACGCGGTCCTGTTGGGCCGGGAACTGCTGCGCGACCCGTCGTGGGCGCGGCGCGCGGGACGCGAACTCGGCGCCGAGGTGCACGTGCCGGACCAGTACCACCGGTCGGTCTGAGCAGGAGCAGCACACCACAGGTCCGCCGCCCGGTGCACTCGCTTCACTTACTTCACTCGCTTCACTCACTTCACTCTGGAATGGCCGCCATCGTGAAGGAGTGACCGGCCGGGTCCGCGTACGTGCGCGTGTCGCGCGGACCGCTGTTGTTCTTCGTGTCCACCGGGCGCGCCCCGAGGCCGACCGCCTCGCGCTCCGCCTCGTCCATGTCGTACCGGGCCACCATGATCCGCAGGTGTGCCTGCTGCGAGTCCTCGGGGCGGGGCCAGCTCGGCGGGATGTAGTCGCGCTCCCTGTGCACGGCGAGGCAGACCCCGTTCTCGTTGGTGACCTCTACGTAGTCGGGGTCCTTGCTCAACTGGACCTCCGCGCCGAGCAGTCCGGCGTAGAACTCGGCCAGCTGCTCCGGCTCCGAACAGTCCAGTACGAGAACGGTGTTCTTGTGAACGGTCATGGCGTCCGGGTCCCCCGCGCCCATGCCGCCAAACGGGGCGTGCGGCGTTTCCGCCCACCGGCCAGGGGCACCCGCGCGACCATGGAGTGGATGCACAGGGCCGCCTGCGCCGATGAGGACCCCGACCTGTTCTTTCCCATCGGCACTACAGGACCCGCGATAAGAGATCTCGACGCCGCCAAGCAGATCTGCGCCCGCTGCCCGGTGAGCGGGGAGTGCCTGGCCTGGGCACTCAGCACGGGGCAGGCGTCCGGCGTATGGGGCGGCACCTGCGAGGAGGAGCGTGCGGCGCTGAACAGGAGAACGCCGCACCCCTGAACGGTTCGGGACCCCTGAACGGTTCGGGCGGGCCTGCGCCTTCGTCAACGCGGCCGACGCTCACCGCGCTTGGACGCGACATTGCCCGAGCCCTTCAGACGGTGCGGGGTCAACCTGCCCTGCCCCCTGGGGACTTCGTCCGGCTCCCGCACCTCCTCGACGTGCCCGACCGGGCCGCCGGGGGGCGGTTGCGGCTGGTCCTGGGGGCGGGGCGGCACCTGCTCCCTGTCGCGGACCCGGACCCCGAACCACACGGCCCAGACCAGCAGGGCGGCGATGGCCACTCCCGCCAGGAACGGCAGGAGTCCGCCCAGCGGCGCCGAGGCGGCGAGGTGTTCCACACTGAGGTCGGTCTTGAGGCCAGTCATGGGCGCCGAGTACCCGCGACCCGGCGGCGGACACCGGCTCGCTCACCGCATCCGGCTCGGTCCATCACCGCATCGGCTCGGTCACCGCATCGGCTCAGTCACTTCATCCACTCGGCCTCGTACGCCGCGTACGTCCCGTCATGCGTCGCGAGGTGCACGAACTGGTCGACGTACTCCTTGAACTCCTCGTCCCCGCGCGGCATCGCGTACGCCTTCTCCGAGAAGGTGAAGGGCCTGTCGGGGTGGAGCGAGCAGAGTTCGGGGTGGATCTTCGACTGGTAGAGCGTCTCGCTCGCGTCCGTCATCATCACGTCCGCCCGGCCGTCGATGATCTCCTGGAAGATGGTCGTGTTCTCCGGATGGAGTGCGATCGTCGCCCGCTTGATGTTCGCTCGCGCGAACTCCTCGTTCGTCCCGCCGGGGTTGACGATGACCTTCGTGCCCGGCTTGTCGATGTCCGTCAGCGCGCCCGCGCCGAACCGGTCCTTGTCCGCGCAGCGCACGATCGGCGTCTTGCCGTCCTCGCGGGTGGGCTCGCTGAAGTAGACCTGGCGGGCGCGCGGCAGCGTGATCGAGACGCCGCCCACGCCGATGTCGCAGCGGCGCGCGGCGACGTCCTTGGTGAGGTCCGCCCAGGTCGTCGCCACGAACTTCGGCTCAGCTTCCAGGCTCTTCGCGAGGTCGCGCGCCATCTTGATGTCCACGCCGCTGTATGTCCTGTCGGCCGGGTCCCGCTTCGTGAAGGGGGCGTAGTCGCCGGTCGTGCAGACCTTCAGTACGCCCTTGTTCGGCACGGAGTCCAGGAGGCTGCCCCGGTGGCGGTCCGGGCGCGCGCCCGCGCCCGCGTCGGGCGAGGCGGGCGCGGCGGCGGTGACGGCCAGCAGACAGACGAGGGCGGACAGGGTGGCGGCACGCTTCACGGGGGGGGCTCCTCTGCGCTACGGACGGCTCGACGGGATCACCTTCGACCAGGCTCGATCACCTTCGCAGACCGGTTCCCGCGGGTGAACCCCCTTCTCACGGAGCGAGCGGGGCCAGCCGGACCGGGGTCAGGTCCGGCGCCCCGCCGGCGTACGCGTCCTCGTACGCGTCCTCGTCGAACGGGTACAGCGGCCGTTCCACCCGGTGGTGCCCCAGGCGCGGCAGGTCCTGGTCGACGCCGCCCGGCGTGAGGGCGAGCAGCCAGTCCGCCGCCATGTCGTACAGCTCCGGCTCCAGATAGCCGATCTTCACGGCCACGATGTCGTACGTACGAGGGTCGATGCCGAGGCCGCCATTGCGCGGGCCCATGAAGTCGGCCAGGGTGTGGAACGGCTTGCGGCGCTCGACGAGGATCACGGTGAGGCCACCGGTGCGCACGGCCGCCATGTCGGCCCCGCGGTCGTAGGCACCGCCCTCGGCGCGGTCCTTGCGGTCGGCGGCGCGCTGCAACGCGACGACGGTACCGGTCAGTTCGTACGGCCCGCCGTGGTCGGCGTCGACCTTGCCGCCGACGCTCAGCGTCACCTCCGCGCCCACGCCCGCCTCGAAGCAGTGGGCGACGGCGACCGGGTCGGTGATGCCGGGGTGGACCGCGGTGACCTCGCCGGAGCGGATCGCGTCGTGGTCGAGGAGCTTGCCCAGCATGTACGCGAGGTCGCCCGCGCCGCCCGCCGTCGGGTTGTCGCCCGAGTCACTGATCAGGAAGGGGCGCTTGTCCGAGGCCGCGGCCCGCTCGACGCACTCCTCGGCGCTGCCCGTCGGGCCGACGAAGACGAAGTCGCGGCGCGCGTCCCAGTAGCGGCGGGCGAGCTTCTCGGCCTCGGCTGCGGCGAGTTCGGCGTCGTCGCCGGTGACGACGACGGCGGCCTTGCAGCGCGGCTCGTCGGCCCAGGCGTAGCCGACCCACAGCGCGGCGTCGAGGATGCCGGGCAGCTTCTCGATGTCGGCGAGCGAGGCGTAGAGGGACTTGGCGGGCTCCAGGCGGGTGCTGGTCTTCTCGCCGGGCAGCAGCACCGGGACCTGTACCCAGGCGCGGTGCGGCCGGGTGCCGTCGAGCAGGCACCGTACGAGGTTGCGGGCCGCACGCTCGCGGGTCTCCCATGCGTCCTCGTGCGGGGCGAGGCGGTGGGCGGTGAGCAGGTCGACCGGCTCGGCGAAGCGGCGTGAGACGTTGCCGTGCGGGTCCATGGCGGTGGAGATCATCGGGCGGCCGGTGCCGTCCGGGGTGCCGATGGAGTCGAGGGCGGCGCGCACCGCTTCGGTGAGGTCGGCCTCGGCGTCGCTCAGGCCGGTGACGCTCATCGCGCCGTGGATGTCGTACACAAGGCCGTCGAGCGGCCCCGCTTCCCTTATGCGCGTGACCAGTTCGTCCTTGAGCGTCAGATACGACTCCGCTTCCACCGGTCCGCCGGGCAGCGAGGTGGCGTGCAGCAGCGGCACCCATTCGACGGTGGCGGCGAGGTCGGAGTCGGGGCGCGTCCACGTGTAGCGGTCGAGGAGGTCCTGGCCGCGTGTCTGACGGAAGTCGTCCGTGGTGGAGCGGTGCGGGCAGAACGTGGAGGACTCGATGCCGATGCCGCCGATACCGATGCGCAGGCGGCGGCGGTGCGCGGTGGGGGTCATGCGGGTGCGCTCTCTTCCTGGGGTGCGGGGGCGGCCGCGGTGGTGGGGAGGTGGTGGCGCAGGGCGGTGAGGCCGGCGCCGAGGAGGCCCGCGTCGACGCCCGTGACGGTGGTGGTGATCTCCAGATCGGCCGTCGCGAGGGGCAGGCAGCGCTCGTAGAGCACGCCGCGCACGGCGGCGACCAGGGGTTCGGCGGTCGCGAGGACGCCGCCGAGCGCCACGGCCTGCGGGTTGAAGAAGTTGACGACGACGGACAGGACCGTGCCGATGTGCCGTCCGGCGGTGCGGACGAGGGTGGTGGCCTGCGGGTCGCCGTCCGCGACGAGGCGCAGCAGGTCGCTGGTGTCGGTGACCTCGACGCCCTGGAGGCCGAGTTCGCGGATGAGGGCCGCGCCGCTGGCCACGGTCTCCAGGCAGCCGATGTTGCCGCAGCTGCACGGGCGGTCGCCGGCGGCGTCGACGCGGACGTGGCTGATGTCACCCGCGCTGCCGTTGGCGCCGTCGTGCGGGCGTCCGGCGGAGATGATGCCGCTGCCGATGCCGCGCCCGGCCTTGACGACGACGAGGTGGTCAAGGCCGGGCCGTGCGACGCGGTGTTCGCCGACGGCCATCATCGTGGCGTCGTTGTCGACGGTGACGGGGATGCCGAGCCGCTCGGCGAGGACGTCCCGCAGCGGGTGGCGGTGCCAGCCGGGCATGCGGGACGGACTCAGGACGCGGCCCGTGGCGGGCTGCACGGGCCCGGGGAACGCGACCCCGAACGCGCACACCGTACGGCCCTCTCCGTGCTGGCGGGCGACGAGGCGGTCGACCTGGCCGCAGAGCCAGTCGACCGCGGACTCGGGGCCCGCGGTGATGTCGTGCGGCAGGTCGACGGCGTCCCGCACCGTGCCGCCGAGGTCGACCACGCCGAGCCGCGCGTGGTGGCTGCCGAGGTCCGCGGCGACCGCGACAGCGCCGTGCGCGGCGACCCGCAGCAGCCTCGGCCTGCGGCCGCCGCGCGAGGCGCCCTCGCCGGACTCGCTGAGGAGCCCGGCGTCGACCAGTTCCTGTACCCGCAGGGAGACCGTCGAGGGGGCGAGGCCCAGTTCACGTACGAGGTCGGCCCGGGAGGTGGCCGCCCCCGAGGAGACCAGGTGGACGATGTGCCGCGCCGACCCTGGTTCGCCGAGTGGTGTTCCGGCCATACCGCCCCCAGTTACTTCGATGTCTTCGTTCGAGAACGACATGAACAATAGGTCGGGGCAGAGGAAGTTGGCCAGCTCTGCCGACTTTCCGGACCCTTGCCGAACCAAGCTATTGACTTGTTTTTCGGCTGCGGCCTAGCGTTCGGGCGCCGCCCCGTCGTTCTCCGGCACGGGGGCCGGCCCCGCACCCCTTGGAGGCCCATCGCCATGCGCTCACTCAGGTCCGCGGCGGCAGCCCTGCTCGTCCTCGCGGTGGCCCTCACCGGCTGCGTCCGCGAGGGCGGCCGCATCGACATGGGCCCCACCGGCGGCACTCCCGTCGAGGGCGGCACGGCGACCATGGCGCTCCCGCCGGCCGCCACGCCCAACTGGATCTTCCCGATCGGCGCGCCCGGCTACGGCGCCTCGTACAACTACGGGATCAACTCCCTGCTGTTCATGCCGGTGTACGACGCCGTGCAGGACAAGGCGGAGGGCGAGCTGACCACGCACGGCCCCGGCACGCTGGGCCTGGCGCCGACGTACAGCGACGGCAACAAGACGGTGACGGTGCCGCTGCGCGAGGGCGTGCGGTGGTCCGACGGGAAGCCGGTCACCACGCGCGATCTGGAGTTCTGGTTCCGCCTGGTCAAGGCCAACAAGGCGGAGTGGGGCAGCTACTCGGTCGGCACGATGCCGGACAACGTCAAGCGGTTCGAGACGCTCGACGACCACACGGTGCGGCTGCACCTGACACGCGCGTACAACCCGGACTGGTTCACCGCCAACCAGCTCACTCTGTTGCGGGCCCTCCCCCAGCACGCCTGGGACGCCAGGACCGACGGCGGGAGGATCGGCGACTGGGACCGCACGACGGAGGGGGCCAGAGCGGTCTTCGCGCGGCTGACCCGGCATGCGAAGAGCCTCGGCTCGTACGGCACCGACCCGCTGTGGAAGACCGTCAACGGCCCGTGGAAGCTGGCGGACTGGCGCGACAGCGGGCAGGTCACGATCGTGCCGAACGAGAAGTTCACCGGCCCGAAGTCGGAGCGCCCGCACCTGGACAAGGTGGTCTTCAAGCCGTTCACGACGGCCGACTCCGAGTACAACGTGCTGCGTTCGGGCGGTGTCGACTACGGCTACATCCCTCCCTCGGTGATGGCCCAGAAGGAGAGGTTCGAGGGCAAGGGCTACCGCGTCGATCCGTGGGAGGGCTGGGCGGCGACGTACATCGTCTACAACTTCAACTCCACGCGCGGCGGCCCGCTGATGAGCCGGCTCTACATCCGCCGGGCCATGCAGCACCTCGTCGACCAGAAGGCGATGAGCGACGTCATCTGGCAGGGCGGCGCGACACCGACGCTCGGCCCGGTGCCGGTGACGCCGAAGAGCCAGTACCTGTCCAGGGCGATGGAGAGGAACCGGTATCCGTACGACGTGGAGAAGGCCCGCCGCCTGCTCACCGCGCACGGCTGGCGGACCAAGGACGGCACGGCCCGCTGCGTACGCCCCGGGACGGGCGCGAACCAGTGCGGCAAGGGCATCGAGAAGGACGCCCCGCTGGAGCTGACCCTGCTCTCCCAGTCCGGCTCGACCGAGACGACGAACATGATGCAGGAGCTGAAGTCCTCGCTGTCCAAGGCCGGGATCGACCTGACCATACGTCAGCAGCCGCTGAACTCGGTTCTCGGGAACTCCATCCCGTGCGAGGCGAAGGACCCCGGCTGCGACTGGGACATGTCCTTCTTCGGGACGGCCGGCAGCTGGTACTACCCGCTCAACCCCAGCGGCGAACAGCTCTTCTCGACGGGCGCCTCCGCCAACTTCGGCAACTACAGCGACGAGAAGGCCGACCGCGTCATCCGGGCCGTGCAGTACTCCCCCGACATGAAGGCCGTACACGAGTACGGCGAGTACCTCGCCGAGCAGCTGCCCGTGATGTGGATGCCCAACCCGGCGTACCAGGTCTCCGTGATCCGCAACGACCTGCGCGGCGTCTCGCAGAACCCGACCGTCACCTTCGCGCCCCAGCACTGGTACTACGTCAAGAAGAAGGGAGCCGAGAAGTGACCGGCTTTCTGGTCAAGCGCTTCCTCCAGGCGGTCGTCGTCCTCTTCCTGGTGTCGGTCATCGTCTTCGTGCTCCTGCACCTCCTGCCGGGCGGCCCCGCGCGCGCCATCCTCGGCCCCAAAGGCACCCCGCAGCAGATCGAGCACTTCAACCACCAGCAGGGGTACGACCGTTCAATGCCGACGCAGTACGCGATGTACCTGAAGCGGCTCCTCACGGGCGACCTCGGCGAGTCATTCAAACTCAACTCGCCCGTCCTCGACCTGCTGAAGCAGCGCCTGCCCAAGACGCTGCTCCTCACCGTCCTGTCCACCGCGCTCGCGGTCGTCATCGCGGTCCCGCTCGGCCTGCTGCAGGCCGTACGGCGCGGCAAGGCGTCGGACTACGCGCTGACGGGCCTCGCCTTCCTGTTGTACGCGACGCCGGTGTTCTTCCTCGGCCTCATCATGATCATCCTGTTCGCGCAGGTCATACCGGTCCTCCCGGCGGAGGCACCACAGGGCGAGACGGTCGGCGAACTCCTCGGCGACTTCAGCGGCCTTGTCCTGCCGGTCGTCACCATGGCCTTCGGCATCATCGCCATGTTCAGCCGCTACATGCGCTCGGCGGTCCTGGACAATCTCACCGAGGAGTACGTCCGTACCGCCATGGCCAAGGGCCAGTCGAGCCGCCGGATCATGGTCAGGCACGTCCTGCGCAACGCCCTCATCCCGCTCGCGACGCTCCTCGGCCTCTACCTGCCGACGCTCTTCAGCGGCGCCCTCGTCGTCGAGTCGATGTTCAACTACCCCGGCATGGGCCTGCTGTTCTGGAACGCGGCACAGGGCTCCGACTTCCCCGTCCTGCTCGGTGTGACGCTCGTCGTCGGCGTCGCCACCGTCGTCGGCTCCCTGCTCACCGACATCCTCTACGCCGTCCTCGACCCCCGGATACGGAGCGTGGCATGAGCACCACGGTCGCCCCTGTCACCGCCCCCGGCCACGAGGAGGCGGCGCGGGCCACGCCCTCGCTGGCCCGCCGCACCCTACGGGTCTTCACCGGCAACGGACTCGCCCTCACGGGCGTGGTCGTACTCGCCCTGCTGCTGGCGTTCAGCTACCTCGGCCCGCTCCTGCACCCCACCGAGCAGATCCACACCGACCTGTCCCGGGCCAACCTACCGCCCGGCAGCCCCGGCCACCTCCTCGGCACCACCGACCTCGGCTACGACATGATCGGCCGCCTGATGGTGGCCGGTCGGACATCTCTCGAAATCGGTCTGGCGGCCGGGCTGTTGGCCACCCTCTTCGGCACCGTCTACGGCGCGATCGCCGGATACTTCGGCGGCTGGGTCGACTCCACGATGATGCGCGTGACCGACGCGGCGCTCGCCATCCCGGCGATGTTCCTGCTCGTCGTGGTCGCCGCGATCATCACGCCCAGCAAGGGCGTCCTCATCATGATCATCGCGGCGGTCGCCTGGCTCTCCCCCGCCCGCCTGGTACGCGGCGAGGCGCTGTCGCTGCGCGACCGCGAGTACGTCCAGGCCATGCGGATGATGGGCGGCAGCGGCACCCGGGCCGTCCTCAAGCACATCGTGCCGAACGCCATCGGCACGGTCATCGTCAACTGCACGTTCCAGATCGCCGACGCGATCCTCTACGTCAGCTACCTCGCCTTCCTCGGCCTGAGCATTCCACCGCCCTCGGCCGACTGGGGCTCGATGCTGTCCTCCGGCATCACCTACACCCAGAACGGCTACTGGTGGCTGATCTTCCCGCCGGGCATCGCGATCGTGCTGGTCGTCGCCGCCTTCAACTTCATCGGCGACGGGCTGCGGGACGCGTTCGAAGTGCGGCTGCGGAAGTAAGGGAGTACCGGAAAAGATGACCGAGCCTCTGCTCGCCCTCGACGACCTGCGCGTCGGCATCGCCTCGCGCGAACGCACCGTCCACGCCCTCGACGGCGTCTCCCTGACCCTCGCCCCCGGTGAGGCCCTGGGCATCGTCGGCGAGTCCGGCTGCGGCAAGACGATGACCGCGCTCAGCGTCCTCGGCCTGCTGCCGCCCGGCGGCAGGATCACCGGCGGACGCGTCCTCTTCGACGGCCAGGACCTCGCCACCGCTTCCGCGCCCGCCCTCCAGGACGTACGGGGGAACGCCATCGGCATGGTCTTCCAGGACCCGCTCACCTCCCTCAACCCGACGATGACGATCGGCGCGCAGGTGGCGGAGCCGCTGCTCCTGCACCGGCCCGGCATCGGCAGGAAGGAGGCGCGGGCGCGCGCCCAGGAGATGCTGCGCCTGGTCGGCATGGGACAGCCCGCCGAGCGCATGAGGGCCTACCCGCACCAGCTGTCCGGCGGCATGCGCCAGCGCGTGGCGATCGCCATGGCCCTGGTCTGCGAGCCGAAGCTGCTCATCGCGGACGAGCCGACCACGGCCCTGGACGTGACGACGCAGGCCCAGATCCTGGAACTCGTCGACGACCTGCGCTCCCGCCTCGGCATGGCGATGATCCTCGTCACCCACGACCTGGGCGTCATCGCCGACCGCGTGGACCGGGTCGCGGTGATGTACGCGGGCAAGGTCGCCGAGGAGTCCGGCGTACGCGATCTCTTCACGCGCCCGCGCCACCGCTACACCGAGGCCCTGTTCGCCGCGCTGCCCGAACGGGCGGCCGGTACCGGCAGCGAACTGCACACCATCCCGGGCCTGCCGCCGAACCTCGCGGCACGCCCCACCGGCTGCCGCTTCGCGCCGCGCTGCGTCTTCGCCACGGACGAGTGCCGCGCCGAGGAGCCGCCGCTCGTGGACGACGAGGTGCGGGGCGCGGAGCACCGGTTCGCGTGCTTCCACCCGGTGCCCGCCCCGGAAGAGGCCGCGTCCGAGGCGGAAGTGGTGATCCCGGCGCCCGTCCCGCCGGCCGCCGCGCCCGGCGGCGTACTCCTCGAACTGGACGCGCTCGTCAAGGAATTCCCTCTGAAGGGCGGACCGTTCTCTCGCGGTCGCGGCACGGTCAGCGCGGTCGGCGGGGTGTCGCTCACGGTCCGCAAGGGCGAGACGTTCGGCTTGGTCGGCGAGTCCGGCTGCGGCAAGACCACGCTCGGGCGGATCGTCGCGGGCCTGGAGGAGCCGACCGGCGGGGCGGTGCGGTTCGAGGGCGTCGATCCGACGCGGATGTCCCGGGGAGAGCGGCGCGCGCACCGGCGGCGCGTCCAGCTGATGTTCCAGGACTCCACCGCCGCGATGGACCCCCGGATGCGGGTCGGCGAGATCCTGCGCGAACCCCTGGTCATCCAGGGCGTCGGCAGCCGCGCCGAACAGGAGGAACTGGTCGCCGAGCTGCTCGACGCCGTCGGCCTGCCGCGCGGCGCCGTGCACCGCTACCCGCACGAGTTCTCCGGTGGACAGCGCCAGCGCCTCGGCCTGGCACGGGCGTTGACGCTCTCCCCCGATCTGGTGGTCGCCGACGAGCCGGTCTCCGCGCTTGACGTGTCGGTGCAGGCGCAGATCCTGAACCTGATGCGGAGGCTCCAGCGCGAGCGGGGCCTGACCTATCTGTTCATCTCGCACGACCTGGCCGTCGTACGGCACCTGGCGGACACGGTCGGCGTGATGTACCTCGGCAAACTGGTGGAGTCGGGGCCTGCCGAGGAGGTGTACGAGCGTCCCCTGCACCCCTATACGCGCGGCCTGCTCGACACGGTGAACCTGCCCGACCCCGAGGCCGCGTCCGGCATGCGGCACACGCCCCTGAAGGGCGAGACCCCCTCGGCGGCGAAGCCCCCGTCGGGCTGCCGCTTCCGCACCCGCTGCCCCCTCGCGCAGGACGTGTGCGCCACGACCGAACCGCCGGTGAGCACGCCGAACGGGGAGGGACACCAAGTGGCCTGCCACTTCCCCCTGGCCTCACCTCGGCTAGCGTCGGCGGTGTGAAACTCGCCGATGTCCTCGCCCGTCGCCCGGTCGTGCTCGACGGCGGGCTCTCCAGCCAGTTGGAGGCCGCCGGGCACGACCTGAGCGACGCCCTGTGGTCGGCGCGGCTGCTCGCCGACGATCCCGGGGCGATCGAAGCCGCCCACCACGCGTACTACGAGGCGGGCGCCGAGGTCGCCATCACCGCCAGCTATCAGGCGACGTACGAAGGGTTCGCGCGGCACGGCATCGACGCACGCCGCACCGCCGAACTGCTCCGCCTCGGCGTGGAGTTGGCGCGGCGTGCCGGTGCAGGGCTCGGCCGCGAGGTGTGGGTGGCCGCGTCGGCGGGGCCGTACGGCGCGATGCTCGCCGACGGCTCCGAGTACCGGGGGCGGTACGGGCTCACCGTGGACGAGCTTGAGCGCTTCCACCGGCCCCGCCTGGAGACCCTCGCCGCGGCGGAACCGGACGTACTCGCCCTGGAGACGGTCCCCGACACCGACGAGGCGCGGGCGCTGCTGCGTGCGGTGCGCGGCCTCGGAGTGCCCGCCTGGCTGTCGTACAGCGTCGCGGGCGATCGCACGCGCGCGGGCCAGCCCCTCGATGAGGCCTTCGCGCTCGCCGCCGACGTGGAGGAGGTGATCGCGGTCGGTGTGAACTGCTGCGATCCGCGCGACGCCGACGCGGCGGTCGCGCTGGCCGCGCGCGTCACCGGCAAGCCCGTGGTCGTCTATCCGAACAGCGGGGAGACGTGGGATGCCGGGGACCGGGCCTGGCGCGGTCCCGCTCGGTTCGCGGCCGGTCAGGTGGCCGGCTGGCGGGCGGCGGGGGCGCGGCTGGTGGGCGGGTGCTGCCGGGTGGGCCCCGCGGCGATCTCGGAGGTGGCGCGGGAGCTGTCGTCGCAGGGGCGGTCGATGGGGTGAGTACGCAGCGTTGACCTGTGACAACGCCACGCTGGAGGGTGATTGTCAGTGGTGGGGTGCAGACTGACGGATACCTGAGACAACGACGTCCGGAGGTGGCCGTCATGGCCGATGTACTTCTGACCGTAGGGACCCGCAAGGGCCTGTTCATCGGCCGCAGGCGCGGCGGCGCCTGGGAGTTCGACGACAGCCCGTACTTCAACGCGCAAGCGGTGTACTCCGTCGCGATCGACACCCGGGGCCCGACACCACGGCTGCTGGTCGGCGGCGACAGCGCGCATTGGGGCCCGTCCGTCTTCCACTCCGACGACCTGGGGCAGAAATGGACGGAGCCCGCGAAGGCCGCCGTTAAGTTCCCCAAGGACACCGGGGCGTCGCTGGAGCGGGTGTGGCAGCTGCATCCGTCGGCCGCGGAGCCGGACGTGGTGTACGCGGGCACGGAACCAGCCGCGCTGTACCGCTCCGAGGACCGCGGCGAGAGTTTCGCGCTCGTCCGTCCGCTCTGGGAGCACCCCACGCGTTCCAAGTGGGTGCCGGGCGGTGGCGGTGAGGGCCTGCACACCGTCCTGACCGACGCGCGCGACGCCCGCGCGGTGACGGTCGCGGTGTCCACTGCGGGGGTGTTCCGCACGCTCGACGGCGGGGAGAGCTGGGCCCCGTCGAACAAGGGCGTCTCCGCGGTGTTCCTGCCGGAACCCAACCCTGAGTTCGGGCAGTGTGTGCACAAGGTCGCGCGGGACGCGGCCGACCCCGACCGGCTGTATCTGCAGAACCACTGGGGTGTGTACCGCAGCGACGACGCGGGCGCGCACTGGACGGACATCGGCGGCGGCCTGCCGTCCGACTTCGGCTTCGCCGCGGTCGCCCATCCGCACCGAGGCGGCACGGCGTACGTCTTCCCGATCACCGCGGACAGCGACCGGGTGCCCGCCGACCGCCGCTGCCGCGTCTACCGCACGGCGGACGCGGGCGGGAGTTGGGAGCCGCTGAGCGCGGGCCTGCCGCAGGAGGACCACTACGGGACGGTGCTGAGGGACGCCATGTGCAGCGACGGCAACGACCCGGCGGGCATCTACTTCGGCAATCGCAACGGCGAGGTGTACGCCTCGGCGGACGACGGCGACAGTTGGCGGCTGCTCGCCTCGCACCTGCCGGACGTACTGTGCGTGCGGGCCGCGGCCATCGGTTGATCGACGCCACCGGTACGGCAGTAGGGTGACGGCGTGGCACCACGACCCTTGCATGAGATCGTCGAACCCGGCTGGGCCAAGGCCCTGGAGCCGGTGGCCGAACGGATCGCCGGGATGGGGGACTTCCTGCGCGCGGAGATCGCCGCGGGACGCACCTACCTCCCGGCGGGAGCGAACGTACTGCGCGCGTTCCAGCAGCCCTTCGACGACGTCCGCGTCCTGATCGTCGGCCAGGACCCCTATCCCACGCCCGGACACGCGGTGGGGCTGTCGTTCTCGGTCGCGCCCGAGGTGCGGCCGCTGCCCGGCAGCCTCATCAACATCTACCGCGAGATGACCGACGACCTGGGCCTGCCCCCGCCGTCGAGCGGCGACCTCACGCCGTGGACACGGCAGGGCGTCCTGCTCCTCAACAGGGCGCTCACCACGGCCCCGCGCAAGCCGGCCGCGCACCGCGGCAAGGGCTGGGAGGAGGTCACCGAGCAGGCGATACGGGCGCTGGCCGCGCGGGGCAAGCCGCTGGTGTCGGTCCTGTGGGGGCGTGACGCGCGCAATCTGCGCCCGCTGCTCGGGCAGTTGCCGTCGGTGGAGTCCTCGCACCCCTCCCCCATGTCGGCGGACCGCGGTTTCTTCGGCTCGCGTCCTTTCAGCCGGGTCAACGACCTGCTGGTCCAGCAGGGGGCGCAGCCGGTGGACTGGCGGCTTCCGTGACGGACCCGGCGTCCGTGGCGGACACGGCGTCCGTGGCGGACACGGCGTCCTTGATGGACACGGCGTATGTACTGGGTGTCGATTCGGGGGGCTCCGGACTGCGGGCGGCCCTGGCGGTGCCGGACGGCGCGCACCGTCCCGGCCGGGTGCGTTCGACGGAGCCGGTGCCTTCGATGGAGCCCGTGTGTTCGACCGAGCCGGTGCGCACCGGCGCCCGGGGCATCGACGCCGCGCACTTCATGGAGCAACTCCTGCCGATGGCGAGGGCGTTGCTGGAGCGGGCGGGCGGCGGGCGGATCACGGCCGTCGCCGTGGGCGCCGCGGGGATGGCGACTCTCGGCGACGACCTGCGCGCCGAGCTGCCGTCCGCGCTCGAAGGCGCCCTGGGCGTACGGCGTCTGGCACTCGCCGCGGACGCCGTGACCGCGTACGCGGGGGCGCTGGGCGATCGTCCCGGAGCGGTCGTCGCCGCGGGCACCGGCATGATCGCGCTCGGCACCGACCTGACGGTCTGGCGCCGCGCCGACGGCTGGGGCCATCTGCTCGGGGACTGCGGCGGCGGTGCCTGGATCGGCCGGGCGGGACTCGAAGCGGCGATGCGGGCACACGACGGCAGACGGGGCGGTTCGACGGCGCTCCTCGCACGGGCGGAAACACTGTTCGGCCCCCTGGAGGAGCTGCCGGGCCGGCTCTATCCCCGTGCCGACCGGCCCGCTGTCCTCGCCTCCTTCGCGCCCGAGGTGGCCGGCTGTGCGGCGGACGACGCCGTGGCGGGCGGCATCCTGCGGGACGCGGCCCGCCACATCGCCGATGCCGCCGCGGCCGTCTGCCCGCGGTCGGAGGCGAGCGAAGTCGCGCTGACCGGCGGCCTGTTCAACATGGGCGAGCCGCTGCTCGCCCCGCTGCGCGAGGAACTGGCCCTACAACTGCCGCACGCCCGGCGGGTCCCCGCGACCGGCGACCCGCTCGACGGCGCCCTGCGCGTAGCGGTCGATGTCGCCCGTGACCAGCTGCGACTGCCGCGCGACGCGCGGATGCTCTCCGTCCACGGAAAGGGCGACAGTTGACCTCTACGTAACTCATCAGACAAAAACGTACTTATACCGCCCAGCTGCACCCTCCCCGAACGGCGGAGACCCGCAAGCCAGTAGCATGCGGGCGCATGAGCTCCCCCACTGGGCCCGCATCCGGCCTGCCCGTACGAATGCCGCGCCCCCGTCAGCCGGGCCGGCACCGCCGTCCGGAGCCCGTCGCGGCTCCTGAGGGCGCGCCCGCACTCGTCCTCGCCGTGCCGGGCGCCCCCAGCACCACCACGCGCGGCCTCGCCGAGGAAGTCGTGAGCATCGCCCGCTCCGAGCTGCCCGGCCTCGACGCCAGAATCGGTTACGTCGACGGTGTGGAGGACGCCACCGTCACGTCCTTCCCCGAGTTCCCCTCGCTGCCGTCCGTGCTCGCGCACGCGAGCGCCGAGCGTGCCGCCCGCTTCGAGCGGGCGCGTGCCGCCGGTGCCGAGGTCAGCGAGCCCGAGGGGCCCGTCGCGGTGGTCGTGCCGCTGCTGGCGGGTCCTGACAGCGCGCTGATGGGCCGCATCCGGCAGGCCGTCGTGGACAGCGGTACCGTCGCCGAGCTGACGGATGTGCTCGGCCCCCACCCGCTCCTCGCCGAGGCGCTGCACGTACGGCTTTCGGAGGCCGGGCTCGCCCGCGCCGACCGCGCCCGTCTGTTCACCGTGGCCACCGCGGCGGACGGCATCGTCCTGGCCACGGTCGGTGGCGAGGAGGCCGTACAGGCCGCCGGGATCACCGGCATGCTCCTCGCCGCGCGCCTCGCGGTGCCGGTGATGGCGGCCGCGCTCGACGAGGAGGGCTCCGTCGCGGCGATCGCCGAGCAGCTGCGCGGCTCGGGCTCGGCCCAGCTGGCGCTCGCGCCGTACCTGATCGGCCCCGAGCTCGACGCGAGCCTGCTGGACGCGGCCGCGAAGGAGGCGGGCTGCTCGGTCGCCGAGCCGCTCGGCCCGTACCCGGCGATCGGCAAGCTGGCGCTGTCCAAGTACACGACGGCGCTCGGCATCACGCCGCAGCAGCCTTCGGGGATGCCGGTGCACTGAGTACGTACGTCGATGGGCCCGCCCCGTGTGTGGGGGCGGGCCCATTCGCGTACGCACGTAAAGGGTGGGCGGGCCGGCCTCAGCCGAAGATCACGCAGGAGGCGGCGGGTGCCTCGACCGAGCCGGCCTTCCGTGGGATGCCCGTGCCGTGGTCGATCGTGAACCAGGTGACGTCCCCGGAGCGCTCGTTGGCGGCGTACAGATGCCGCCCGGAGGGGTGGATGGCCAGGTCGCGCGGCCAGTGGCCGCCGCACGGGACCGTCGCCGCGAGCCGTGGCGCCTCGCCCGCCTCGTCGAGCGCGAGGACCGAGATGACGTCCGCGCCGCGCGTGGCGGTCCACAGGAACCGCCCGTCGGGCGCGACGACGACCTCCGAGGGGTAGACGTCGCCGTCCGGGACGTCGACGAGGACGGAGACCTCGCCGATCGGCTTGAGGGTGCCTTCGTCGGCGTCCCAGGAGCAGACGGTGAGCGTGGGGGCGAGTTCGTTGAGGACGTACGCGCGGTCGCCGCGCGGGTGGAAGACGAGGTGCCGCGGTCCCGAGCCCGGACGCAGCGCCACTTCGCGGTGGAGCGTCAGTCCGGCGTCGCCGAGCGCGCAGACGCGTACGGAGTCCGTGCCGAGGTCGACGCTGACCGCCCAGCGGCCGCTCGGGTCCGCGAGGACCTGGTGGGCGTGCGGGCCCTGCTGGCGCTGTGGGTGCGGTCCGGAGCCCGTGTGCCGGAGTTCGCCCGCCGGGGCGGCGAGGCCGCCGTCGTCGCGCAGCGGGACGGCGGTGACACTGCCCGAGCGGTAGTTGGCGGTGAGCACGTGGCCGTCGTGGAGGGCGAGGTGCGTGGGCGCCGAGCCGACGGGCACGGGCCGGCCGATGAGTTCCGGCTCGTCCCCTCCGAGGCGGTACGCGGCGAGGGCGCCGTCCGATGTCTCGCTCACGGCGTAGAGGGTGTCGCCGGTCGGCGAGAGTGCGAGGTAGGACGGATCGGCGACCGCGTCCGTGGCGCTGAGGACGGTCAGCGCCCCGGTGTCCTCGTCGACGGCCGCGGTGAGGACACCGAGGCCCCCGGCGGCGGTGAAGGATCCGATGTATGCCCGTC
This sequence comes from Streptomyces sp. NPDC003032, assembly GCF_053591415.1. Lineage (NCBI taxonomy): Bacteria > Bacillati > Actinomycetota > Actinomycetes > Kitasatosporales > Streptomycetaceae > Streptomyces > Streptomyces sp. NPDC003032. The sequence continues at coordinate 122,968 of NZ_JBSFTT010000005.1, read as the reverse complement.
CGGCGTGGTTGCCGTCGCCCACTGCTGTCCCCTCTCGGCCGGAGCGGCGCGTCCCTGGCGCCGCTCGTGCGGCCGACGCTAGCAGTCGGTCTAGACCAAATGGCGGCGGAGGCCGTCGGGTCGGCACGTGCCGGACCGTTCGGGCGGGTGGGTGAGTCGCCGGTTCGAGGTGCCGCCCCGACCGCTGAAGCCGGTCGGCCCCCTCCTGGGCTGTGCCACAGGTCACGCCGGTGCCGGACGGGGGCCCGGAACCACCACATGTGGTTCATCGTTCATCTAGGTGTGGCCGCGGAGGGCCACCCTCGACGACCCCGGCTGGTCCCCCCGTCCAGCCGGGGTCTTCTCATGTCCGGCACGTGGCGCGGACCGAGTTCGGGCGCAGGAGACGCACCACGATATTTCGGTCGGGAGCACAACCAGCGGGCCACCTCGGGAGTCATGATCATCAGGGGCGCAGGCCCTCGCTCCGTTCGCCATGCGCGGCCGGTGCGGGCCGCGTCTCCGCCATGTCTCTCACGGGTATGTCACCCCAGCACGAACAGGAACACGCATGTCGCGCAAGACGCTGGCCGTCTCCGGTCTGCTCGCCGCCGCTCTCACCGCCGCCTTGGCCCCCACCGCACAGGCGGCCTCGCCGACCATCACGCGCGCCGAGTACGACAAGGTCAAGCTGGGGGCGAGCATCTCCAAGATGCACTCCGTCGCCGGCCGCGGCGCCTGCAAGCTCACGTCGAGCAGCGGCGGCTCCGGCTACTCGAGCAAGGTCTACGAGTGCAAGGGCAACAAGCGGTACAGCTCCGCGACGTTCTCCTTCGGCAACGGCAAGCTCGCCGTGAAGTCGCAGGGCGGCCTCGACGGCAAGCAGTCCAACGGCAAGATGACGAAGGCGAAGTACAAGAAGATCACCAAGGGCAAGACCACCGCCCAGATGCACAGCATCGCGGGCAAGGGTGTGTGCGTGCGCGTCGCCGACGCCGAGACGACCGGTGCGAAGTCCGCCAGCTACTCGTGCGAGCAGTCCCGCACCTACGGCAGCGCCTCGTTCATCCTCACCAACGGCAAGGTGGTCAACCGGGCGCAGTACGGCCTGCGCTGACCGAGGTCGTCCATGTCCGGCCCTCGCGCCGGGTCAGGTCCATGCCTGTCGTTCCTGGCCGCGAGGGTCGTCGATCCGGGTCCAGTCGGTGTCGACACGCATGGTGGCCCGGCGCTCGGGGCCGTACGGGTGCCAGCCGGGATCGCCCGGCGCGGCGAACCGGGTCCATGTCTCGTGTACGCGGGGGGGGGCGAGACCGGCGGGTGGCCTGTCGGGACCGAGCAGGGCATGGGCGCCGTGCAACCGGGGCAGCCGCGTGAGATCGCAGACGAAGGTCAGCTCCATCGCGTGGGCGGCGCCCATTTCTCCGTCCAGGGCGTGGGAGCACCACGCGGACTCGTAGCGGTAGGTGGCGGCCCGGGACCGGTCGGCGTGTGCGTCGGCCGGGGCCCGGCTGCCCGCGCCGAGCGGGGCTTCGCCCATGATGGCGGACCGCAGCTCGCCGAAGGCCGCCCTCGGGCGGGACCCGCGGTACGTGTCCACGAGCCGGACCGGATCGGGGTGCGCACGTGTCGCGACGGCGTCGACGTCCGCACTGGTCGAGGTGGCGTACGCGTCCACCGGGGCCAGATAGAGGTTCGCCTCCTCGAACACGGTCCGGTTGCCGCGGCCCGGTGCGACGGCGCCCTGAGGGCCGGCGGACGAGTCCACCCCACGGTCAGGCGGGAGCCACCGGGCCTCGCAGGGGCTCTGCCAGGGCCTTCAGCGCGTGCTCCAGGCCATGCAGATGGGTCAGGGCCAGTTCGGCACCGGAATGCTGGGATACGGCAGGGGGCACGTCGATCTCGCGCCGCGTCACGTCGGGCATGGTCAGCGCCTGTACCGCTGCCTCCACCCGCCAGCACGCGGCGGCGAGCCTGGCGTCGTGGGAGGCATCGGGGTCCGCGGCGACCGACGCCAGGCCGCGCACGTCTCGCGCGCAATGGTCAAGCAGCTCCAGCACCCGGCGGGCACGCGCCTTGCGGGCACGCAGCGGGGCGAAGGGATGCACCAGTGGGGCCAGCGAGAGCCGTACCCGGCTCAGCAGCACTTCCAGTTCGGCGACATACCGGGCGGGGTCCGCGGTCGGGGAGCCGGCCAGGCGGGCCGCGGCTTCGGAAGTGCAGGCGTGGACGCAGTGCAGCGCGCGCTGGATCCACGCGTCGGTGGTGGCATGCGTGGTCACCGGCAGTACGAAGAGCACAGCGAGTGCCGCGCCGAGCGCCCCCACACCCGTCTCCGCGACACGCAGTGCGAGCAGAGCCGGATCGAGCACCCCGAGCAAGCCGTAGAGCAGCCCCGCCATCAGCGTCACCGCCAGCATCATCCACGTATAGGACACCGCCGCCGTGTAGAAGATGCCGAACACGCAGACCGCCACGAGCACAGCGGTGGGAGCAGCCGCTCCGTCCAGTGGGACAGCGATGATCAGGCCGATGGCGATGCCGACCACGGTGCCCAGGACCCGGCGAAAGCCCCGCACCAGGGTCTCCCCGCGCGACGCGGTGTTCACGAAGATCCACCACACCGCGCCAACGGCCCAGTACCAGCGCTCGTGCGACACCAGTTGCCCCACCACCAGCGCGAACGTGCCACCTGCCATCCCCTGGACCGCTTGGCGCGTGGTCACCCGGGCAAGACCTGCGCCGCCCGGAGCCACCACCGGTACAGCAGCCGGCGGCAGCCGCCTTTCGTAACACCACAAGCCGAACCGCACCGCTGAGGACGCGGCCAGCGAGAGCGCCACCGCCGTGCAGAGCTCCGGCAGCTGGTCCGGCACCGCGTGCAGGAACTGTGCGGCGAAGAACATCATGAACGCGAATATCCCCAGCGCGTGACCTCGCGGCCCCCACCGGCGGGCGTACATCCCCGCTCCGAGGATGGCGACAAAGGCCGCGTCCCGCACCCACGGGAAGTCGTGCAAGAGAGCGGCGAGAGCGAGCACCGGGAAACCGGCCACCGGCAACAGGGCCGTAGTGACCGCCTGCCTCCGCACCGACGCGTCGGCCACCGTGAACAGGGCGAGCAGGGCGGCGAGCCCCCCGGTGATCGCTGCGGACAACGAGTGTGTGACCAGGACCGACACCGTCACGGCAAGACCGACACCGAGGACACCCCGCCCGGCGCTGCGCAACCGCAGCCGCCCGGGGTCCGGAGCCACGAACACCCTCTTGAGCACAGCTTTCCGCCCCTCTCGGCGACCAGACACAGAGAAGGCGCCACGGAGTCCGCAGCGCCATCGACACTCCCATCACACCATCTAGTCTCCACTCTGCTCAACCGAGGTGCGTCTGGGTGCGCCAATGGTCCAGTCTGTGCGCCTTGCGCAGCGTCAGGGGCGGACCAACGGGCCATGCTGCGGCACGGCCCGTCGGCACTTGCCCTTCCCTGGAGCACCCTCTAAATTTGTATTGCTCTCTAAGTATTCGGGAAGGGTGTGCGCGTATGCAGACGTCCGAAGGGGGGCTGCGTGAGCAGCACAAGGCCAGGCGGCGGATCCGGATCCTCGACGCGACGCGTGAACTCCTCCGGGACAGCCCGGAGTCGGTGATCAGTACCGAGCGGATCGCCGAGCGAGCGCGAGTCGCCCCCGCCACCGTGTACAACCTGATCGGACCGCGCGAAAAGATCTGGGAGGCGCTCGCCGCCGGGTTCATGGACGAACTGGAGCGCCGCCTGGTGGTGCTGGGAGCCGACGACCCGCGCGAGGTCGTCCGGTCGACCGTGCGTCTGTTCGTGGACGACCCGGTCGTATCGCGTCGCATGGTCCGTGAGTGGGAGGAGAGCGGCCTCGTGCTCGACCGCAGTCCGCTCACGCAACTCCGCCAGGCGGTGGCCGGGACGCAGAGACAGGGCCTTCTGCGCGCCGACATCGACACTGACGCGTTGGCCGCCATGGTCGGCACCGCGTGCGTGGGCGCGCTGCATCAGTGGGTCGCCGCCCTGATCGACGACGACCGGTTCCTCGCGCGTGCCCTGTTCGCACTGGACGTCGCGCTCGCCGCGGCGGCCGCGGATCCCCACCGCGACCGACTGCTGGCGCCGCTGCGGGCCCGAGGCTCGGTATGACGGCCGGCGCGCTGTCGCGGCCCCGAAGCTTCGTCGGCCGTGGCGGGATCCGGCTCGCGGCGGACGTGTGGGGCAAGGAGTCCTCGCCGCCGCTGGTCCTGCTGCACGGCGGCGGCCAGACACGGCACGCCTGGGACCGGTCCGGCCCTCGGCTGGCCGCCCGGGGGTGGCAGGTCATCGCTCCGGACCTGCGCGGGCACGGCACCAGCCAATGGTCCCCCGACGGCGGCTACGACCTCGACCTGTTCGCCGGGGACGTCCGGGCCCTGGTCACCGAACTCGGCGAGCCACCGCTGCTCGTGGGAGCCTCGCTCGGCGGCCTGAGTGCGCTGCTCGCCGCCGGAGAGGCACCCGGGGCGACGGTTCGCGCGCTGGTCCTGGTCGATGTCGCCCATCGCCCCGACCCCCGCGGGGCGCGCCGCGTCGTAGAGTTCATGCGCCGCCGACCGGACGGATTCGCCGACGTCGAGGAAGCAGCCGCGGCGGTCGCGGCCCACCTGCCGCATCGCACGCGGCCGTACGACCCCGAGAGGCTGCGGAACAACCTGCGACGCCACGGCGACCGGTGGGTCTGGCACTGGGACCCCCGTCTTGTGGACGGCTTCGAGGACCGAATGGACCCGCCCGGCATGGCGGAACGTCTCCTCGACGCCGCCCGCCGCACCGACGTGCCGATCCTGCTCGTCCGCGGCGGGCTCAGCGACGTCGTACGCGAGGACATCGCCGAGGAGTTCTGCGACAGCGTTCCCCACGCGCGGTACGTCGATGTGCTCGACGCGGGGCACATGGTGGCCGGCGACCGGAACGAACCCTTCATCGACGCGCTCATCCCGTTTCTGAAGGGCTTCGAGTCCATGTCACCTGGGGGTGATGGCGACGCCCTCGGGGTGCTGCCCGGTCGGTAGCGTGACTCGTGTTCTCGCCGCCACGGGATCGATCACGGAAACGGTGTCGGACTCCTCATTGGTGACCCAGACCCGGCTGCCGCCCGGACTGACCGCCACGCCCTGCGGCTTTTTGCCCACGGGGACACGGCTGACGGCACGGCCGGTCGAGGTGTCGATGACCAGGAGCACGTCGGCCGCCGAATCGGCCGCGTACAGACGCTGCCCGTCGGGACTGACGGCGAGGCCCACCGGGGCCTTCCCGATCACCCAGGTGGACAGCGGTTTGCCGGTGGCGGGGTCGATGACCGAGATGCTGCCGGAACCCGTATTGGCGACGTAGACCCTTTCCCCGCCCCTGGTGCTGGTGATTCCGCTGGGGAAATCACCCACAGGAATTCTGGCTTTCGCCTGGTTCGTCTCGGACAGCACGGTGACGTCGTTGGTGCCGCTGTTGGTGACGTACGCGGTCCCGTTGGGAAGGGTGGTGATGCTGTGCGGTAGCTCACCGACCCGGGTCGTCGCGACGACCTTGCGCGAAGCGGTGTCGATGACCGACACCGTGTCGCCGCCCCAGTTGGCGGCGAGTACCCGCTTCCCGTCCCGGCTGGAGACGGCCGCGAACGGGTACGACCCGACCGGCACACTCGCCACGACCTTGTGCCCGGCGGTCTCGATGAAGGAGACCGTGTCGGAAAGGCCGTTGGCCACGTACACATGGGAGCCGTCCGGTGCCGCTCCCACCCCGGTCGGGCCGTTGCCCGTCGGCGTGGTGGCGACGGGCCTCTCCAGCCGGACGTCGTAGGAGGAGACGGTCCCGGGGCCGCCGCTGTTCGCCACGTACGCCACGATGCGCATCGGATAGTCCCGGGCCGCCGCCCCTTTCTTCGCCGGTGCCGGGAGCACAGGTGGCTCGGGAGCGGCGGCGGCGGACGTGCACACCATGACCGCGAGCGCCAGACCGAGGGTCAGGCGCGGACGCGGACGCCGACGACGTGAAAGCCCGCCGGCGGACTCACGACCCCTGGGTGACCGGCCCGGAGCGAAAGAAACCGGCATCAAATCTCCTTTACGGCTGCCGCACCGGCAGCCCTGCATGAACAAGACGTATACCCAAACGCCCTTAAGGCGTTTTGTGCACGGCTTCGAAGAAAAGTCGTTTGTTCACAGAGCGAAAGAGCGAAAATCGGGCCGCGCTCGCGCTGTTCCACGTCCGACCGCCCGGGCGGCGACGGCGCACCCCAGGGTCGGGGAAGTGTCCCCGAGCGCCCCGCACCCCACTCGTACGGAGGATGTGCGGGCCGGGAAAGAAGCGGAAGGCTCGATATCGTCCCCGCCCGATCATCCAGGAGGGCCAATGGCGATCTCGACTGACGGTGCGCCGCACGAGGAATGCCCGGACATCAAAGAGGAAACGGTTCGGCGAGTGATGGTGCGGGCCGCAAATCATTTGCTGACCCGGCAGCATGCCGAGGGGTGGTGGAAAGGTTTTTTCAAGACGGACGTGAGTTATGACGCCCATGACCTTTTCCTGCGCTACTTGCTGGGTGTGCCGGACGAGCGTTTGGCCACGGCGAGTGGCCGATGGATCCGTTCGCAGCAGGGCGCGGACGGTTCCTGGCCCCTCGCCTTCGAAGGCGAGGGCCATCTGGGGACCACGATTCAGGCGTATGTGGCCCTGCGGCTCGCCGGGGACAGTCCGGACGAGGGGCACATGCTCCGGTGTGCGGCCTGGGTACGCGAACAGGGCGGTGTTGCCGCCGGCCAGCTGACCGCGCGTATCTGGCTCGCCATGTTCGGCTGGTGGGAGTGGGACGACCTGCCCGAAGTCCCACCGGAGATCATCGCCCTGCCCAAGTGGGCACCCCTGAACATCTACTCCTTCAGCGCCATCATGCGTCCGGTGCTCGTCGCTCTCAGCGTCATCAGCGCGCACCGGCCCGTGCGGCCGGCTCCCTTCCGCATCGACGAGCTCTTCGCTGCGTCCGGCGACGCTTGCGTACGTACGCCGACGCCCGCACCGACCAGCGGCCGGGAGAAGGTCTTCCACCATCTGAACGCCGCTGTGCGTACGTGCGGCAAGGCCATCCCGCGGCCGGCACGCAAGACCGCGGCCAACGCTTGCGTTCGCTGGCTTCTGAAGCGTCAAGAGGCGGACGGCAGTTGGGGAGCCTGCACTCCGATGACCACATGGGTGGTCCTCGCCCTGCACGTGCACGGCTGCCCCCCGGACCATCCGGTGCTCAAGGCCGCCTGGAGCTTCCTGGAGGGCTGCGTCACATGGCCCGAGAGCGACGTGCGGGCGCTGCAGACCGTCCACAGCCCCGTATGGGACACCTGCCTGTCGACCACCGCGTTGCTGGACGCCGGGCTGGCCGCCGACCACCCGGCGCTGCTGAAGGCCGCCGACTGGCTGCTCACCAGGCAGACGGACCGGCCTGGTGACTGGGCCGTACGGCGGCCCCGGCCGGCTCCCGGCGGCTGGTCCTTCCAGTTCCACAACCAGACCTACCCCGACGCCGACGACACCTCCGAGACGGTCCTCGCGTTGCACCGTGTCAGTCCCCCCGACCGGACGCGCGTCGACGCGGCGGTGAGCAGGGCGGCGCGGTGGTGCCTCGGCATGCAGAGCCGCGACGGCGGATGGGCGGCCTTCGACGCGGACAACACCAGCGCCCTCCCCGGTAAGGTCCCGTTCTTCGACTTCGGCGAGTTCTGCACCGATCCGCCAACGGCCGACGTCACCGCCCACGTGGTGGAGATGCTGGCCGCCCTCGGGATGGAGCGCGACACCCCTACCCGCCGTGCCGTCCAGTGGCTGCTCGATCAGCAGGAGGCGAGCGGTGCCTGGTACGGGCGCTGGGGAGTGAACCTCATCTACGGCACCGGTTGTGTCGTTCCCGCCCTCGTCGCCGCCGGAGTCCCTTGCGGCCATGCTGCCGTCCGGCGCGCCGTCACCTGGCTGACGTCGGTCCAGAACCCGGACGGCGGCTGGGGCGAGAGCTGGCACTCGTACGACCACCCGGCCAGCAGCGGCCGTGGTCCGTCCACCCCTTCACAGACGGCCTGGGCCCTGCTCGCGCTCCTCGCGGCCGGAGAGCACGACGGCGCCACCGTCCGGTCCGGAGTGCGCTGGCTGACCGAACGCCAGACGGAGCACGGCACCTGGGAGGAGCCGCACTTCACCGGCACGCTCATTCCGGGGGCCGTGGCCGTGCACTACGAGTACTACGGGCACGTCTTCCCCTTGATGGCGCTGGGCCGATACGTCCTGCGCACAGGCCACTCGGGCGCGGGGACGTCTTGTCATGAAGGCTGAAACGATGGCGGTCCAGTCCGACTTCTTCGCGCCGCGTACCGCGATAGACAGCCTTCTGTCCGAGTTCCTGACGGAGAAGGCACGGAACGCTCCTGTGCCCCACCAGTCGGTGCTCACCCTCATGCTGCGCGACTTCATCTCCGGCGGGAAGAGGATCCGTCCCCTGCTGTGCGTGACCGGATGGATCTCGGGCGGGGGACAAGGCGATTCCGCGCGGGCCGTCAGGCTGGCCGCCTCCATCGAACTGGCGCACACCTGCGCACTCATCCACGACGACATCATGGACGCGTCCGACAGCCGCCGCGGGCGTCCCACCGTCCACCGGGCGCTGGCCGACCGGCACCACGCACCGTGGACGGCGCGGCAGTACGGGGTCGGTGGCGCGATTCTCCTGGGCGACCTCGCGCTCGTCTGGTCCGACGAGTTGCTGCACACCACGCCCATGCCCGACGCCCACCGGACCGCGGTACTGCGCTGCGTCGACCGCGCACGGAGCGAGCTGATAGCCGGTCAGCACCTGGACCTGCTGACCACCGGCGACCTCCACACCAGCGTCGAGACGCTGATGAGCGTCATCCGCTACAAGACCGCCAAGTACACCATCGAACGCCCCTTGCAGGTCGGAGCGGCCCTCGCCGGTGCCGGGCGGAAGGTCATGCGCGCCTGCACCGCCTACGGGGTCCCCCTCGGTGAGGCGTTCCAGCTCCGGGACGACGTGCTCGGCGTGTTCGGGGACCCTGACCGGACGGGCAAATCCCGGCTGGACGATCTGCGCGAGGGCAAGTGCACCAGCCTGGTCGTCCACGCCCTGCGCGCCGGCGGCCCGGCCCAGGTGAGCCGACTGCGTCAACTGATCGGCGACCCCGATCTCGGGGAGCGGGAAGCCGCGGAGATCCGCGGCCTGCTCACCGACACCGGAGCTCGGGCGGCGGTCGAGCGAATGATCCAGGACAGACACCACCAGGCCCTGGACTCCCTGGCCACGGCACCGTTCCCGCCCGGCGCCACCCGCACGCTGAAGAACGTCGCGGAGGCGGTCGTACACCGCGCGGTCTGAAGCCCGTCCTGCCGACCACGGAGCATGGGGGACCCATTGCCATGATCACGACCATGACCGCGCCCACGGCGACGGTTCTGCGGAGCGCCTGGTGCGAGCTCCGCCTCAGCTGGCTCTTCATCAGCGCCGACCGCTGGACCACCATCTTCCCCGCGACCTGCTTCGTCACCGCGGCCGTCGTCCACGCCCGGCTGTCCCCGCCCGCGGCCGCGATCACCCTGGCCTCGGGCGCCCTGTACTTCTGGCTGTTCGTCTACGAACACACCCTGGCCAACCAGATCGTCGGCGTCGAAGAGGACCGCGTCAACAAGCCCTTCCGGCCGCTGGTCACCGGCCGGTGCAGCCTCCGGGGTGCGCGGCTGCGGCTGGTCGCCGTCCGGATCCTCTTCCCCCTGTACGGGTACTGGCTCGGTGTCCTGGAGTGGGCCCTGATGTGGCAGATCCTCTCCCTGCTCCAGCACGAGTACGGCTGGTGCCGGCACTGGCTCGGCAGGAATGTCTACGCCGGAGTCGGCGTCATCGCCCAGCTGGCGGCCGCCTGGGAAATGGTCACCGCGATGACGCCCGACGCCTGGCGCTGGATCATCACCCTCGCGGTCACCGTGACCCTCCTCATGTCCGTCCAGGACCTCCACGACATCACCGGCGACCGCGCTGTCCACCGCTGCACCATGCCCCTGGTCTTCGGGGAGACACGCACCCGCGTCTTCCTGTGCGCCGGCTTCGCCATCGGTCCCGCAGCCATCCACCACTTCCTCATGGCGCCCGCGGGACCGCACTGGTGGATCATCGCCACGGATGTGCTCCTGGGCGGTTGGAGCCTTCTGCTCTCCGTCCGCGTGGTGATGTGGCGTGGCCGGGAAGCGGACCGGCGCAGCTACCGCCTGGTGGAGCAGTGGTACACCCTCGCCCTCGCCGCTTCCATCTACACGCTCCGCTGACCGGGAGGGCTCGACGTGCCCGCACAGGCCATGCAGCATGCGCAGCGACAGTCAGTGCTGCGGATCACCGGCGTATGGAAGGCGTACGGCCGCAGACAGATCCTGCGCGGCGCCGACCTCGACGTTCCGCCCGGTGCCCTGATCGGCGTCGTCGGCGAGAACGGCGCGGGCAAGAGCACACTGCTTCGGGTCGCCATGGGGCATCTGGCGCCCGACCGGGGCACGGTCGTACGTATCGGCAGGGCGGGGTACTGCCCGCAGCAGGCCGTGCTGAACGACTCGTTCACCGTCCTGCAGCACCTCCGGCTCTTCCAGGTGGCCCACCGGCTGCCGAGCCTCACGCGCGCGTACGAGTTGATGGACGTCCTGGCGTTCGCCGACTGCGAGCAGCGGCGGGCCGGGGAGCTGAGCGGAGGAACGCGGCAGAAGCTGAACCTTCTGCTCGCCCTCATGCACGACCCGCGGCTCCTGGTGCTCGACGAGCCGTACCAGGGGTTCGACTGGGAGACCCATCAGCGTTTCTGGTCCCTCGCCGCTCAGCTGCGCGGCCGGGGCGACTCGATCGTCGTGGTCTCGCATCTGCTGCACGACATGGACCACTTCGACGTGGTCGGCCATCTGCGCGACGGCCGCCTCGACCTGGAGGTGCCCACCCGATGACCTCGCACCGGGCCGCCGCGTTCAGCCGGATGTTGCGCTGCACTCTCCTCGGTCATCTGCGCAGCCGTATGGCGCTGGTCCTGGCGGTCGCTTTCCTTCCCGGCTGGATCGTCGTGGCGCGCCTGTGCGCGTCGGACCGGGCCGCGCGTTTCTCCCCGGACTCCGTGCGGGCGGTCGTCCACGCCCCGGCGAATCAGGTCGGCCAAGTGGTCAACGCCCTCGCCGCCGTCACCCTGGTCACCGGCTTCTCATCGTTCATGGAGACCTTCAAAGCCCGGGAGATGGACCGCCGACTCGTGCTGGCCGGCTACCCGCGGTTCCCGATGCTGCTGGCCAAGGTCGCCGCCGTCGCCGTCAGCGCCACTCTCGTCGCCGTGTACACCACGGCCGTGCTCCACAGCTCACTGCCGGTGCGTCAGTTGGGCCCGCTGGCCCTTGCCGTTCTCGGCGCCGGCCTCGTGTACGGCGGCATCGGCCTCCTGCTCGGCACGCTGGTCCGTGGCGAGCTGGAGGGCTTCTTCCTCGTCATCATGCTCAGCCTGGTCGACAGCGGACTGCAGAACCCGGTTCTCAATGTCATCGAGCTCACCGGCCTGAGCGCGCTCCCTCTGTACGGTGCGTGCCAGTCCGCGCTGGCCGCGGCGTTCACGTCCTTCACCTCCTGGCCCCACCAGCTCCTCTCGTTGGCCTGGGCCGCCGTGACGAGTGCGCTGGCCCTCCTCGCCTTCCATGCGCGTACCCGCTCCCACTGCCGGGTCGCCGCAGAGGGCCTGATCCCTTCAGGTTGCCGACCGGAATCGCGTGAGCGAGCTTGGTGGAAGTGGAGTGGGGGGCTCCGGAGGGTGCGCCCGCTCCCAGCCGTTCGATTCTCAGGAGGAATGATGGCCAACGCCAAGCAGGATCCGAACCAGCACGAAGGCCCCGCGGACGGCGGCGCGGCGGGCACTCCCGGCGTCCACGACGGCGGCGCGGACGGAGGCGCGGACGGCGGAGCCGAGGGCCCCGCGGACGGTGGCGCGGCGGGCACTCCCGGCGTCCACGACGGAGGCGCGGACGGCGGAGCCGAGGGCCCCGCGGACGGCGGCGCGGCGGGCACTCCCGGCGTCCACGACGGAGGCGCGGACGGCGGAGCCGACAAGTCCGGCAGCGGCGTTTGAGCATCCCTCCGACCGGGCTTCAGGACGCCGGCGCCACAACGGGTGCCGGCGTTCTGGAGACACGCCTGACCGGCCTGAGCCCAGAGAGGTTCGCCCGCGAGGTGTGGGCGCGCACCGCGCTGCTCACGCGCCGCGCGAGTGATTTCTCCGACCTGTTCCGCGCCGACGCCGTGGACGAGCTGATCTCGCGTCGCGGGCTGCGTACGCCCTTCCTCCGCGTCGCCAAGGACGGCTCCACGCTTCCCGAGTCGTCATTCACCTCGTCCGGCGGTGTCGGCGCCACCATCTGCGACCAGCTCGACGACACCGCCCTGTGGCGCGCGTTCGCCGACGGCGCCACGCTCGTCCTGCAAGCCCTTCAGCGCACGTGGGCGCCGGTCGCGGACTTCAGCGCCCGCCTTGCCCATGAGCTGGGGCATCCGGTGCAGGCCAACGCCTATGTCACCCCGCCGCAGAGCCGCGGGTTCGACGACCACTATGACGTCCACGATGTCTTCGTCCTCCAGATCGACGGTGCCAAGCGCTGGATCGTGCACGAGCCCGTCCATCCCGACCCGCTGCGCGATCAGCCCTGGACCGATCGCCGCTCCGCCGTCGCCGAGGCCGCGAAGGGCGAGGCGTACATCGACACCGTCCTCGAACCCGGCGACGTCCTCTACCTGCCGCGGGGCTGGCTGCACGCCGCGCAGGCGCAGGGCGAGGTCTCGGTCCACCTGACGCTCGGCATCCACAGCTGGACGCGGTACGCGCTGGCCGAGCAGCTCGCCCAGTGCGCGCTCGCGGTGCTGCGCGACGATCCCCGGATGCGCGGCACCCTGCCCCTGGGTGTGGACGGGCCGGAGTGCGAGATCGACGTCGTCCGCGAGCGCCTCGTCGCCGCCGTCACGGAGGCCGATTCCGCGCCGCTTTTCCACCGCGCCCGGCGTGCCCAGGCACGCCCCGCTCCGCTGGGGCCGCTGGCCCAGCTCGCGGCCGTCGACGGCCTGGGTCCCGACTCGCCGGTGCGGCTCCGTGAGGCGCTGGAGGCGCGGCTGGAGGGGCGGCGCCTGGCCACGCGCGTGGGCCGGCTCGATCTCCAGGAGACCGACCTGCCGTCGGTCACCCTCATGCTCGACGGTGAGGTTCGCACCGCCGGTGATCTCGGCGTCGGACTCGTCGAGAGACTGCTGCGCGCGGGCGTACTGGTGCCCGCCGAACAGTGACGTGGCCCCGGTGAGTGCGGCGGAGCGCTTCTTCTGCGCCGATGCCGCCCGGACACGCGGCGACCCACTCGCGGGCACGGCACCGTACGGCCGTGTCTGGGTCCTGATCGAGTACCGAGGCGGCTGGCCACCCAACGGCTTCGACGGCCTCGATCTCGAGCCCGACACCAAGAGACTCGTGTTCTCCGCCGCCCAGGCGGTGCGGGCGCGCGTGCTTCTCATCAGGCGGCACGGGCGCCGCGCACCCGGAGGCGCCAGGCGCTGGGCCGTACTGCGCTACGAGAACTCCGGCGCCCACCGGCAGGAATGGGGCACATGGAGCCGTGACGAGGACCTGGCGCAGATCACCGGCGCTCTTGGGGCCCCGGGACGGCTCGGCTGTCCGCCCGTGGTCCTCGTCTGCGCCCACGGTCAGCACGACACCTGCTGCGCCGTGCGCGGCAGGCCCGTGGGGCGCGCCCTGAGCGAGCGCTGGCCGCACCTGGTGTGGGAGTGCACCCACGTGGGCGGCGACAGGTTCGCCGCCAACGTCGTCGTCGCGCCCGACGGTGTCTACTACGGCGCTCTCGACGCCGGCTCTTCCGTGGCAGTGGTCGCGGAGCATCTGGCCGGCCGCGTCCATGCGGAGCATCTGCGCGGGTACACGGATCTCTTCCCGCCGCAGCAGGCCGCTGTGGCCGCCCTGCTCAGACGCTTCGGCCCGGCCGGCCGCCACGACTACGCGGTCGTCGAGACCGTGCGCGAACACGAACACGAGCCTTACCGCGACCGCTGGCGAATCCGCGTCACCGATCACCCGCCCCGTCCGACGGCCTTCGACGTCGAGGTGCGCTCCCACCGCACACCGCCGTGCCGGCTGACCTGCCGCGGCCCGACAGGGAGTTCGGCCGTCGTCTACGAAGCCACGTCGATCCGCGTCGACTGAGCTTTTGCGGCGGGCGGCCTCCTACAGCCCGTACGTCTTGCCGATGATGTCCCGCTGGATCTCGCTCGTCCCGCCGTACACCGTGGACACGACGGTCGAGCGCAGCAGGGCCTCCATGCCGTACTCCGTGGCGTAGCCGTAGCCGCCCATCATCTGCATGCCCTCCAGGGTCACGTGCTTGGCCAGCTCGGTGCACTTGAGTTTGGCCATGGAGGCCTCGCGGGCGAACACGCGTCCGGGCTCGGCGTCGATCGTCGCCGCCACGTCGTCGAGGAGCAGCCGGGCGCACTCCAGTTCGGTGGCCATGTCCGCGATGCGGTGCTTGAGGACCTGGAACGAGCCGACCGGCCGGCCGAACTGCTCCCGCTGCCGTACGTACGCGAGGGTGTCGTCGAACGCCCGCCGGGCGACACCCAGCATCAGCGCGGCGAGGATCATCCGCTCCAGGTTCAGCCCGGCCATCAGCTGCGTCCAGGCCCGGCCCGGTGTGCCGACGACCGCCGAGTCCGGCACGAAGCAGTCGGTGAAGTACAGGTCGTTGACCTCCCGGCCGCCCATCGTGTCGATGCCTCTGATCCGCAGGCCCTCGGCGTCGGTGGGCACCATGAACTGGGTGAGTCCCGCGTGCCTGGACTCCTCCCGCGAGGTGCGGGCGATGAGCAGGATGTGATCGGCGAAGTGCGCGTTGGAGCACCAGGTCTTCTGCCCGTTGACGAGATAGCCGCCGTCGGTGCGCTCCGCGCGGCAGGTCAGCGCGCTCACGTCCGACCCCGCGCCGGGTTCGGACATCGAGACGGCCTCGACGCGGCCCTTGACCACACCACCGAGCACGACGCGCTTCTGTTCCTCGGTGCCGAACTTGTCGTACGCCGCCGCCGTGATGATCGTGGTCCCGAAGCCGCTGATCGGTGCGAGCCCGTAGGAGGTCTCCTCCAGGAACAGGCAGAGGTCCGTCATGCCCAGGCCCGCGCCGCCGTACTCCTCGGGGACGGCGATGCCCAGCCAGCCCAGCCCGGCCATCTTCTCGTAGAGCTTCTGGTTGTGCGGTTCCTGACCGCCCGCGGTCAGCTTGTCCCGCTGCTCCTTGGTGCCGCACTCGCGGCGGCAGAAGTCGCCTACCGCCCTGACCAGGTCTCGGCGTTCGTCGTTGAGGACTCTGGGCATGATCTGGGTTCCTCCTTGGATCTGGACATGCCGGACGAGGGCCTGCCGCGTGCGCGCTACGCGCGGGCGGGGCGCGGCGGGTCGAGCATCGGGACGAGGAACTGGCGGGCCACCGCGCGCACCTGCTCCTCGTCGTCGAGGTCGATGACATGGCTGGGGACGACCAGGAAGGAAGCGGAGACCCGGACCATCATCTCGGCCACGACGTCCACGTCCACGTCGCCGGATACGCCGCCCGCCTGCTGCTCCCTGCGGAGCCTGCCCGCGACGAACTGCCGTACGACGGCCAGCGTCCGGCCCCCGTCGCTGGTCATGGACGGCACGACGGCGTCCGGCTCGGCGGCCAGCAGGCCGCCGATGAGGGGGTTGCTCCGGATCGCCCGCAGCGAGCTGACGAAACCCAGTACGACGCGGTCGGCGACGGTCTCGGCGTCCTGGATGTCGACGATGAACTGGTCGAAGTACCGCCGGAACTCGCGCCGCACGACCTGCTCGACCAGCGCCTCCTTGGAGGCGAACCGGCGGTAGACGGTGATCCGGGAGACACCGGCGAGCCGCGCCACATCCGCCATGGTGGACCGCTTGATGCCCATGCGGCAGAACTGCTCGTGAGCGGCGTCGAGGATGCGCGCGATGTCCTCGTCGTCCTGGTCGACGCCTTCGACGGCCTCGGTGAACGCGAGTTCCAGCAGTGACTGGGAGTCCGAAGGGTTCATGAGGGCCGACAGTACGGGTTCCACGGTTGCCTTCCCTGGGTCCGAAGTCGCCTTCCCGGACTCTGTGAAGCCTCTGGCGTTCATGCCTCGTCTGTGCTCCTCTGGGGATACGTGGATACACAACGCGTTTCAGCGTATCAGCATCAGCAGCACGTGAGGAGTTCGCAGCAATGGACCGACTCAGCAGACGCGACATGTTGATGGCGGGCGGAGCGCTGGGCGCACTCGGTGCGCTGGGCGCCGCGACACCCGCGCAGGCACGCACGCCGTGGACGTGGTCGCCCAAGGGCTCGGTGGCGGGCTCCGGGGCAGGCGAGGACCCGCGGTGGGTGTGGGACGCGGAGGCCGACCCGCTGGTCGCCTCCCTGCTGGACCGGGGCGATGTCCCCAAGGTCAACAAGCTGTTGCGGACCTGGACCAAGAACGGCCAGCCGCTGCCGACCGGACTCCCCGCCGACCTGCGGGACTTCATGGAGCGGGCCCGTCGACTGCCCTCGTGGGCCGACCGGGGCAAGCTGGCCACGGCGGTCGAGTTCAACGAGAAGCGCGGCCTCTACCTGGGGGTGCTGTACGGCCTGGCCAGCGGCATGATGAGCACGGTCATCCCCAAGGAGGCACGCGCGGTCTACTACTCCCAGGGCGGCGCGGACATGAAGGACCGCATTTCCAAGACCGCCAAACTGGGGTACGACATCGGGTCCCGGAACGCCTACCAGCCCGACGGCGAAATGATCGTGACCTGCGTCAAGACCAGGCTCGTGCACGCGGCGGTGCGTCATCTGCTGCCCCAGTCCCCGCACTGGCCCGACGTCGCCGACGAGGAGATCCCGATCAGCCAGCGGGACATGATGGTCACGTGGCACAGCCTGCCCACGACCGTCATGCAGAAGCTGACCGCGTGGAAGGTGCCGATCCCCGCCGCCGAGTCCGCCGCCTTCCTGCACTCGTGGCAGCTGGGCGGGCACCTGCTCGGCATCAAGGACGAGTACATCCCGGGGTCGTGGGACGAGGCCGACGCCCAGGCGAAGCAGGTCCTGGACCCTGTCCTCGCGCCGACGCCCGAGGGAGTCAAGCTGGCCCACATCCTCCTCGACCTCGGCTCCTCGGTCGACGGCGGCATCCTCAGCAAGCCCATACTCGGCGCGTTCACACGCTTCCTGCTCGGCGACCGGATCGCCGAATGGCTGGACATTCCCAGGGAGGTGATCTGGGACTCGCTGCTCAAGACGGCCTGGGGCCCGTTCGTCGCCGTACGCGAGGGCCTGCTCCCCTTCCCGCTGGCGCCGAAGGCCTACTGGACGTTCGACGAGTTCCTGCGCAAGGCTGCCCTGCTCTTCCTGTCCGAAGCGCGGCCCATCAGCATCGAGATCCCGGAAACCAACCGCCCGTCCTGAGCGGGCCTCAAGGAACTGAAGGAACTGAAGGAGCTCAAGGAACTCAAGGAGGAGTGCAGGACATGGCGGATCTCAGCAGACGCAAGATGTTGGCCGCGGGCGGGGCCCTGGGCGCGCTCGGAGCGTGGAACATGGCCTCCCCTGTCCACGCGCGCCCCATGAACTGGTCCTGGTCGCCCAGCGGTTCGGTCGCGGGTTCCGGTGCCGGTGCCGACCCCCGGTGGGTGTGGGACGAGGAGGCCGATCCCCTCGTCGCCTCCCTGCTCGACCGCGGTGCCGTACCCGAGGTCAACCGCCTCCTGTGGAACTGGGAGCGGAACGACCAGCCGCTGCCCGACGGTCTGCCCCGGGATCTGCGGACGTTCATGGAGGAGGCGCGTCGGCTGCCGTCGTGGGCGGACCGGGCCAAGCTGGAGACCGCCGCCGACTTCAACAAGTCCAGGGGCCTCTACCTCAACCTGCTCAACGGTGTGGGCGGCGGCATGCTCAGTACCGCCATTCCCAAGGAGGCGCGGGCGGTCTACTACTCCAAGGGGGGCGCGGACATGGAGGACCGCGTCGCCAAGACGAGCATCCTGGGATTCGCCGTCGGTGCCCTCGACGCGTACCGGCCCGGCGGCAACTGCGTGGTCAACGCCGTGAAGACGCGTCTGGTGCATGCGGCTGTACGGCACTTGCTGCGGCAGTCGCCGCACTGGGGCGACGACATACCGATCAGCCAGAACGACATGCTGGTCACCTGGCACACCCTGCCGACCTTCGCCATGCGCAGGATGCGCGAGTGGAAGGTGCCGATCACCAGGGCCGAGTCCGCGGCGTATCTGCACGTGTGGCAGGTGACCGCGCACATGCTCGGCATCAAGGACGAGTACATCCCCGCCACTTGGGACGCGGCGAACGCCCAGTCGGACCAGGTACTCCCCCCGGCCATGGGGCCGACCCGCGAGGGCGTCGAACTGACCGACATCCTGCTCGGGCAGCTCGCCGAGCAGACCAGCCCCGGCAGCGTCAGCCGGCCGCTGTGCAACGCGCTCGCCCGCTATCTGGTCGGCGACGAGGTGGCCGACTGGGACGAGATCCCGCGTGAGCCGGTCTGGGGCCCGGCGATCAAGATAGCGTGGCCGGCCCTGGTGAAGTTCCGCGAGGGCCTCATCCCGCTGCCGCTGGTGCCCGAGACCGCCTGGATCATCGACGAGGCCGCCCGGAAGTACATCCTGTTCTATCTCACCAAAGGCAAGGAGACGAAGATTGATATCCCCGTCGTCAACCGCCCCGAGTCCTGACCCGACACCCGACCCGAGTCCTGACCCGAGTCCTGAGTGGACCGGACGATGAGAGAACCGGAGAAGGACGGCCGGGCCGCCGTCGGCCGGCGGCGATTCCTCGGCTATGTCCTCGCCGCCCCGACCTTGGTGGCCGCCGCCGAGCTGGGCCCCGCGCCGACGGCGGAAGCCGGACCGCCGACAGCCGACGCCCGGCTGCCGTCGCCCGACATCACGGACCTGCTCGACCTCAACGACCTGATGACCGCGGCGGCGCTGCCGACCTCCGGTCTGATCACGGTCGAGGTCAACCGGGACGGCACGGTGTCGTTCGCGCTGCCGCGGGCCGAGGTGGGCCAAGGCATCACCACCTCGGCGGCCATGCTGATCGCCGAGGAGATGGACGTACCGCTCGAACGGATACGGGTCACGCTGGCCGATGCCCGGCCGGAGCTGGTGTTCAACCAGCTCACCGGCGGATCGAACACGACCATCTCGACCTACACCCCGATCCGGATCGCCGCCGCCATCGCCCGGCGGAGACTGCTGGAGGCGGCGGCGAGGCAACTCGGCGCGGACGTAGGCGAGTTGACGGTGAAAGCCGGAGTGGTCACCGATCGCTCCGGCGGGCGCGACGGCATCGGCATCGGCGCGCTCGCCGAGAAGGCGGCGAGCACCCGCACCCGGAAGATGCCCGTGGAACTCACGGCCCGCGAGGA
This sequence comes from Streptomyces sp. NPDC003032, assembly GCF_053591415.1. Lineage (NCBI taxonomy): Bacteria > Bacillati > Actinomycetota > Actinomycetes > Kitasatosporales > Streptomycetaceae > Streptomyces > Streptomyces sp. NPDC003032. The sequence goes on along the minus strand of NZ_JBSFTT010000005.1, from coordinate 103,424 downwards.
CTTCACCGTCATCGGCAAGCCGCACAACCGCGTCGACGCGCTGGAGGCGGTGACCGGGCGCAAGAAGTTCGCGATGGACCTCGACGTCCCGGACGCGAGGCCGACGATGGTGTGCCGCCCGCCGACCATCAACGGCAAGGTCGGCCCGGTCGCCAACCTCGCCGAGGTCCGCGGCATGCCGGGCGTCACCGATGTCGTGGTGATCTCCACCGGGGTCGCGGTGCGCGCCGAGACGTTCGGCCAGTGCATCGACGCCGTACGCGCGCTGCGCGTGTCCTGGAGACCCGGCACCGCCGAAGGCGAGTCCGACGAGACGGTACTCGAGGAGCTGGCGGCCGCGGAGCTGCCGCTCGGGCTGCGGCCGCCGACACCGACCGTGGAGGGCAAGTTCACCTTCCACTTCCGCAGCAACAGCGCGCTGGAGCCGAACTGCGCGATCGCCGACGTGCGGTCCGACCGTGCCGAGATCTGGTCGTCGCTGAAGTCACCGATCGTCGCCAAGCAGGCCATCGCCGCCAAGCTCCGGCTGCCGCTCGGAAAGGTCACGGTGCACGTCACCGAAGGCGGCGGTTCCTTCGGGCGCAAGCTGTTCTTCGACGCCGCCCTGGAAGCCGCCGAGGTCTCCCAGAAGGTCGGCAAGCCCGTCAGGCTCATGTGGCACCGCGCCGACGACTCCCGCCAGGGCCGCGCCCATCCGATGGCCACCTCGCGGGTACGCGTCGCCTACGCCGGTGACACCGTGCTGAGCTACAAGCAGCGGCACACCAGTGTCTCCACGGACCTCGGCCACGGGCTCGGCGAAATCATCACCGCCCTGGCCGCGCGGCTGCCGGTGGGCGACATCGGTTTCTCCGAGACGTTCTTCCAGCTCAGCCAGACCATGTCGTACGACTTCGGCCTCAACAGCCGGCTGCTCAGCGAGACCGACAAGGGCTTCAACACCGGCAGCATGCGCAACGTCTACTCCCCGGACGTCACCTGCGCCCGGGAGCTCGTCGTCGACCAGGTCGCCGCGCGGATGGACAAGGACCCCTACCGGTTCCGGCACGACTTCCTGCGCGACGACCGCTCCCGCGCGGTCCTGGAGAAGGCCGCCGAGGCCGGCGACTGGGGGCGGCGGATGCCGGCCGACACCGCGCAGGGCATCGCCTTCCACGCCGAGTACAAGGCGGTCAGCGCCGCCCTTGTGGAGATCGACTGCCGGCCCGGGACCGTCGGCCGGCCCATCCGCGACGGCGTGGGCGGACCACGCGTCACCAAGGCCGTCTTCGTGGTGGACGTCGGCCTCGCCGTCAACCCGCGCGGTCTGGAGGCGCAGATGATGGGCGGCGTCATGGACGGCATCGCGCTGGCCCTGACCTCCAGCCTGCACCTGCGTGACGGGTACTTCCTCGAAGCGAGCTGGGACAACTACTTCTACACCCGGCAGTGGAACACCCCGCCCGAACTGAAGATCATCGTCATGCCGAGCACCTCCGACGAGCCCGGCGGCGCCGGGGAGTTGGGCGTCGCCGCGTCGATGGCCGCGGTCGCCTGCGCGTACGGCCGCGCGACCGGAGCGATGCCCACCAGTTTTCCCATCAATCACGGCACGCTCTCGTTCACCCCCAAACCCACCGTCCCGCCCATCCCCCCGTCCCCCACCGACGGCCTGGACCACGCCCGCTGAGAGCTTGGAGACCTGAGTGCCTGAGCACACTTTCCGCGTCAACGGCGAGCGGGTCACCGTGGACGTCGCCGACGACGTGCGCCTGCTGTGGGTGCTGCGCGACATCCTCGGCATCACCGGACCGAAGTACGGCTGCGGTATCAACGTCTGCAAGGCGTGCACCAGCCACCTCAACGGCCAAGCGGTCAATCCCTGCGCGATCCCCGTCAAGGACCTGGAGCCCACCGACGAGGTCACCACCATCGAAGGGCTGCCGGCCACGGTCGGCGAGGATCTGCACCCCATGCAGCAGGCGTGGCTCGACCACGACGTCGCCCAGTGCGGCTACTGCCAGCCGGGCCAGATCATGGCGGCGGTGGCCCTGGTCCGCCGTGCCGCCGCCGAGGGCCGCGGCATCACCGACGCCGACCTCGACGGCCTGCGCAACATCTGCCGCTGCGGTACGTACTTCCGCATCCGCGAGGCCATCAGGGCCGGTGCCCGGAAGATGCAGCCGGGCAGCTGATCATCCGGTCAGTCGATCAGGGGGTGCGCCGGGAAGTCGTGGTCCTGCCACAGCAGTCGGGAGGTCTCCTCCGGGTAGGCGGTGACCGTCGGTCGCGCGTCGAAGAGCCGTACGAGGCGTCGCTCGGCGTCGTACGCGGGCCAGCCGGGGTCGCCGTGCGTGGCGAACGCCGTCCACGCGGTGCGGATCTGCGCGGACAGCGCCTCCGCCTCCTCGGAGGGGGATGCGCCGATCAGCAGGGCGGGCTGTCCGCTGCTCAGGTTGCCGAAGGTGAGCGGCACGTCGAGGCCGTGGCAGGCGCCGAGCGCACCGTCCATGCCCGGGGCGGGCCAGGTCAGTTCGTAGACGTGGGCGCGGCCTCCGCCGGCGAGCCGCGCCCGGGCCAGGTGCAGCGACGGCATGCGGAACAGCCAGTCGGCGTTGACCAGTTCGTACAGTTCCTGCGGGTCCGCGGCCGGGAAACCCTCGCGGTAGCGCCGTGCGCCTTCCTGGCCGGGCGCGAGGATGCGCAGCGCGGTATCGGCGTGTTCCCGCGTCACCTGGCCGAGCAGGCCGTCGATCACGGTGAACAGCCGGTGCTCGTCACGGGTGTGGCCGACGACGAGTTCGACGTCACGGGCGGCACCGGCGGCCAGCGCCTGCCAGGGAGTGACCGGCAGGACATCGCCGTCGACGACGGGAGAGAAGGGGATCGGCCGGTGCGTGATCTGCCCCCAGCGCTCCCGCCACCGGCTCATGTTCGCGGCGACCGCGTCACCGGCGGCGGGCAGCAGGGCCGGAGCCACCGTCGCCAAGTCGGTCGCTGTGGGGCGTGACCCCAGCTCACCGGCGCAGGCGGCGGCGATGTCGGCGGCCAGCCCGGGCGAGAAGTACGTGCCCTGGACGCTCTGTGCGACGGCCCGGCGGAAAAACCCTGCCGCCCGTGGCATGGCCAGCAGCGCGGCGATCGATCCGGCGCCCGCCGACTGGCCGAAGACGGTGACCTGGTCCGGGTCGCCGCCGAACGCCCGGATGCTGTCGCGCACCCACCGCAGAGCGGCGACCTGGTCGAGCAGACCCCGGTTGGCGGGGGCCCCTTCGATCTGCCCGAAACCCTCCATGCCCAGCCGGTAGTTGAACGTCACCACGACGACGCCGTGCCCGGCCAGGCGGGCGGCGTCGTACTCCGGGAGGCAGGACATGCCGAAGACGTAGGCGCCGCCGGGGATCCACACCATGACGGGGAGTCCCGCTCCCGCGTACGGTTCGGGCGACCAGACATTGACGGTCAGCCAGTCGTCCCCCGCCGTCTCCCGGGACAGTTCGTCCATGCCGAACACGCTGGACTGCGGGGGCGGCGGGCCGTACGACATCGCCGTGCGCACGCCGTCCCAGCTCCGCGCCGGCTTCGGCGCGCCGAAGCGGAGCGCTCCGACCGGCGGTTCGGCGAACGGGATGCCGCGGAAGACCGCCGTTCCCGACTCGCGGCTGCCGCGCAGCGCTCCGGCGGCCGTACGGACTTCGGGCTCGGACGGCGCGGACTCGGTGACGGTCGACATGGCTTCCCCTCGGGTGGGCCGAGCACGGTCAGTGGGCCGGTCAGTGGACCGAGCACCGTCAGGCGGTTTCACCGGCGGCCGGTCACCGCGAAGCATCCCGCCGCCGCGAGCCGCCGGTCCACTCATTTAGGGCGTCCGGTCGTTCAGGGCGTCCGGTCGTTCAGGGCGTCCAGATCGCACCGGGCCCTCTGGCCGAGCGTGTGCCCGCCGTTGACCTTGACGCGCTCGCCCGTGACGAAGGCCGCTTGCGGTGAGGCGAGGAAGGCCACGGCGGCGGCGACGTCCTCCGGTCGGCCCATGCGGCGCAGCGGCACGTCGGCGGCGTAGGCGGCCAGTGACTCGGCGCTCGCGTCGGCGTGCCGCTCGACCGGGATCCAGCCCGGCGCGACGGTGTTCACTGTGATCCCGTACGGGCCGAGCGCGCGGGCCCAGCACTCGGTCAGGGCGTGCTGGGCGGCCTTGGCGGCCGTGTACGCCGACATCTCGGGCAGTACGCGTTCCAGCACGTCGGAGCCGATCTGGACGATCCGGCCGCCGCCGCGTCCGCGCATGCCCGGCAGCACCGCCCGCATGAGCAGTGTGGGGCTCTTGACGAAGAACGTGAGCTGGTCGAGATGGTCTTCCCAGGACACCTCCGCCGGGTCCAACTGGGGCTGCGGACCCGTGGCGTTGACGACGAGGGTGGTGACGGGCCCGAGCCGGGCCGTGACGTCCGCGACGAGTTCCGTGACGGCGGTGTCATCGGTGACATCGGCGGGGAACGCCTCGGCTGTCCCGCCCGCCGCGCGTATGTCCGCGACCACCGTGTGGGCCGCTTCGGCCCCCGACCGGTAGGAGACGGCGACCGGGTGTCCGTCGGCCGCCAGACGTCGGGCGATCACGGCGCCGAGGCCGCGGGAGGCTCCGGTGACCAGGGCGGTGCCGGCGGTCGGGCCGGCGGTGCTGTCGGCGGTGACTGCTGCGTATGTCATGTCGCCAACATATGCGGACGGACCGCCTAGCCCAACCAGGTCACATCTGCGCCGAACTCGCCCCCCGCCCGTGCGTCCGCATGACCGGTGCGAGCCGGGCGGACGATGTTGGTGCCCGGTGTGCCGTGCCGGTGGTCACGTCGGTACCGGACAGGTGCGAGAGCGAGGAGGCCACGATGGCGGAGCTGTTCATCGACGGGGAGTGGACCGGTGCCGTCCAGGGCGCGCGGCGGGACGTGATCAACCCGTACGACGCGTCCGTCGTCCAGCAGGTCGACGACGCGGGCGAGGCCGACGTCGACCTCGCCGTACAGGCCGCACGGCGGGCCTTCGACCGCGGCGACTGGCCGGCGTCGCCCACCCGGGAGCGGGCCGACGTACTGCTCAGGGTGGCGCGGTTCCTGCTGCGCGACCAGGAGGAGATCGCGCACATCGAGTCCCTCGACACCGGCAAGACGCTCGCCGAGGCGCGGATCGACGTCGAGGACGTCTCGAACGCGTTCCGCTACTTCGCCGAGATCGCCGACAAGGACGGCGGCCGGGTCGTGGACGTCGGCCCCGATGTGCTGAGCCGGATCACCTACCACCCCATCGGGGTCTGCGCGCTCATCGCACCCTGGAACTACCCGATGCTGCAGGCCTCTTGGAAGGTCGCCCCGGCGCTGGCCGCGGGCAACACCTTCGTGCTCAAGCCCAGTGAGACGACACCGCTCTCCACCATCCACATGATCCGGCTGATCGCCGAGGCGGGCGCGCCGCCCGGGGTCGCGAACCTCGTGCTGGGCCCGGGCGCCACCGTCGGCGCGGCGATGTCCTCCCACCCGGAGGTGGACCTGGTCTCCTTCACCGGTGGTCTGGCCACCGGGCGCCGGATCATGGAGGCGGGCGCGCCGGACGTGAAGAACCTCGCGCTGGAGCTGGGCGGCAAGAATCCCAACGTCGTCTTCGCCGACTGTGACTTCGAGGCCGCCGTCGACCACGCGCTCGAAGCGTCGTTCTTCCACTCGGGGCAGGTCTGCTCGGCCGGCTCCCGGCTTCTGGTGGAGGACTCCCTGCACGACCGGTTCGTGGAGCGTCTCGCCGTCCGCGCGGGGGCCATCCGGCTCGGCAACGGGCTCGACCCGCGGACCGAGAGCGGTCCGCTCAGCTCGGCGGAGCACCGGGAGAAGGTCGAGGGCTATCTGGAGATCGCCCGCGCCGAGGGCGCCCGCCTGGTCTGCGGCGGCCGCCGTCCGGACGATCCCGAGCTGTCGCGCGGCTTCTTCCTGCTGCCCACCATCTACGCCGACTGCGACCGCTCCATGCGCATCGTGCAGGAGGAGGTCTTCGGCCCGGTGGTCACCGTGGAGCGTTTCCGCACGGAGGACGAGGCCGTGGAGCTGGCCAACGACACCCGTTACGGGCTGGCCGGCGGCGTCTGGACGAACGACGCGAGCCGCGCCCAGCGGGTCGCGGCCCTGCTGCGGCACGGCACGGTCTGGATCAACGACTTCCACCCGTATGTGCCCCAGGCCGAGTGGGGCGGCTTCGGCCGTTCCGGTTTCGGCCGGGAGCTCGGGCCCACCGGTCTGCGCGAATACCAGGAGGCCAAGCACATCTACCAGAACCTGAGGCCGGGCGTCTCCGGCTGGTTCAAGGGCTGAGCGGGCAGGGCGACAGGGCGAGAGAGAGGGCGACGCCATGGACGGCGAGACGACGACCTACGACTACCTGATCATCGGCGGCGGTACGGCGGGCTCCGTGCTGGCGGCGCGGCTGAGCGAGGACCCGGCCTGCCGGGTGTGCGTGGTGGAGGGCGGGCCCAGCGATGTCGGCGACGACCGCGTCCTGCGGCTGCGGAACTGGATCAATCTGCTGGGCTCCGAGTTCGACTACGGCTACACCACCGAGGAGCAGCCGCGCGGCAACTCGTACATCGTGCACTCGCGGGCCCGTGTGCTCGGCGGCTGCTCCTCGCACAACACGCTGATCAGCTTCCTGCCGTTCCCGCAGGATCTCGACGAGTGGGTGGCGAGCGGCTGCGACGGCTGGGGTCCTGAGACGATCCTGCCGTACCGGTCGCGGCTGCGGAACAACATCGTGCCCGTCGGCGCCGCCGACCGCAACGCGATCGCGGAGGACTTCGTGACGGCGGCGTCCACCCGGCTCGGCGTCCCGGTCGTGGAGGATTTCAACGCCCGCCCCTTCACCGACGGCGCCGGCTTCTTCTCCCTCGCCTACCACCCGGAGACCAACAAGCGCTCGTCCGCGTCGGTCGCGTATCTGCACCCCATCATGGACCGACCGAATCTGACGCTGCGTCTGGAGACGTGGGCGTACCGCCTGTCGCGCGACAGCGAGGGCCGTTTCACCCGCGTCCAGGTCCGCAACCCCGACGGCTCCATGTCGACGCTGGAGGCCGAGGCGGAGGTTCTGCTCTGCGCCGGAGCCATCGACACGCCGCGGCTGCTCATGCTCTCCGGCATCGGCCCCGCCGACCAGCTGCGCGACCTGGGTATCGAGGTCGGCGCGGACCTGCCCGGGGTCGGGGAGAACCTCCTCGACCATCCCGAGTCGGTGATGGTGTGGGAGACCCGTGGGCCGCTGCCGCCCAACTCGGCGATGGACTCCGACGCCGGCCTCTTCCTGCGCCGCGACGCCGCGGGCGGCCCGCGCCCGGACCTGATGTTCCACTTCTACCAGGTGCCGTTCACCGTCAACACCGAGCGGCTCGGCTACCCCATCCCCGAGCACGGCGTCTGTATGACCCCGAACGTGCCGCGCGCCCGTTCCGTCGGCCGCATGTGGCTGCGGAGCGCGGACCCGTCGGTCCACCCGGCCCTGGACTTCCGCTACTTCACCGATCCGGAGGGGCACGACGAGCGTACGATCCTCGACGGCCTGCGCATCGCCCGCGAGGTGGCCGCCACGGCCCCGCTCAGCGACTGGCTGCTGCGCGAGGTGGCGCCGGGACCGGACGTCCAGTCGGACGCGGACCTGTCCGAGTACGGACGCCGCGCCGCGCACACCGTCTACCACCCGGCCGGTACCTGCCGGATGGGCGCCGAGGACGATCCGATGGCGGTGGTCGATCCGCAGCTGCGGCTGCGGGGACACGACGGGCTGCGCATCGTGGACGCGTCCGTCTTCCCCACCATGCCGTCCATCAACCCGATGATCACCGTACTGCTCGCCGCCGAACGCGCGGCGGACCTCATCAGCGCCCGGCCGGCCCCGCAGCCGACGGGCGTGGAAGGGGCGGTCCGGTGACCGTTCCGGGAATGCCGGACAGCGCCGCGGAGGCAGGGCAGAAGGAAGCCGACTCGGAGTTCCGCAAGGACATGGGGCCGTGGGCGAACTTCGCCCTCGGCTTCACCTACCTGTCCCCGGTGGTGAGCACCTACACGCTCTTCGGCACGGCCCTCGCCGACGGCGGCCCCCCGATGATCTGGGCGTTCGTCATGGCGGGCTGCGGGCAGTTCCTCGTCGCGCTGGTCTTCGGCGAGGTCGTCGCGCAGTACCCGGTCGCGGGCGGGGTCTACCCGTGGGCGCGGCGGCTGTGGGGCAAGCGCTGGGCCTGGATGACCGGGTGGGTCTACCTGTGGGCGCTGCTCATCACGATCACCAGCGTCGCGTACGGCGCCGGGCCCTACATCGCCATCCTGCTCGGTTTCGACGCCACCGTGCACACCACCGTGCTCTGCACGATCGGGCTGATCGTCGTCGCCGTACTGATCAATTACGCGGGTACGAAGGTGCTCTCGTGGGCGGCGCTGATCGGCTTCGGGGCGGAGCTGATCGGCGCCCTCGTCGTCGGCGTCATCCTCTTGGTCACGCACCGCTTCCACGGCCTCGGCGTTCTCTTCGACGACTTCGGCGCCGCCGGTGACGGCTCCTATCTGCCCGTGTTCCTCGGAGCGGCGATCATCGGCTTCTACCAGTACTACGGCTTCGAGGCCTGCGGAGACGTCGCCGAGGAGGTGAAGCACCCCGGCAAGGTGATTCCCAAGGCGATGCGCCGCACCATCTACGTCGGCGGGGCCGCGGCGACCTTCACCTGTCTGACGCTGCTGCTGGCCGTCGTCGACTACCGGGCGGTGATCTCCGGGCAGGACACCGACCCGGCCGTCAGGATCCTCTTCGACGCCCTCGGCGAGGCAGGCGCGCGGCTGGTGATGGCCGTCGTCCTCATCTCCTTCCTGTCCTGCACGATCAGCCTGCAGGCCGCGGCGGGCCGGCTGATCTACTCGTACGCACGCGACGAGATGATCATCGGCCACCGGCTGCTGCGGAAGTTCTCCCCGACCCGTGCGGTGCCCGAGTACGCGCTGCTGGTCGCCGCGGTGCTCCCGGCGCTGATCGCCGTCGGCTCCCTGATCTCGGAGGACGCCCTGACCAAGATCGTCTCTTTCGCGATCCTCGGCATCTACGCCGCCTTCCAGATGGTCGTCCTCGCCGCGCTGCGGGCCCGCCTCAAGGGCTGGCGGCCGAGCGGCGAGTACCGGCTGGGCCGGTGGGGTCTGGTGGTCAATATCGGGGCACTCGCCTACGGGATCTTCGCCATCGTCACCATCGCCTGGCCCCGGACGCCCGAGGCCGCCTGGTACGACAACTGGATCGTGCTGCTCGGCGCCGGCGTCGTGGTGGGCGTGGGGCTCGTATACATGTTCACCACGCGCCACTACGGCCGCGGCGACGCCCCTTCGGCGAACGCCATCCCCGACTAGAGCACTGGATCACTGGGCCACTGGACCGCTGGGCCCAGGAAACAAGGAACTAGGAGCGACATGAAGATCGGTTACAAGCTGGCCGCCGAGGCGTTCGGTCCGGCGGAGCTGGTGAGGCAGGCGGTTCTCGCCGAGGAGGCGGGCTTCGACTTCGTCGAGATCAGCGACCACTACCATCCGTGGCTCGACAATCAGGGGCACTCGCCCTTCGCCTGGACGGTGCTGGGCAGCATCGCAGCCAAGACCTCCCGGATCGGGCTGGCGACCGGCGTGACCTGCCCGACCGTGCGCTACCACCCGGCGATCATCGCCCAGGCGGCCGCCACGCTGGCCCTGCTGTCGGAGGGCCGTTTCGTCCTCGGTCTCGGCTCCGGAGAGCGACTGAACGAGCACGTCGTCGGCCTCGGCTTCCCGGACTCGGTCCACACCCGGCACGAGCTGCTCCGGGAGGCCCTGGAGATCATCCGGCTGCTGTGGAGCGGGGGGTACCGGTCGTACGAGGGCAAGCATCTGCGCCTTGAGGACGCCCGGGTGTTCGACCTCCCCGAGGAGCTTCCGCTGATCGCGGTGGCCGCCAGCGGCGAGGTGTCCGCGCGGATCGCCGCGGAGCTGGGCGACGGCCTGTTCGCCACGGAGGACAAGCCGGAGATCGTCCAGCACTACTGCGACGCGGGCGGCAGCGGCCCGCGCTACGCGGAGGTCCCGATGGCCTGGGCGCCCGACGAGCACACCGCGGCGAGGGCCGCCCTGGACACGTCCCGATGGGCCATGACGGGGTGGAAGGTCATGAGCGAGCTGCCCAACCCGGTCAACTTCGACGCCGCGACCACCACGGTGCGTGAGGAGGACATCCTGGGGAAGTTCGCCTGCGGCACGGACCCCGCCCGGTATCTGGAGGTGGCGCGGCAGTTCGCCGACGCGGGCTTCGACAGGCTGGTCATGCAGAACGCGGGCCCCGACCCCGACGGGTTCATCGACTTCTACCGGCGTGAGCTCGACGGCCCCGTCCGGCAGCTGAAGGCGGACAGCACGCGATCCTGAACCGCACCGCACCAATCCCTCAGCGAGCGCTCCACCCGGCCGGGTGGAGCGCTCGTCGCGTTTGTCCGTTGACGCGTGATTTGCGGTCTCGGCTGTGAGCCCACCCATAGGGGCCACGTCACATGCTAGGGACGGTAGTGGTCACCGGCACGGGGGCCCATAGGCCCGGCGCGCCCTGCGAAGGCTCTGACCAGGGCATCTGCGATCCCGGGTAGTAGGTCACATCCTTGCGTCCCCGTCCGGGCGCCGCTAACTCTGGATGTCGTTCCGGGGAGCCGCACTCGCACCGGGCGGATTCGCCCGCTCCGACCGAGCCCCCCACTCACCACGCACCACATGGAGAACCACATCCGCATGGCCACGACCCAGACGCAGCCCCGCACCGCCCGACTCCGCAAGATCTCGCTCACCGGCATCGCCACCGCCGGCGCCGCCGCCGTGGCCCTCACGCTGGCCCCCTCCCCCGCACACGCCGCGGAGCCGACCGCCGCGAGCGCGAAGGTGTCGCAGGCGGCGGCCAAGGCGGGCCACGCCGACAACCTCGACGGGTGGATCCGCGAGGCCCTCGGCATCATGAAGGCCAAGGGCATCCCGGGTACCTACGAGGGGCTGCACCGCAACATCATGCGCGAGTCCGCCGGTGATCCGAACGCCCAGAACGGCTGGGACGTCAACGCGCAGAACGGCACCCCGTCCAAGGGCCTGCTCCAGGTGATCCAGCCGACCTTCGACGCGTACCACGTCGAGGGCACCGCGAACAGCCTGACCGACCCGGTCGCCAACATCACCGCGGCCGCCAACTACGCCGCCGACAAGTACGGCTCCATCGACAACGTCGACTCCGCGTACTGAGCCACCGGCCGACGAAGAGAGGCGAGCACATGCAGCACCACTCCCGGCGCAAGCCACGGAAGAAGACCCTGCGGTACGTCGCAGGGGGCGCCCTGGGAGCGGTCCTGATCGGCGGAGGGGGCCTGGCCTATGCCTGGCAGCATCTCGACGGCAACGTCCGGAGCACGGACATCGACGCCGCCCTCGGCCACGACCGGCCCGGCGAGCAGCACGACGGTTCGATGAACATCCTCCTGCTCGGCTCCGACTCACGGGCGGGAACGCACGGCCAGTACGGTCGCGGCGTCAGCGGAGCCCGCGCCGACACGGCGATGGTCCTGCACGTCGACAAGACCCACAAAAAGGCTTCGGTCGTCAGCGTCCCGCGCGACACGATGGTGCGCCGGCCCAGCTGCGCTCAGCGTGACGGCGGCAGTGCGCCGGGCGCGCGGCAGGCCATGTTCAACTCGTCCTACCAGGTGGGCGGGCCCGCGTGCACCGTGAAGACGGTCGAGAAGATGTCCGGCGTCCGCATGGACCACTACCTCGAAGTCGACTTCAAGGGATTCCAGAAGCTCATCGACGAACTCGGCGGCGTGGACATCACCACCCGCGAGGCCATCCACGACCACAACAGCGGTCTCTCCCTGGACGCCGGCGAGCACACCCTCAAGGGCAAGCAGGCGCTCGCGCTCGTCCGCACCCGGCACGGCGTGGGTGACGGCAGTGACCTGGGACGCATCCAGCTCCAGCAGGCGTTCGTCAAGGCCCTGATCCACCGTGCCGACACCGTCGACCCGCTCAGCGACCCGGCCAAGTCCTACGGCCTGGCGGACACCGCGACGAAGGCCCTCAGCGCGGACTCCGAGCTGGCCTCCGCGGAGAAGCTGCTCGGCCTGGCCAAGGAGCTGCGGGGCATCAGCCCCGACCGCACCACCATGGTCACGATGCCGGTCACCTACGACGCCCGGGACGCGGGACGCGTCAAGCCGATGGACGAGGCGGCACACCAGGTATGGGCCGCTCTGCGCCAGGACCGGCCCATCCCGAAGTCCGCGACCGACGGTTCGGTGGGCGACAGGACCGACTCACCGGTGTCCGCGGGCGGCTGACGCCACCACCGACCCGGCGTCCGCCGAGCCGCCGGTATGCGGTACGAAGTCTTCCGTGAACGAAGAGATCCAGCCCGCGACCGTTCGTGTGTTCATCGCCCTCGCCCCGCCCGACGACGCCAAGCAGGAACTGGCGAGAGAACTCGCCCCCGCCTACCACGCCCATCCGCGGATGCGGTGGAACCGCGTCGAGGACTGGCACATCACCCTGGCGTTCCTCGGCGAGGTGCCCCGCGCGGTGATCGACCTGCTGCGCCCACCGCTCGCGGACCTCGCGGCGGCGCGCCGCCCCCTCACTCTGGCGCTGCGCGGTGGCGGGCACTTCGACGAACGTGTGGCGTGGAGCGGGATCGAGGGGGACCTCGACGCGTTGCGGCTGCTCGCCACCGAGGTGCGTGCCCTGCTCCAGGAGCGCGGTGTCGCCTTCGTGGACCGGCCGTTGCGCCCGCATCTGACGCTGGCGAGGGCCCGGCGGGACACCCCGTCGTGCGCGGCGGAGGTGGCCGCCGGCCTCGCCGGGTTCGCCGGCCGCCCCTGGCGGACCGAGCGCCTGCATCTGGTCGCCGGTGACCTCGGCCGCGGTCCCGGGCCGGTCCGCTACGGCGACGTCGACGCCTGGCGCTTCGGCGGCGGCTCCGGTCGCCCCGCCGGATAGCGCGCGGTCATCTCACGGATGCAGCGCGGCCCACGTGTTGGGGCCGACGAAGCCGTCGGGGGTCAGGCCGACGCTCTGCTGGAAGTTCTTGACCGCGGCCAGGGTGGCATCGCCGAAGATCTTGTCGATGGTGACGTTCTTGTAGCCGTACACCTTGTTGAGGATGCACTGCAGGTGCCCGACGGCGTCGTTCGCGTGGCCCTTGCCCAGTTCCGGGTGGGTGCCGGTGTAGGGGCAGTACCGCCACTCCCCGTTGGTGGCCTGCTTGATCTGTACGTCGGTGCCGGCGGCCGCCCTGCCGTCCTTCCCGGACGGGCTCGCACCGGCCAGGGCCACGGCGGGACCGGCCAGGAGCGCGCAGCCGAGCAGCGTGGCGGCGAGCGTACGGACGCGGACACGTCGGTTGCGTCGTGAAGTCACGGTGAACCTTCTCCCGAACTGTGGTGGGGCGTACGTGGATTGAGGAGGGGCGCGGGTGGATCAGCGGGTCAGAACCAGGGGCAGCGGGGCAGCCCGGGGTAGGGGTGCTTCTGGGTCTGTACGACCTTGGCCGGGACCATGCCCCAGCCCTTGATGCCGGGCAGGCTCACGACTTCGTCGCCCTGGGTGTAGTACCAGACCTTGTTCCCGTCGGGGGCGGCGTCGCCCTCGGTCCAGCACACGAACCAGCTCGGCGAGAGTTTGAGGCGGCCGGTGACCGGCGCGTTGAAGGCGGGGCGGCCGAACGCGTCCGAGGCCAGGTTGTCGCAGTACAGGTCCAGGCTGAAGGCGTTGCCCAGGGTGTCCTTGTGCGGGTGGTTCTGCCGCAGGGAGCAGGTGGCCGACGCGTCGGCCGGACCGGCCGGGGGCCTGGCGGGGCTCGCCAGGGCGGCCGGGGTCGACGCGGCGGTGAGGGACAGGGCGAGCGCGGCGCCCGCGAGGGCCGCGCGGCGCTTTCCGGGGGACGGTGCGGGGCTCATGCTCGTACTCCAGGGGTCCGGAGGGGCTGCGATGTCATGACCAGGTGCACTGCTTGAGGCCGGGCACAGGATGTGTGGACGAGGCCATTTCGGCGGCCGGGAGGTAGCCCCAGCCCTTCGTCGTCCTGGCGCCGGAGACGGTGTCGCCCTGCGTGTAGTACCAGATGTCTCCTCCCTGGTACGGGCTGCCGCGCTTCCAGCACACGAACCAGCTGGGGGAGAACGCGATCTGGCCGTTGACCGTGCTGTCGGTCGTGGACTGCACCCGGATCGAGCCGGTGTTGTGCGAGCACACCACGTCCCCGAGGAAGTGCATCCCGGTCCAGTCGGTGTGCCGGGCGTCGGCCCGCGTCTGGCAGTCCGCGGCGGCGCCCTCGGCGGCGGCGGTGGCCTGCGAGGCCGGTGACACGGCCAGGGCCGCGGCGCAGGCGACGACGCCCGCGAGGGCCGTGCGCCAGCCGCGCCTGCCTTGCCATGTGCGGCTTGCGGGGCTCCCGGGGCGGTCGCCCTCGCCGCTCGGTGTGGTCCCGTTACGGTCGCGTGCGCGTTGTCGGACGGCCATGTCTGCTCTCTCCTGGGCGGCTTGGTTCCGTGTCGTTCCGCGTGCACGTCCGATCGTACCCGGGAAACCTGACGCGTCCCTGACATCCACGCCTTCCGGCCACGGCCGCCCGTCCTCTCCCCGGCGGTGACGGCGCGTGCCATCGTGGCGGCCGTGGCGGACGGCGTCGGGATGAGGAGCGTACGCATGCGCGGCACAACGGTCTTGCCCGGCGAGGGGAACAACGGAGAGCCGACCGGCGACGGCATGCCGACGCACCGCCTTGAGGTGCCGATGCCCAACGCGTTGCCGTTCGCCATCGGCACGTTCGACACCATCGGGGCGATGTCGCGCGCGCCGTTCCCGCACCGGCACACCTTCTACGAGATCGTCCACGTCACCGGCGGCACCGGCAGGCACGTCGTCGACCTCACGGGCTTCGCGCTGCGGCCGCCCAACCTGTGTTTCCTCACCCCCGGCCAGGTCCACCACTGGGAGGGCGTCACCGGCCTGGAGGGCAGCGTCATCCTCTTCACCGACGACTTCCTCCTGGACCACCCCGCCGACCGGGACGTCCTGCGGGGGCTCGGCCGGCGCTCGTGGCTGGAACTGCCCGACGAGGCGGCGCGGTGGACCGCGCGTCTCGTCGCCGATCTGGACGGCGAGTACCGCACGGGCGCCGAGGGTTTCCAGAGCGTGCTGCGGTGTCTGCTGCACATCCTGGTGGTGCGGGCCGCGCGGCTGCCCTCGCACCAGCCGGCGGCCGTGGCGCCGCACTCGCGGCCGGGCTCGGTGGCCGCGGGGTTCGTGGCGCTGCTCGGCACGCCCGAGGGCGCGCCGCACTCGGTGCGGACGTGCGCGGAGCACCTGGGCGTCTCGGTGAGCTACCTCAGCGAGGCGGTGAAGGCGTCCACCGGCCGGACGCCCGGCGAGCTGATCCGGCAGGCCCGGGTGCACGAGGCCAAACGCCTGCTGCTGCGCACGGAGTTGTCGGTACGTCAGGTGGCGGGGCGGGTCGGGTTCGGGGATCCCGCGTACTTCTGCCGCTTCTTCCGCCGCGAGACCGGCGCCAGCCCCGGGGACTTCCGGCGCGGCAACGGCGATATTCACCACGACCACCGGCTCCAGTCCATCGCCCGGCACCGCTCCCCCGCATAGCTTCTTAGCCGATCCGGAACCCACCCCACCCCACCCCACCCTTCAGGAGGAGCGATGGACGACGAGATCGGCAAGGGGCCCAGCCGCAAGACGGTCCTGAGAGCCGCCGCCGCGGTCGGCATGGCCGTACCCGTGACCCTCATGGGAGTCCCCGCGCTGGCCCGTACCGCGAGCGAGCGGGGCGAGGCACCGGCGATCACCCCGTCCTGCGACGACGGTGACGACCCGACGCCGCCCCAGACGGAGGGACCGTACTTCAAGCCCAACTCCCCGCGGCGCACCTCGCTCCTCCAGCCGGGCACGCCAGGGGTGCGGCTCACCGTCACCGGCTACGTCTTCGGGCGTGCCTGCCGACCGATACCCCAGGCCCTCATGGACTTCTGGCAGGCCGACACCTACGGACGGTACGACAACGCCGGGTTCCGCTTCCGCGGGCACCAGTACACCGACGCGTCCGGCGCGTTCCGGCTCACCACGATCGTGCCGGGCCTCTACCCCGGACGCACCCGCCATCTGCACGTCAAGGTGCAGGCCCCGGGGCGTCCGGTGCTCACGACCCAGCTGTACTTCCCCGGTGAGCCGCGCAACAACACGGACCCGATCTTCGACGCCCGGCTGCTCATGAACGTACGTACCGTCGGAAACGCGAAGGAGGCCGACTTCGACTTCGTCCTGAACGTGCCGCAGTAGTCACGCTGTTGCCGAAAGTGCCGGTAGGGGCGCCGTACAACCATCGGGGACGGTTGCAGGTCAACCGATCGGACCAGCCGAACGTTGACCGAGGGAAGTCGTATGCCGCGCGCCAGTCGTACCGTCCGTCTCACCATGCCCCTGATCGCCGCGTCCCTGCTCGTGGGCGGTGGCCTCTCGGCCCTCGCGCTCGGGCAGGGCAGCGCCCGGGCCGCCACCCCGGCCGCCGAGACGGGCCGCGCCGGCGCCGCGGCGAAGGCCACGGACGACTTCAACGGCGACGGCTACGGCGACCTGGTCGTCGGCGCCCCGGGCGGTACGGTCTCCGGCCGGGCCAAGGCCGGGTACGTGGTGGTGACGTACGGGTCGAAGGACGGCCTGGACCCCGCCCGCAAGAAGGTCATCAGCCGCTCCACGAGCGGTGTGCCCGGCGCGGCCACGGCGAAGCAGGAGTTCGGTGCGACGTTCACCAAGGGCGACCTGGACCGCGACGGTCTCGCGGACCTGGTCATCGGTGTGGGCGGCAGGAGCGCGTCGGAGGGCTCGGTGATCCTGTGGGGTTCCGCCTCCGGCCTGACCGGCGGCACCAAGATCGCCACCTTCGGCCGGTCCCCGAAGACGGGGGACTTCGACGGCGACGGCACGACCGACCTCGCCCTGTTCGCCGGGGTGGAGTACTACGGCGACGACCCGGTCGGCCAGCAGGCCCGCCTGTGGAAGGGCCCCCTCAAGCGCAGCGGCACGCCCGCCAAGACCCTCGACTTCATGGACGAGTCGCAGTGGTGGGACTACGGCAGCCGTCGCCCCGACCCCACCTGCGCCGACCGGGACTGCGTCGACGGCCCCAGGAGCCTGTCGGGACCGGCCTCGCCGCAGGCCGTCGGCGACTTCAACGGCGACGGCCGCACCGACATCGCCATGGTCCGCTACCGCGGTGACGGCGAGTCGAGCAACGGCGTCCTGTACGGCTCGCCCACCGGTTTCAAGAACGGCGAGGCGCCGGGCTCGGGCGGCGACATGGGTATCGGTGACATCAACGGCGACCGTTACGACGACCTGGTGCTCGGCGACGACGACTACAAGTCGAGGGTCAGGATCGCCTACGGCTCGGCGAGCGGCCTCAAGGACGACACCCAGGTGTTCGACCAGGACCTGCCGGGCGTTCCCGGCGCCGAGGAGAGCGGGGACCAGTTCGGCGGCTCGGTGGCCGTCGGCGATGTGACGGGCGACGGATACGCCGATGTCGCCGTGGGCGTCACGGGCGAGGACGTGGGCACCGTCGCCGACGCGGGCGCGGTCGTCCTGGTGCGCGGCAGCGCCGACGGCGTGACCGGTGCCGGGGCGCAGGTCTTCCACCAGAACACGGCGGGTGTTCCCGGCGTCGCCGAGAAGGGCGACAGCTTCGGGGCGGAAGGCGCGCTGCTCGACGTCACCGGCGACGGCCACCGCGACCTCGCCGCTTCCTCCATCACGGAGAACGCGCAGGCCGGGGCGGTCTGGTCGCTGCGCGGCACGTCCACGGGCCTGACGGCCACGGAGTCCGTCGCCTTCGGACCCAAGGACGTCACGGCCCCGAACACCGCGGCGCTCTTCGGCAGCGCTCTGCGCTAGGACCCGTTCAGGGCCCGTGACGGCCCTGGCCCGGCCTGAGACCACCCCCGTGGGTCTCAGACCGGGCGGACCAGCTCCCACGTGTCGACCGCGTGGTCCAGGGCCATGCCGTGCCGCTCGTACAGGGCGAGGGCACCGCTGCTGTTGTCCGTGTCGACGCCGAGACCTATCCGGTCGCGGCCCAGCGCCGCGTAGTACCCGAAGGCGTGGCGCAGCAGGTGGCTGCCGAGGCCGCGGCCGCGGGCCTCGGCCAGGACGCCGAGGTTGCCGACCCAGGCCATCGACGGACGGTCGTTGTGGGTACGCAGCACAGCCGCGTCGCCGACGCCCTCGACGTGGGCGATCCAGATGAGTGACCAGTCGGCGCGCTCGGCATCGATGTCGTCCAGCCACTGCGCGTAGGTGCGCGGCTGGTGGTCGAAGTGCTCGTTGAAGCACTCCTGGAGCAGCCGGTGGGCGCGCCGCCGGTCCTCTTGCGCCGTGCAGTCGCGCAACGTCACGCCGTCCATCGACTCGGGCGATGGGTCTGATTCTACCTTCAGTTGACGGGCCATCACATTGTAGCGGCGTACGGGGCGCCAGCCTCGCCCGCGCAGTTCCCGCACATCCATGGTGGGCGCGATGTTGAGGTGCAGGCGCAGCACCGCGCGCGCAGCTCCGTTGGCCGCGGCGCGCTGTGCGGCGCGGGCCTCCATCAGGTCGAACAGGTGCAGGGCGCCCTGCGATCGGCCCGGCAGGACGTAATGATCGACATCGATCCGTTCGCCGCCCGACTCATCCCACAACAGGGCGTATCCGACGAGCCGCTCCCCCTCGAACAGCAGCCAGGAGTCACGCTCCAGATCCACCTCGGGATGCTTCAAATCGGCCAGCACCTCGGCGTGTTCGGTGTCCGCGCGGCCGACTTCCAGCAGGTCGACCTCATTGAGCAGCGCGCACACAGCGGCCGCGTCACCGAGCGTCGCAGCCCGCACGGTCAGGCCGGGCGGCGGGATGAGAGACGTGGTCATGGACCCACTGTCCGCCGCCGCACCCCTCGCCCGCAACGGACTTTTCCCGGGCCCGGGACATGGCGGATCCGGCCACCGCCGCGCTGGGCGAAGGCGAGGGCTCGGGCGAGGGCGCGCGGCCGGTGGTGGGGCGTCCTCGGCGGGCTCGTCACGGCCGGGGGCCTGCTGCTCGTCGCGGTCCTGGCCGTGTACGTACTGCCGAGGCAGGTCACGGGCGCCCTGCGTGGTCAGGGCTCCGCTGAACTACGGGTGCTGGTCTCGCCCGTGCCGCCGGCCCCTCAGGCCAGCACCGCCCGCACCGTCTTGCCGCCGCGGCGGGCGGATACGACCTCCAGGCGGTGGGTCAGTTGGCGTACCAGCGCCAGGCCCCGGCCGCTCTCCCGGACAGTGCTCGGTTTGCGTACCCGTGGGCGGACGGGGCTCGCGTCGGAGACCTCGACGGTGACCCGGTCGCCGGAGACCTCCACGCGCAGGCGGCAGCCGCCGTGCGCGTGCTGGACGGCGTTGGAGACCAGCTCGGAGACGACCAGTGCGGCGTCGTCGACACGCTCGGCGGTCACCTCGTTCTTGCGGCGGTGCGGTCTGACGAGGAACGCGCAGGTCAGCCTCCGTGCCCGCCCCGCCGAAGCGGCCTCCTGCGGCAGTGCGTACTCCACCCTCGCCGTGGGCCGATGGGCGCGCTGGTGCGCACGCATGGCAACTCACTTCCCCTCCCTGGGACAACCGGCACACCCGCGACCACTGTCGCCACCGGGGCCGCGGCGTGTCTTGCGCGACCGGTCCTGCCTCACCGTGATGCCCCCGTCGACTGATCGCCAATCCGCACGTCCAGTGCGCCCTACCGCAACGGGAGGACGCGCCTCGCCAGTCGCCTCGAGGAGCCTTGCCGTTGCCATGTGCCCCCGGTCGTTGGCGGGGACCACCGGTCGTCGCCGTGGACGTCGACCTCCGGGTTCCTCGTCGACACCTGGTGAGCGTCCGGCATCTGGTAAGTGTCGACATCCGGCAAGCGTCGACATCTCGTGAACGATGCCCTCCGTACGACCCGCCCCCGGAAAGGCCGCCCATGAATCAGCCTCCCCGCCCCTACAAGGACTACCAGGACGAGATCTACCTCGACGGTCTGCGCGGCGTCGTCCCCAAGTACCCCATGGCGTACGCCGAGCTGGAGGCCCGCGCGCACTCCGCGCTGCCGCCCTCCGTCGTCTCGTACGTCGCGGGCGGCGCCGGAGACGAGCGGACGCAGAACGCCAACGTGACCGCGTTCGAACGCTGGGGGCTGATACCGCGGATGTTCGTCGGCGCCTCTCGACGCGACCTCTCCGTCGACCTGTTCGGCATGACGCTGCCCTCCCCGCTGTTCATGGCGCCCATCGGGGTCCTCGGCATCTGTACACAGGACGGGCACGGCGACCTCGCGACCGCGCGGGCGGCGGCGCGGACCGGGGTGCCGATGATCGCCTCGACGCTCTCCGCCGACCCGATGGAGTCGGTCGCCGCGGAGTTCGGGGAGACTCCGGGCTTCTTCCAGCTGTACACGCCGACCGACCGCGCGCTCGCCGAGAGCCTGGTGCGCCGCGCGGAGGAGTCCGGGTTCAAAGGGATCGTCGTCACGATGGACACCTGGATCACCGGGTGGCGCCCGCGGGACCTGAGCACCTCCAACTTCCCCCAGCTGCGCGGTCACTGCCTGGCCAACTACACCAGCGACCCGGTCTTCCGCGCGCTGCTGCCCGCCGACCCCGAGCAGGACCCGCAGTCCGCCGTCCTGACCTGGGTGCGGGTCTTCGGCAACCCGCTCACCTGGGACGACCTGCCGTGGCTGCGTTCCCTGACCTCGCTGCCGCTGATCGTCAAGGGCCTGTGCCACCCCGAGGACGTCCGGCGTGCCAGGGACGGCGGGGTGGACGGCGTCTACTGCTCCAACCACGGCGGTCGCCAGGCCAACGGCGGGCTGCCCGCGCTCGACGTGCTGCCCGCGGTCGTCGAGGCCGCCGACGGGCTGCCCGTCCTGTTCGACTCGGGGGTGCGCGGCGGCGCGGACATCGTCAAGGCGATCGCGCTCGGTGCCACCGCCGTCGGCGTCGGCCGCCCGTACGTCTACGGCCTCGGCATCGGCGGGGTCGACGGCGTCACACACGTCCTGCGCTCACTGCTCGCCGAGGCGGATCTGCTGATGGCCGTGGACGGCTACCCGACGCTCGCCGACCTCACTCCGGAGGCGCTTCAGCGGGTGCTTTAGCGGGTGCTTCAGCGGGTGCTTTCGCGGATATCGCGCCGCGACCGTTGGACACTCACACGTTCCATGTGAGACGTTAATGTCTCATTCGAACTTGGAGTGTCCCATCATGACCCCGCAGCGTGATTCACGACGCTGGGCCGTCCTCGCGATCCTCTCCGGCAGCCTGCTGCTGATCGCCATGGACACCACGATCCTGAACGTCGCCTTCCCGTCCCTCGTCGCCGATCTGCGGCCCAGCTCCGTGCAGCAGCTGTGGATCATCGACGTCTACGCCCTCGTGCTCTCCGGACTTCTGGTCACGGCGGGCGCGCTCGGCGACCGGTGGGGCCGCAAGCGGCTGCTGCTCATCGGCTTCGGCGTCTTCGCCCTCGCCTCGCTGCTCGCCGTCTTCGCGACCGCCGCCTGGCAGGTCATCGCCGCCCGCGCGCTGCTCGGCGCCGGTGGCGCGGCGATCATGCCCGCCACCCTGTCGATCCTGCGCCACGTCTTCACCGACGCCCGGGAGCGCGCCCTCGCCTACGCGGTGTGGTCCGCCGTCTTCGGCGGCGGCATGGCGCTCGGCCCGGTCATCGGCGGTCTGCTCGTGGAGCACGACGGCTGGCACTCCGCGTTCCTGATCAACATCCCCGTCGCACTGGTGATCATCGCGCTCGGTCTGTGGTTCCTGCCCGAGTCCCACCAGCCCCGCCAGGGCCGCTGGGACTGGTGGGGCGTGGGCCAGTCGGTCCTCGGCATGCTCGCCCTGGCGGGCGGCATCAAGCAGCTCGGCAAGGGCGGCCCCGCCGACCCCATGGCCTGGGCACTGCTCGTCGTGGCCGCGGTGACGCTGACCGTCTTCGTGCGCCGCCAGCTGCGTCTGGAGCACCCGCTGCTCCAGGTGCGCCTCTTCGCCTCACGGCCGTTCGCCATCGCGGCGGCCTCGATCTTCCTCGGCATGATCGCGCTGGGTTCGGCCCTGTTCCTGATCACCCAGTGGTTCCAGTACGGGCAGGGCTACTCCCCCCTGGAGGCGGGCATCCGGCTGCTGCCCGCGCCGCTCGGCCTGGTCCTCACCTCGCTGGTGACGCCGGTGCTGATGCACCGGCTGCCGATCCGGCACGTCATGGGCGGCGGTCTGCTGCTGATGACGGCCGGCCTCGCCCTGCCGTGGCTGCTCCAGCTGACGGGACCGCTCGGCTACGGACGGATCGCCGTGGCGCTGGGCGTGCTCGGCTGCGGCGTCGGCATCGCGACGACCGCCGCGTCCGTGACGCTGATGGCCGCGACCCCGGCGAAGGACGTCAGCGGTGCGGCGGCCGTCGAGGAGACGTGTTACGAACTCGGCGCCGCGATGGGCGTGGCCATCCTCGGCAGTGTCGCCACGGCGCTGTACCGCGTGAACCTGCCCGACATGGGCCTCGCGGGCGACACCGCTTCGGCCGTGAGCGACTCGATCGGCGAGGCCGCGCGGGTGGCCTCCGAGCTGACCGGACCGGCCGGCGCCGCCCTGCTGTCGGGGGCCGCCGACGCGTTCACCTCCGGGATGACGCCGACGTTCCTGATGGCGGCCGCGCTGCCGCTGGCCGCCGCGGCGCTCACCTGGGCGAAGATCCCGAAGGGCCTGCGCCCGACGGAGGACGCGCACTGAGACCGCGTGAAGCCGCGGACCAACTGGCACCAGCCAGCTCCCGCGCGGCGCCTGGGCAGTGTCCGGTTAAGATCACAGAAAATTCGGCACAACGGGCGAGGAACGAAGAACTGTGCAGGTCAAGGGGAGGGGCATCGTGACGGCGGCCGTGGGGGCGGCGCTCACGATGGTGTTGGCGGGCTGCGGCGGCGAGGGCGACGGCGCGGACGGTGACCAGGGCAAGGCATCGCAGAATGAACGGGCGGAGGAGCGTAAGGATCAGCGGAAAGACGCCCGCGCCGTCCTGACGGCCGCGGCGAGGAAGACCGCGGCGCAGTCCTCGTACAAGACGATCCAGACCGGACAGGGCGGCACCGACCGCTCCGAGATGCTGTACCAGAAGAAGCCCGGCGCCACGGTCATCAAGGCGCAGGTCTCGAAGTCCGCGATCAACCCGGACGGCGTCAGCCACATGCTCTCCACGGGCGGCTCGACGTACGTGAAGACGGACAAGGTGCCGGGCAAGAGCTGGTACAGCATGGATCTCGGCGGGGGCGGTGGCGCTCCGCGCGGCGCCGGCTACGTCGCCGAGTTCACGGGTGCCCTCGCCGCGACGGAGTCCACCGAGTGGGTCGCCGAGGAGAAGGTCGGCGGCCGCCCGGCCGACCACTACCGCGGCAAGGTCGTCCTCGACGAGCTGGCGAAGTACGACGGTCCGGCCCTGTCCGCGGACCTCCGCGACCTCTACGTCAAGATGGCGAAGAAGCAGGGCATGGAGTCGGTCGTCATCGACATGTGGGTCGGCAAGGACGACCTGGTCCTCAAGGCGCGGGAGACCGGCGAGGGCAAGAAGGGCCGCGACGAGATCAACGAGGAGTACTCGGACTTCGGCGCCGTTCCGAAGATCTCCGCGCCGCCGGCCGCGTCGGTCGCCACGTGGGACCAGTTCATCGCGGCCCAGGCTCAGCCGTAGCGGGCTCCAGCCGTTGCGGCCCGCAACGGCTACAGTCACCAGCCAGCCAGCCATCAGCCTCGCTCCTCACCTGGGAGAACCCCGACCATGGCCGTCGACGAACTCGACACCCGCATCCTGCGGCTGCTCCTCGAACAGCCGCGCACCAGTCTGCGCGAGTACGCGCGCGTGCTCGGCATCGCGCGCGGCACCCTGCAGGCCAGGCTCGACCGCCTGGAGCGCGACGGCGTGATCACCGGCACGGGCCCGTTCCTCTCCCCCGCGGCGCTCGGCCACCCGGTGCTGGCCTTCGTCCACATCGAGGTCACGCAGGGGCATCTGGACGAGGTGGGCGACGCGCTCGCGGCCGTGCCGGAGATCATCGAGGCGTACTCGATCACGGGCGGCGGCGATCTGCTGACCCGCGTCGCGGCGCGGGACAACGGCCATCTGGAAGATGTCATCCAGCGGTTGATCAAGCTGCCGGGCGTGGTGCGCACGCGGACGGAGATGGCCCTGCGGGAGCGGGTGCCGCACCGGCTGCTTCCGCTGGTCGAGTCGGTCGGCAGGACGGCCGCGGGCCAGCGCTGAGCCCACCCACCCCGCGGCCGCGACCTGCGGCTTTGGCATCCTTGACGGCATGAGCAGCTTCGGTACCACCTCGGTCATCCTCGATCTCGACGGCACGCTCGTGGACAGCGAGCCCAACTATTACGAAGCGTCGCGGGCGCTGCTCGCCGAGTTCACCGGCCGGGAGTACACGTGGGCCGACAACGAGCAGTACGTGGGCATCAGCTCCCACGAGACGCTGGCGCGGTGGCGGCGGGAGTACGGGATCGACGCCTCGGTGGCCGAACTGCTCGCCGACCTCGACCGCCGCTATCTGGAGCTGGCGCGCGCCGATACGCGCGTCTACCCGGAGATGCGCAAGCTCGTCGAGGTGCTGCACGAGGCGGGCGTACCCATGGCCGTCGCGTCGGGGTCCTCCCGCGCGGCCATCGAGGCGATCCTCGCCGGTACGGGTCTGGACGCCCAGCTGACCACGTTCGTCTCCGCGGAGGAGGTCCCGCGCGGCAAGCCGGCGCCGGACGTGTTCCTCGCCGCGGCCGCGCTGCTCGGCGCGGACCCCGCCGACTGCGTGGTCTTCGAGGACGCGGCGCCGGGCGCGGCGGCGGCGCGGGCGGCGGGCATGCGGTACGTAGCGATTCCGTACGTGGCCGCCCACGCGGATGCCCCGGAGTTCGCCGAGGCCGAGCTGCTCTTCCGGGGCGGGCAGGCCGAGTTCACGGCACGGGCGGCGCTGGACATACTGGCGTCCGCGCAGTCGCCCCGATAGGGGCGCGGGGGACTGCGCGCCCAGCCACACGCGGCCCGCACGGGCAGGACACAAGCCGCTCCGGAGGCAACAAGGCTGCGCGCAGCGAGGTGATGCTCTTGGCGAGGGAGCGGCCTGCACCGGCGGCAGGTTGATCTCGTTGAACCCGGAGCGCGGCCCCGACGAGAGCAGCCGCAGGTCGTTGCAGCTCTTGGGAAGCTTGACGGCGATCCGCTTCAGGACGCCGGACAGGTGTACGAAGGCACCGCAGTCCTGGGTCGCCTCGACCAGGTTGGCGGCCGTCACCAGCGGCATGCCGGTGATCTCGGCGAGGTGGCGGCGCGCGACGGAGACCGCGACGGCGACGGCCACGGCGACGGGCGACCGGTTCGGCCACGCCTCCGCCGAGGCTAGGCGGCGGCCTGGTCGACGGCGACGGCGACAGCCACGGCGGCCCGTTCGGCCACGCCGCTACCTTCGCCCTCGCCCGCGCCTTTCAGCTCGCCCTCGCCCTCGCCCTCGCCGAGGAGACGGCGGAGTTCCGCCGTGCGCGCGGCCGGGTCGCCCGTGGTGAGCAGCGCGGCGAGGAGCGCGGTGCGCGCCTGGCCCGCGCGCAGCGTGCCGGTGAGGACGGCTCCGGCGGCCGCGAGGTCGACGGCTCCGCCGTGGGTGTAGATCTCGGTGACGGGACCGGCCTGGACGCGGGTGGTGAGCGCGACGAGAACGCCACGGTCGACGGCGTCGGTGACGGCGGTGACGAACTCGGGGGTCGCGTTGCCCGCTCCGGTGGCGACGAGCACGATGCCCTGCGCGCCCGCCGCGACCGCCGCCTCCAGGAGCAGCGGATCGGCGTCGACGTGGTGCATGACCATGTCGATGCGGGGCAGCGAGCCGGTGGCCGCGGGCAGCGGCAGCGGCTCGGGGCGCTCCGGGCGGTGCAGTACCGAGACCTTGCCGAAGCCGACCTTGCCTACGCGCGGCCCGGAGGGGTCGGCGAAGGCGTCGGCGGCGAGGGTCTGCGTCTTCACGGTGCCGCGCGCGGCGTGCACCTTGCCGTCGAAGACGACCAGTACGCCGAGGTCGCGCACGGTCGCGGCGGTGAGCAGCGCGTCGTACAGATTGCCGGGTCCGTCGCCGTCCTCGGCACCGAGCGGCTTCTGGGCGCCGGTGAAGACCACCGGGCGGGGGTCGCGGTGGTACAGGTCGAGCAGGAAGGCGGACTCTTCCAGAGTGTCCGTGCCGTGGGTGACGACGATGCCGTCGACGCCGGGGTCGGCGAGCACCTCGTGCACGGTACGCAGCAGGGTGATCTGCTGGGCGGAGGTCAGACGCGGGCTGTTCACATTGAAGAGGTCGATGACCTCGGAGGTGATGCCGGCGGGTATCGCGGCCGAGGCGAGCACCTCGCGGCCGGGGGCGTCGGCGGCGAAGCCGGTCCCCTGCCAGCGGCTGGCGATCGTCCCGCCGGTGCTGATGACGACGATCCGTCGCGCCTGTGCTTCCACGTCTGCGTACCTCCCAGGAACCCCGAGGACCAACAGCCCCCCGGGTGG
Source organism: Streptomyces sp. NPDC003032 (assembly GCF_053591415.1). Lineage (NCBI taxonomy): Bacteria > Bacillati > Actinomycetota > Actinomycetes > Kitasatosporales > Streptomycetaceae > Streptomyces > Streptomyces sp. NPDC003032. Next base: position 76,759 of record NZ_JBSFTT010000005.1, on the reverse strand, counting down.
TGGGCAGCCTCGACGCAACGATAGATCGAACAGCGCGCAATGTGCTTGCCTGAATCCGGCGCCCTGGCAACATCCGTAGTGGATAATTGCGACATGGACGAGATCGACCGCAGTATCTTGCGCGAGCTTCAGAGCGACGGTCGGCTGACCAATCAGGAGCTGGCCCAGCGGGTCGGCCTCAGCGCGTCACCGTGCATGCGGCGGGTGCGTCAGCTGGAGCTGGACGGCGTGATCCAGGGGTACCGCGCGGTCGTCGACCCGGAGGCGGTCGGCCGGGGCTTCGAGGTACTGGTCTCCATCGAGGTGCGGCGGGACCGCGCGACGGTCGAGGCGTTCGAGGCGGCGCTGCACGACATTCCGGACGTCATCGAGGCGTACCGCCTGTTCGGAAGCCCCGGCTGCCTGCTGCGCATCGCCGTCGCGGACCTCGCGGCGTACGAGCGTCTGTGGATCGAACGGCTCACGGCGCTGGCGGGTGTCACGGAGGTCAACTCGCAGATCATCATGAAGAGGATCAAGGAACCCGAGGGCCTGCCGGTGGACGACTGACCCGCTCCACGCCAGCGACACACCCCCGACTCGGCCGCGACACCTCAACCCTCCTTTGGTACAGACCTATTGACGCCTGGTCCAGTCCTTCCTAACGTGACGCTTCGCACCACGCACGTCTCGTCTCCTCTCCCCCACGCACCCAAGGAGCACAGCGTGATCGGTCGGACGTTACGCCTGCTGGGGACCGCCCTGGCGCTGGCCTGTGCCGCACAACTGCCGGCCGCCGCGGCGGCCCCCTCCGCTCCCGCGGCCGACACCTGCGCGGTCAAGTCGAAACCCGCCGGGAAGGTGCTCCAGGGCTACTGGGAGAACTGGGACGGCGCGGCCAACGGCGTACACCCGCCGTTCGGCTGGACCCCGATCACCGACTCCCGCATCCGCGAGCACGGCTACAACGTGCTCAACGCCGCCTTCCCCGTGATCCGCTCCGACGGCACCGTCCTGTGGGAGGACGGGATGGACTCGACGGTGAAGGTCGCGACCCCCGCCGAGATGTGCCGGGCGAAGGCGGACGGCGCCACGATCCTGATGTCCATCGGCGGCGCGACGGCCGGCATCGACCTGAGCTCCAGCAAGGTCGCCGACCGCTTCGTCGAGACGATCGTGCCGATCCTGAAGAAGTACAACTTCGACGGCATCGACATCGACATCGAGACCGGCCTCGTGGGCAGCGGCAGCATCAACCAGCTCTCGCCCTCACAGTCCAACCTCGTCCGCATCATCGACGGCGTCCTCGCCCGGATGCCCGCGGACTTCGGCCTGACCATGGCCCCCGAGACGGCCTACGTCACCGGGGGCAGTGTCGCGTACGGCTCGATCTGGGGCGCGTACCTGCCCGTCATCAAGAAGTACGCGGACAACGGCCGCCTGTGGTGGCTCAACATGCAGTACTACAACGGCAGCATGTACGGCTGCTCCGGCGACTCCTACGCGGCGGGCACCGTCCAGGGCTTCACCAAGCAGACCGACTGCCTCGACAAGGGCCTGGTCATCCAGGGCACCACCATCAGGGTCCCCTACGACAAACAGGTCCCTGGCCTGCCCGCCCAACCCGGCGCGGGCGGCGGCTACATGGCCCCGAGCCTGGTGACCCAGGCATGGAACCACTACAACGGCGCCCTGAAGGGCCTGATGACGTGGTCCCTCAACTGGGACGGGTCGAAGGGGTGGACGTTCGGGGACAACTTCAAGCGGCTCACTTAGCACCGGCCCGTGCTGGATGTGAGGCGGCGCTGCGCAGCGCCGCCTCGACCCGGCGGTTGTTGGTCATGGTCGCTGTGAGGGCGGTCATGGTGAGGAGGAGGCCCGTGGCGGCGTACAGCGGGGTGCGTACGTCGTATGTGGTGGCCAGCCAGCCGCCGAGGAAGGCGCCGAACGGGGCGGCGCACATGGCGAGCATGCGGGAGGTGGAGGCGACCCGGCCCATCAGGTGGGCCGGGACGATCGCCTGCCGCAGAGAGGGCCCGAGCACCATCGTGGCGCCCATGCCCGCCCCGCAGACGGCGAGCGCGAGCCCGGCCACGTACGGGTTCGGGGCGGCGGCAAGACCCAGGACGGCAAGCCCCTCGACCGCGGCCGTACAGGTCAGTGCGGTGCCGGTGCCGAGTCGTCGGCCGAGGAAGGAGGCGATGGCCGCGCCGAGCAGGCCGCCGGTGGCCTCCGCCGTGAGCAGCAGGCCGTAGCCGAAGGTGCCGATGCCGAGGCGGTCGTGCGCGAAGAGGGCCAGTACCGTCTCCACGGCGAGGAAGGCGACGTTCCCGACCGCTGGACGGAGCGCGAGTCCGAGCAGCAACCGGTCCCGGAAGACGTACGAGGCCCCGGCCCGCGCCTGTCGAAGCAGCGACTCGCGGGCCTCCGGTACGGGCCGGGGCACGGCCGGCAGCGACCGTACGAGCAGTGCGGAGAGTGCGAACGACACCGCGTCGGCGAGCAGTGGAACCGCCCGCCCGAGCGCGAGCAGCGCACTGCCCGCGGGTGGCCCCGCGAAGCCGGACGCGGCGGTCTGAGTGCCGCGCACGCGGGAGTTGGCGCGCTCCAGGAGTGCGGGGTCGCGGCGGAGCAGATCCGGCAGATAGGCCGTGGCGGCCGTGTCGAAGAAGAGTCCGCCGAGGCCGAGCAGGAAGGCGACGGCCGCGAGCAGCGGAATGCTCAGCACGTCGAGCGCGGCTGCCGCCGCCGGTATCGCGAGCAGCACCGCACGCGCCACGTCCGCGACCCACATCGTGCGCCGACGGTCCCAGCGGTCCACCAGCGCACCGCCGAGCACCCCGAAGAGCAGCCACGGCAGTGTCCCGGCCGCCGTGACGACGGCGAGCGCCATCGGATCCCTCGTCAAGGTCAACGCGAGCAGCGGCAGCGCGGCATGCGTCACCCCGTCACCGAGCGAGGACACCGTCTGCGCGGTCCACAGCCGCCCGAACCCGGCCGGGAACTTGTTTACGGGAAAGGTCACTTGACGTCTCCCTCGGCCTGCTCGCGAGGCGCCGGCCGGAACAGCGCGAAGGCGAGCGACACGTCCGGCAGCGACGGGTCGGACAGATCCCGGTACTCGTCCGCCAGTGCCTGCAACCGCGCGCCCAACTCCGCGAACTGCTCCCCGGTGAGCCGCAGATGCGCCATCCGCACGTGCCGCTCACCATCCGCCGGGGCCGCCTCCAGGTCCGCCACCGCATGCCGCATCAGCACATCCGGCTGTCCCGCCCCCGCGTCCGGCAGCACGATCGCCCGCGCGGCCATCGCGTAGTACCGCTCGGTGACCCCCCGGACCTTCCGCGTCCGCACCACCGTCACCAGGCCGGCCCGCTCGAGCAGCCGCATGTGGTAGCTGGAACTCCCCTTCGCGATGCCCACCCGCTCGGCGACCTGCGTAATCGTCGCCGGCTCGAAGCGGAGCACGGCCATGATCCGGTGACGGGTGAGATTGGAGACGGCGCGTAGCTGGTCCTCAGTGGTGACGTGAAAGGTCTCGGGAAGATCATCGGCAGGCATGCGCGCAATGGTCAACGATCCTTGACCATTGCGCAAGGGGGTTCCCTACGGCCTTCCGGGATTCGCTGTCCGGATGCGATCGACACCGGGGCAGTCTCCGCAAGTGACAGCGGCGAGCCCAACCTCGGGGGACAACTCAAGCGGCTCACGGCACGCTGGGCCGCGGCCGCCAGTACGCGCCGGTCCGTGCCCCGCAGCGGGGCGTGTGCCGTGATCCGCGCGGTCAGGTTCCGGGCGGCGGCCACGCGGCGCAGCGAGGCGGTGAAGTCCTCGTCGCCGAGGAAGGCGGCCGTGGTGCTGGGGACGCCGCCCTGCCGGTAGGTGATCGTCGCGGGGCGTACGGCCGCGCCCGCGTCGGCCGCGGCCTGGAAGGCGGCCCGCCGGAAGTGCCCGGCCGCCGGGGAGCACCAGGTCGTCGCCTGGGGAAAGACGAGCACCGAAGTACCGCCGCGAAGGTCGCTCGCCAATTCGGCCACGGCACGCGGCAGTTGCCGCGGGCTGCCGCCTCTGTCGATGAACCGCGTCCCCGCCCGCCGGGCCAGCGTGCCGATGACCGGCCACCCTGCGACCTCCCGCTTGGCGAGGACACGCACCGGCTCGACGGCGAGCAGGGCGACGACGTCGAGCCAGGAGATGTGGTTGGCCACGACGAGGGTCCCCGTGCCTGCGCCGTCCGGCACGCTCAGCCGCCCCTCGCACCCCGCCTCCAACCGCACCCCGAGCGCGCCGAGCACCGCGCGCGCCTCGGTGCGCAGGGCGCGGGGGTCGGCGAGCCGGTCGCCTCGCGCGGCGGCCCGGGTCAGCGCGTACGTCAACGCGGCGTACCTGCGGGCGAGTTCCACGAGCGGCACGCGCGCCACGGGGTCGGCGGCGCAGCTCGCGGGGCAGCCGGGGTCGAGCGTCCAGGGACTCACCGCGCGTCCTCGCCCAGGAAGTAGCGGCGGTGCCGCGCGCTGAGCCGCTCCATGTCGAGGAGTACGAAGAAGTCCGCGACGTCGAACTCCGGATCGTGCGCGGGGGCTCCGCACATCCAGGCGCCGAGGCGCAGGTAGCCGCGCAGCAGGGGCGGCAGATCGGCGTAGGCGGGGCGTTCCGGAGCCGGGCCCGTGGGGGTCCAGGGACGCCGGGGGTGCACACGCAGCTCGGGCGGCGCGGCGTGTTTGGCGGTGCCGAGCAGCCAGGCGCTGGACGCGGCCCGGCCGCCGTCGGCCAGCGGCACGGAGGCGCAGCCCGCCAGGTGGCGGTGGCCCGAGAGCAGGACGTAGCGGGCGAGCGCGGACCACATGAGGTTGATGACAGCCCCGGAACGGTGGTCGGGGTGGACGCAGGAGCGGCCCGCCTCGACGGTGGAGGACCGCAGGGCTCCGAGGGCGCGCAGGTCGAACTCCCCGTCGGAGTAGGAGCGTGCGGTCCGACCGGGCGGCAGCAGCCGGTACGTGCCGACGACGTCGCCGGTCGAGGTGTCGCTGACGATGAGGTGGTCGGCCAGGTCGTCGTAGGCGTCGATGTCGTGGCCGGCCAGGGGTGTGTCGAGCGTCGCTCCCATCTCTTCGCCGAAGACGCGGTGGCGCAGCCGCTGGGCGGCCCTGATCTGTTCGGTGGTGTCCGCGATGGAGGTGACGTACGAGCTGGTGGCCGTCGGATCCAGCGATGCCGCGGAGGGTGAGGATGTCGAGGGCATGACACTTCCGTTTCTCGGTGCGGTGGGGACGAGTACGCGAGGCGGACGAGAGGTGCGCCCGCCCGGGGGCACGTTCAGCACGGTGGCGGCACCAGCTGAACTACGCGCGTCGGCCGCACGTCCGGCGCACGTCGGGAACGCGGCACGCCACGCGGCCCTCCCACGCCGCACCGCTCACCCCTGCCCCCCCCGGAATGGGCGGCGTCCACTGGATGTTCGAGAGACCATGACCATTGACCAGCGCACGATCACCAACCCGGCCGCCCTCCACGACCCGACACCGTTCGGGTACAGCCATGCCGTCTCGGCCTCGGGCGAACTCGTCTTCATCGCCGGCCAGTACGCCTCCGACGCCACCGGCGCGCCCGTGCCGGGGGACTTCGCCGCCCAGGTCGATCTGGCCCTGGAGCGGCTGCGGTCGGCGCTGGAGGCGGTCGGCCTCGGCTACGAGCACGTGGTCCGGCTCGGCACCTTCATCGTGGACCACGACATGGACAAGCTGACGGTCCTCGGCAAGGCGCTGCACGCCCACTTCGGCGACCGCCTCCCGGCCCAGACCCTGAGCGGCGTGGCCTCTCTCGCGCTGCCGGGGATGCTGTTCGAGGTGGACGCGGTGGCGGTACGACCGTAAAGGTGGCGGTACAACCGCAGAAGGAGCCAGCCTTACGCAGTATCCGCGGCCGTACACCGCCATAGCCGTGGCGGCCCCTCGTCTTGACCGTCCCGTCCCCGGGCTTCTCGCGAGGGGCCCCATTGACCCGCCCCGGGCCAACGCCGTACAAACGCCGCATGCCACCTCCCCTCCCCCTCGCCGGTATCACCGTCGTCAGCCTTGAGCAGGCCGTCGCCGCGCCCTTCGCCACCCGGCAGCTCGCCGATCTGGGTGCTCGCGTCATCAAGGTCGAGCGGCCGGGCGGCGGTGACTTCGCGCGGCGGTACGACACCACCGTGCACGGCCAGGCCAGCTATTTCGTCTGGCTCAACCGCTCCAAGGAGTCGCTCACCCTCGACCTCAAGCCGGAGCGGGGCAGGGAGATCCTGGAGGAGTTGCTCGCGGGGGCGGACGTGTTCGTGCAGAACCTCGCCCCGGGCGCCGCCGCCCGCATGGGCCTGGGCGCGGAGGAGCTCCAGGCCCGCCACCCCTCCCTCATCCCCTGCACCGTCAGCGGGTACGGCACGGACGGACCGTGGGCGGACCGCAAGGCGTACGACCTGCTGGTGCAGTGCCAGACAGGGCTGCTCCAGCTCACCGGCACCCCGGACGAGGCGGTGCGCGTCGGCATCTCGGTGGCCGACATCGCGGGCGGGATGTACGCGTACAGCGGCATCCTGTCGGCCCTGTTCACACGGGCGACGACCGGCCGCGCCCCGGCCGTGGAGGTCTCCCTCTTCGACGCGCTCGCCGAGTGGATGAGCCAGCCCGCCTACTACACGCGGTACGGCGGCACGCAGCCGCCCCGCGTCGGCGCCCGGCACGCGACGGTCGCCCCGTACGGCCCGTTCACCGCGTCGGACGGCAAGGACGTACTGCTGTCCGTCCAGAACGAACGCGAATGGTCCTCGCTCTGCCGGGAGTTCATCGGCCGGCCAGAGCTGGTGGACGATCCGCGGTTCGCCACCGGGTCCGACCGCGTGGCGCACCGGGAAGCCCTCGACGCGATCATCTCCGTACGCTTCCGTGAACTCGGCGGTGAGGAGGCGATGAAGCTGCTCGACCGGGCCGGCATCGCCAACGCGGGCGTCAATTCGGTCCATGAGTTCCTCGACCACCCCGTGCTCACCGAGCGCGGCCGCTGGCAGGACGTCCGGGTGCCGGGCGCGCCCTCACCCGTACAGGCGCTGCTGCCGCCCGCCGCTCTCTCCGGGGTCGCCCCGCGCATGGACCCGGTACCGGCGGCGGGCGAGCACACCGAGGCCATCCTCGCCGAGCTGGGGCGCGACCCCGACGACATCGCGCGACTGCTCGCGGAGGGGGTCTGCCGGTGAGCGCCCTCGACAGCCTCTCCCCGGACGAGCAGCTGGTCGTCACGACCGTGCGGGACTTCGTCGACCGGGAGGTCCGGTCGGCCGTACGGGAGTTGGAGCACGCCGACACGTATCCCGAGGCGCTCATCGAGGAGATGAAGGAGCTGGGCGTCTTCGGCCTCGCCGTGCCGGAGGAGTTCGGCGGCACCCCGGTCTCCACACCGTGCTACGTCCTGGTCACCGAGGAGCTGGCGCGCGGCTGGATGAGTCTGGCGGGCGCGATGGGCGGGCACACGGTCGTCGCGAAGCTGCTCCTGCGCTTCGGCACCGACGCGCAGAAGCGCCGCTGGCTGCCGCGCATGGCCACCGGCGAGGTGCGCGCGACGATGGCGCTGACCGAGCCGGGCGGCGGCTCCGACCTCCAGGCGCTGCGTACGGTCGCGCGCCGCGACGAGGACGGCGGCGGCTATGTCGTCGACGGTGCGAAGGCGTGGATCACCAACTCCCGCCGCTCCGGGCTGATCGCGCTGCTCTGCAAGACCGACCCGGACGCCGAACCCCGGCACCGCGGCATCTCCGTCCTGCTCGTCGAGCACGGCCCCGGCCTGACCGTCTCGCGCGATCTGCCGAAGCTCGGCTACAAGGGCGTGGAGAGCTGCGAGCTGTCCTTCTTCGGCTACCGCGCCCCGGCCGACGCGCTGCTCGGCGGCGTCGAGGGCGAGGGGTTCGGACAGATGATGAAGGGACTTGAGACGGGACGGCTACAGGTCGCGGCCCGCGCGCTCGGCGTGGGACGGGCCGCGTTCGAGGACGCGCTGCGCTACGCCCAGGAGCGCGAGTCGTTCGGCGTGCCGATCTGGAAGCACCAGTCCATCGGCAACTACCTGGCGGACATGGCGACTTCGCTCTCCGCGGCCCGCCAGCTCACCTTGCACGCGGCCCGGGAGGCCGACGCGGGCCGGCGCGTCGACATGGAGGCGGGCATGGCCAAGCTGTTCGCGTCGGAGGCGGCCATGCGGATCACGCTGGACGCGGTCCGCATCCACGGTGGGAACGGCTACTCCACGGAGTTCGACGTCGAACGGTACTTCCGTGACGCGCCGTTGATGATCGTCGGCGAGGGCACCAACGAGATCCAGCGCAATGTGATCGCCCGTCAACTCATCGCGCGTGGTGGCCTGGACGCCTGAACCGCCCCTTGTCCGCAGCCGTGTTCAGGCGACGCCCAGCCCCTCGACGACCACCGCGTTCGGCAGCCCGGCGAATACCTTGCCCGGCACGATCAGCTTGCCGCGGCGGCTGCCGCTGCCGACGAGTACGTGCGGCAGATCGGCGACGGCGGCGTCGACGAGCAGCGGCCACGCGGTGGGCAGGCCGATCGGCGTGATGCCGCCGTACTCCATGCCGGTCTCACCCGTGGCCGTGTCCATCGGCGCGAACGACGCCTTGCGGGCGCCGAGTCGGCGGCGCACGACGCCGTTCACGTCCACCCGCGCCCCGGACAGCACGACGCACGCGGCGAGCGTCGTCCCGCCGCCGCGCTTGCCCGCGACGACCACGCAGTTCGCGGAGTGAGCGAGCAGTTCGGGACCGTAGTGCTCCAGGAAGGTGGCGGTGTCGGCCCACCGCGGATCGGTGTCGACATGGATCAGCTCGTCGGCCGGGACGGGCCCGCTCCAGCCGCGTACGGCTTCCGCGACGGGCGCGACCAGCAGGTCGAGGACCTCAGGGGCGGGGCGGACTACGTCGAATTCACCGAGGGGAGCACGCATGGCGGCACGGTAGCAGCCCTCGGACCGTCAGTACGCGGCCGCGTGGGCGGGTGGCACCGAGACCGACATCGTCATCTCGACCGGCTCGGCGCCCTTGTTGCGGTAACTGTGCGGCACATTGGCCTCGAAGGTGGCGGCCGACCCTGCCGCGACGACGTGCTCGACGCCGTCCACGACGAGCGTCAGCTCACCCCGCGATACGTGCAGCAGCTCGACGGTGCCCGGCGGATGCGCGTCGGACTCGCTGCCCTCGCCCGGCACCAGGTGCCAGGACCACAGCTCGAAGGGACCGCGCGCCTCCGCCCCGACCAGGAGCGTGGTGCTGCTGCCCGCGTCCGTGGACCACATGCGCACCGCCTGCTCCGGCGGCACGAGCCGGACGTGGGGGCCCTGTTCGTAGTCCAGGAGCGTGGTGATGCTGACGCCCAGCGCGTCCGCGAGCTTCACCGTGATGCCCACGCTGGGGTTGGTCCTGGCCTGCTCGATCTGGATGATCATGCCGCGGCTCACGCCCGCGCGGGCCGCCAGGGCGTCGAGGGTGAAGCCCCTTTCGTTGCGCCAGCGCTTGAGGTTGCGCGCGAGCGACTGGGTCAGCTGGTCGAGGTCCGACACATTCCGTCCAATATTTTGGATGACAGAGTTCACTGTACTGAACTACGGTGTGGTGCACCTGATGGTTCAACACACTGTACTGCGAGGCTTCTCCATGACCGTACTGTTCGCCCTGGCCACCAGCCTCCTCTGGGGCCTCGCCGACTTCGGCGGCGGACTGCTGACCCGCCGCGTCCCCGCCCTCACGGTGGTCTTCGCCTCGCAGGCGATCGCCGTGGTCGTGCTCGGCGTCATCGTGGTCGCGACCGGTGGATGGACGGAGTGGGGGCCGCAGCTGTGGTTCGCGGTCGGGGCGGGTCTGGTCGGCCCCGTCGCCATGCTCGCGTTCTACAAGGCCCTCGCCCTCGGACCGATGGGCGTCGTCTCGCCGCTCGGCTCGCTCGGCGTCGCCGTGCCGGTCGGCGTCGGGCTCCTGCTCGGCGAACGGCCCGGGCTCGCGCAGTTCGCGGGCATCGCCGTGGCCGTGGCGGGCATCGTGCTCGCGGGCGGCCCCGAGCTGCGCGGTGCCCCCGTGCAGCGGCAGGCGGTCCTGCTCACGCTGCTCGCGGCCTTCGGCTTCGGCGGCGTCATGGCCCTGATCGCCGAGGCTTCCAGCAGCCTCACCGGACTGTTCCTGGCCCTCTTCGTGCAGCGCGTGACGAACGTGGTGGCGGGCGGCACGGCGCTGTACGTCTCCGTGAAGCGCGGCGGCACGGCCCTGCCCGAGGGCTCCGGCATGGGCGTCATCTGGGCGTCGCTCCCCGCCCTCGCCTTCGTCGGCCTGGCGGACGTCGCGGCCAACGGCACGTACTCCGTCGCGGCCCAGAACGGCCCGGTCACCGTCGCCGCCGTACTCTCCTCCGTCTACCCGGTGATCACCGCGCTCGCCGCGGGCGTCGTACTCAAGGAGCGGCTGCGGGGGATACAGGCGGCGGGAGCGGGCCTGGCCCTGGTCGGCACGGTCCTCCTGGCAAGCTGAACGGCGGAGCGCCCGGCTAAGCCTCCCCCGACTCCCCCAGGGCGATCAACTGTTCCGGCGTGACCCCGTCAGGAATAGGCACGGGCGCAGGCGTACGCAGCGGAGGCTGCCACCCCCGGTCGGCATCCCACGTACGTACGACACGGGCCGGCGCCCCCGCCACCACCGCGTGGTCGGGAACCTCCCCCCGCACGACCGCGCCCGCGGCGACCACGACATTGCGGCCGATCCGGGCCCCCGGCAGGATCACCGCGCCCGTCCCTATCCAGCAGCCCGGGCCGATGTCCACCGGGTCCATGCGCGGCCACTGCTTGCCGATGGGCGTGTGCGGATCGTCGTACGAGTGGTTGGTGGACGTCACGTAGACATAGGGGCCGAAGTAGCAGTCGTCGCCGATCGTGACCGTGGTGTCCGCGATGACGTGGCTGCCGCGGCCGAGCACGACGCCGTTGCCGATACGGAGTATCGGATCGGGGCCGAGGTCGAGGTCCGGCATCATCCCGGCGGTGAGCGTGACGTGCTCGCCCACGATGCAGTGGTCGCCGATCCTGATCCACGGCTCACCGAAGACCGTGCCCTGCGGGAAGGCCAGCTTCGTGCCCTCGCCGATCGCGCCGAACCGCAGCCGTCCCGGGTGCGCGGCGGTCACCGCGCCCGTCCGCTGCACCCACGCCCAGCCCGAGTGGACCGCGCGCTGCGCGAGGCGGCGCGGCGCGGCGGCAAGGGATGAGAACGTGTTCCTGTTCTTCGGCACGCGCTCACGTTACTCAGTGCCATCGGGCCCCGCAGGCCCATGGCCTGTGATCTTCACCCCACACGGCCGTGTCCACCGCCCCGTCCCGTACGGTGCCGTCAGGCGCGACGAGACGAAGACGTACGGAAAAGGGAGCGAGTCGATGAGCCACGAGGCACTCATCACCGGCATCGGCGGCAAGGACCCGAAGATCGATCAGGACGCCTTCACCGCGCCGACGTCGGTCGTGCTGGGCGAGGTGACGCTGCACGCCGGGGCCAGCGCCTGGTACGGCGCGGTGCTGCGCGCCGACTGCGGGCCCATCGTCGTGGGCGCCGACAGCAACATCCAGGACAACTGCAGCCTCCACGTCGACCTGGGCTTCCCCATCACCATCGGCGAGCGCGTCTCGGTGGGGCACAACGCCGTCCTGCACGGCTGCACCGTCGAGGACGACTGCCTGATCGGGATGGGCGCCACCGTCCTCAACGGCGCGGTGATCGGCGCCGGTTCACTGGTCGCCGCGCAGGCTCTCGTGCCGCAGGGCATGCGGGTGCCCCCGGGCTCACTCGTCGCGGGCGTGCCCGCCAAGGTGCGCAGGCCGCTCACGGACGAGGAGCGCGAGGGCATCTCCTACAACGGCACGATGTACGTGGAGCTGGCCAAGGCCCACCGCGACGCGCACGCCACCGGGTGACTCAGTCGGCGACGGGGACGGGCTGCCGCTCGTCCACCGTGACGCCCGCGGCCTCGGCCTCCCCCTCGGCCGCGGCCTTCTTCGCCCGGCGCTTGACGAACAGCATGGAGCCGACGCCGATCAGCACGGCGATGGCGAGCCCCAGGTAGGAGAACCGCTTCAGCCAGTCCTCGGCGACCACGCCGATGTAGTAGATGACCGCGGTGGTGCCGCCCGCCCAGACGATGCCGCCCAGGACGTTGGCGATGAGGAACTTCCAGTACGGCATGCGCAGGACGCCCGCGAGCGGCCCCGCGAAGATGCGGAGCAGGGCGACGAAGCGGCCGAAGAAGACGGCCCACATGCCCCACTTCTGGAAGGACCGCTCGGCGCTCGCGACGTTGGCCGCGCTGAAGTGCTTGGGGAACTTCCGCTCCAGCCATGCGAGCAGCGGCCGGCCGCCCTTGCGCCCGATGGCGTACCCGATGGAGTCGCCGATGATGGCGCCCGCGGTGGCGCACACGCCCAGGATCACCGGGTTGAGGTCCCCGTGCTGGGAGGAGAGAAGGGCCGCGGAGACCAGGACGATCTCTCCGGGCAGCGGAATGCCCAGGCTCTCCAGGCCGATGACGATTCCCACCAGCGCGTAGATGCTGACGGCTGGCACCTGCTCCAGCCACTCCTGGACGTGCAACGCCGGTTCCTCCCGCTAGTCCCAGTACTTGCCCCCCGGCACACGCGCCCCACGGCCGCGCACGCCGCGCAGCCTACCCGTCCGAGGTCGTGGGGACGGAACGGCGCCGCTCACCTCCGCGCGAGCCAGGCACCGATGGACCGCCTGTAACCCTCCGGCATGTTCAGCCGGAGGATCTCGTCGGCGGTGAACAGGCCGATCTGCTGGTGCTCATGGCTCAGGACGGGCTCCTGGCCGGGCGTGAGGACCCGGCAACCGTAGGTGACGATGAGGACGCGCTGTTCCGGCCTCGTCCGCGGCAGAGGCTGATAGAGCCAGACGTCGAGGAGCGGGCCGGCCTCCACCACCCAGCCGGACTCTTCGGCGAGTTCACGTTCGACCGTCGCCTCCGGGCTCACGTCGTCCGATTCGAGGCGGCCGCCCGGCAGCTCCCACTCCTCGCGCTCGTTCTTCAGGAGGAGGACGCGGCCGCGGTCGTCCACGGCCACCCCTTTCACGGAGACGCACCACGTCGGGGACATGTGCGCGACCTGCCCGTCAGCTCGGGCCGTTCGGCCTCAAGGTCCACAGGACCGTCATCTCGCCGGTCACCGCGCCGTCCGTGCGCTGGATCTCGATGGTGACGGGGAACTCGGGGCGCTTCCCGGCGTCGAGTTCGGCGATCACTTCGGCGGCCGGGCGGCCGAGGGTGGCCGTGGCCGTGACGGGGCCCATGGCCAGCTTCTTGTACGAGATCTCCGCGCTGACGGCGAGCGGCACGGCGCGGGAGAGCTGCGCGCCGAACGCGGCGAGGACGATGGCCCCGCTCGCCGACTCGCCCAGCGTGAACATGGCGCCGGCGTGCGGGCCGCCGACGTGGTTGTGGTAGTCGCTCTGGTCGGGCAGGGCCACCACGGCCTTGTCCGGCGTGGTCTCACGGAACTCCAGGTTCAGCGTCCTGGCCATCGGTACCGTGGCGGCGAGCATCTCGCCGATCGACATCTGGTCTGCGCTCATGGCCGCGATGTTACCCATGAGTAGTCTCGGTTGGCCAGGGCCCTCCTGCCCGTGGATCACCGTCGCCTATCGTGGACGCCCATGTGGCATGGACAGCAGCCGCCCGGGGGCGAGCAGAACCAGCGGGGTCAGGGCCAGAACCCGTACCGGCAGCCGGGGTACCAGCAGCCCAACCCCTATGGGCGGCAAGCCCCTTGGAACGCCCCAACCATGCCCGGCGGGCCCCGGCAAGACGGCGACGGCAATAGCAATGGCAATGGCAATGGCAATGGCAATGGCAAGCGGACCAAGGTGATCGCCCTTTCCGCGGCGGCCGCCGTGGTCGTCGCCGCGGGCGCCACCGGATTCCTGCTCCTGGGCGGCGGCGACAAGGACGACACCGCGAAGCCGGAGCCCGAGCCGACGAAGGCCGGTGCCTCGCCGAGTACGTCCGGCTCCGCCGGCAATCCCCGCGCCGAAGGCGGCGAGCCCGAGCCGACCGTGCCCGGCTGGAAGGTCGTCGTGAACCCGCGGCGCGGCATCGCGTTCGACGTACCGGCCGAGTGGTCCCTGGATTCGCGGGACTGGGCCGGCGGAGTCGTGGAGGACAAGGACGCCGAGGACGAAGCGGCCCAGTTCCTCGTCGCGTACGCCGCTCCCGCCTACTTCAAGGAGAAGTGGTGCGCGAGCGACGACGACAGGGACGGCACCAAGGACCACACGCCGCTCGCCGCGGCGGGCACCCGCGGGAACAAGGGCGCCAAGAGCACGGAGCAGGTCGCGCGGAACGACGCGACGATGTGGGTCTACGGCGCCTACGCGCAGCCCGACAAGAAGAAGGTCACGACCGGCGCCGTGGAGCCGTACACCACGAAGTCGGGCCTCAGCGGCAGCCTGGTGAGCGCCACGTCGTCCGGCGCCGAGAAGCAGGACAAGTGCGACTCCGACGGCAAGGCCACGGTGTTCGCCTTCAAGGACTCCGACGGCGAGTTCGCCTCCTGGTCCTTCCACGGGGCGAAGGGCGTGACGGGGGAGCTTCCGGACGCGACCGTGCGGAAGATCCTCTCCACCGTGCGCGAGTACGAGATGCCCGAGGACTGAGGGAACCGAGGCCCCCGTATCGTTTCCGGCCATGTGGCCAGGACAGCAGCAGCAGCAGCCCAATCCCTATCAGCAGCCGGGATATCAGGCGCCGAACCCCTACCAGCAGCCGGCTGCCGGACCGCAGGGTTCGTGGAGCGCGCCGACGGTACCGGCCGGGCCGGGGGTGCCGCAGGCACCAAAAGGCGGCGGAGGCGGGGACAGGGGCGGAGGCGGAGGCGGTAACAGGATCAAGGTCGTCTCCATCGTGACGGCGGCCGCCGTGGTCGTGGCCGCCGGCGTGACCGGATTCCTGGTGCTCGGCGGCGACAAGGACGAGAAGGACGGCAAGGCTGGCCCGGCGAAGCCCTCCAAGT
This sequence comes from Streptomyces sp. NPDC003032, assembly GCF_053591415.1. NCBI lineage: Bacteria > Bacillati > Actinomycetota > Actinomycetes > Kitasatosporales > Streptomycetaceae > Streptomyces > Streptomyces sp. NPDC003032. The sequence continues at coordinate 61,696 of NZ_JBSFTT010000005.1, read as the reverse complement.
CCGTGACCAAGAAGCCGAGCCCCACGGCCACCGACGGCGACGACAGCGAGCGCGACACGGACGACGGCCTGAAGCCGACCATCAAGGGCTGGCACGTCGTGGTGAACCCCAGGTGGGGCACGGCCTTCGACGTACCGCCCGAGTGGGAGGTGCAGAACCCCGGTTCCGCGATCGCCTTCGAGGACAACAAGACCGGCAAGCCGCTCATGACCATGTCGGCGCCCGCGTACCTCAAGTCCAAGTGGTGCACGACCGACGACGACAAGGACGGCAGGACCGAGGACCACGAGCTCGCCGCCGTCGGCACCAAGGGCGCCAACGGCGCGAAGAGCACCGACCAGGTCGCGGTCAACCAGGTCGCCTGGTGGGTCTACGCCGGTTACACCCAGCCGGACAAGAAGAGCTTCACCTCCGACGAGAAGGCCCAGCCGTACACCACCAAGTCCGGCATCAAGGGCAGCATCGCCCGCGCCGAGTCGACGAACACGCCGCAGAAGGGCAAGTGCGCCTCGGACGGCAAGGCGATCACCTTCGGCTTCAAGAACTCCGAGGGCGCGTACGTCGCGTGGAGCCTCTACGGCGCCAAGGGCGTCAAGGAAGAGATTCCGGAGGCGACGGTCATGAAGATCCTCAGCACGGTGCGCACCCACGGCGACCCGACGGAGTCCTGACGGAGTCCTCACGGAGTCCTCGCGGAGCGGGGGCCCGTGGCACCCGGGCCCCCGGCACCTCTATGGTTACTCGCCATGTGGCCAGAACAGCAGCCGCCCGGGGGCGAGCAGAACCCGCAGGACCAGAATCCGAACCCGTACCAGCAGCCGGGGTACCAGGCGCCGAACCCCTATCAGCAGCCGGGGTACCAGCAGCAGCCCGGGGGTGGCTACCCGCAGCAGCCGCCGGCGGGCGGCTACCAGCAGCCGCAGCAGCCGCACTCGGGCGCGTTCTCGCAGCCCGAGCAGTCACAGTGGTCCGCTCCGACGCCGCCGACCGGCCTGCCTCAGCAGAGCACCGGTGGCCAGGGCGGTGGCGGCCAGGGCGGTGGCGGCGGCAACAAGACGAAGATGACCGCCATCGTCGCCTCGCTGGCCGTGGTGGTGGCGGCCGGCGTCACCGGCTTCCTGGTCCTCGGCGGTGACAAGGACGAGAAGGACGACAAGGCGGGCCCGGCGACGCCCTCCAAGTCCGTGACCAAGAAGCCGAGCCCCACGGCCACCGACGGCGGGAACGAGCGCGGTGAGGGCGGCGAGGACAAGCCGACGGTCCCCGGCTGGCAGGTCGTGGTGAACCCCAAGTGGGGCACCGCCTTCGACGTCCCGGCCGACTGGAAGGTCGAGACCCCGGACACGTTCATCGGCTTCGACGACCGCAAGGACGAGGGCGCGAAGTCGATCATCGGCATGTCCGCGCCCGCGATCCTCAAAGAGAAGTGGTGCACGTCCGACGACGACAAGGACGGCGAGCCCGACGACACCTCGCTCGCCGCGGTCGGCACCAAGGGCCAGAACGGCGCCAAGAACACCAAGGACGTCGCACGCAACGACTCGGCCTGGTGGGTCTTCGGCGGCTACACCGAGCAGACCAAGGCCGACAAGAAGAAGATCAAGATCGGCAAGGCGGAGAAGTACACCACCAAGTCGGGCGTCAAGGGCAGCATCGCCACGTCGACGACGTCCGGCGCCGCCACCTCCGCCAAGTGCGACTCGGAGGGCAAGGCCACCACGTTCGCCTTCAAGAACGAGGCCGGTGAGTACGTGGCCTGGACCCTCTACGGTGCCAAGGGCGTCAAGGACGAGGTGTCCGACGCCATGGTGAAGAAGATCCTCGACACCGTGCGGTGGAGCGCGGCGGGGTCCGAGGAGTCCTGAGCTGAGCCGCGGGGTCATGCCGAGCGGCATGCCGCGCCACAGAGAGAAACAGTTTGGCAAGTCGGCCCGCCGCCGGGGATAGTCCCTGGGTGACGACTCCCGCCCCGCCCCCGCGCCGCCGCCCCTCCTGGGCGGGGCGCAACTACACGCTGCTGACCGCCGCCGCGATCGTGACGAACCTCGGAAGTCACGGGGCGTTGATCGCGGCGGCGTTCGCGGTTCTCGACGCCGGGGGTGACGGCGGGGACGTCGGGCTCGTGGCGGCCGCGCGGACACTGCCGCTCGTGCTGTTCCTGCTCATAGGCGGGGCGGTCGCCGACCGGCTGCCGCGGCACCATGTGATGGTCGCCGCCAACGCCCTCAACTGCGTGTCGCAGGCCGCCTTCGCCGTGCTCGTCATCGCGGGCGAGCCGCAGCTGTGGCAGATGATGCTGCTCACCGGTCTCGGCGGCGTCGGCCAGGCCTTCTTCGGCCCCGCGGCCGAGGGCATGCTGATGTCGTCGGTCAGCGGCGAACAGGTCAGCCGGGCGTTCGCGATGTACCGGATGGCGATGCAGGGCGCGGGCCTCGGCGGCGCCGCGCTCGGCGGCCTGATGGTCGCGGCGATCGGCCCCGGCTGGGTGCTCGCCGTGGACGCGGCGGCGTTCGCGGTCGCCGGGGCGCTGCGTTCTTTCCTCGACGTCAGCCACATCCCCGAGCGCGCGCCCGGTGGCGGACTGCTCTCCGACCTGCGGGACGGCTGGCGGGAGTTCACAGGGCGCACCTGGCTCTGGTCGATCGTGGCGCAGTTCTCGGTCGTGGTGGCGGTGGTCGGGGCCGCCGAGTCGGTGTTCGGGCCGCTGGTCGCCCGCGACGAGCTGGGCGGCGCGGGGCCGTGGGGCCTGGCGCTCGGCGCGTTCGGCGCGGGCACGGTCGGGGGCGCGTTCCTGATGACGCGGTGGAAACCGCGGCGACTGCTGCTCGCGGGCACCCTGTGCGTCTTCCCGCTGGCCGCCCCGTCGGCGGCGCTCGCCGTGCCGCTGCCGGTGGCCGGGCTCGCCGCGGTGATGTTCGTCAGCGGGGTGGCGGTCGAGGTGTTCGGCGTCTCCTGGATGACCGCGATGCACCAGGAGATCCCGGAGGAGAAGCTGTCGCGCGTCGCCGCGTACGACTGGTTCGGCTCGATCGCGATGGTGCCGCTGGCGACGGCCCTCGCCGGCCCCGCGGAGTCCGCGTTCGGGCGCGCCCCGTCGCTGTGGGGGTGCGCGGTGCTCGTGGTGCTCGTGACGGCGGCCGTCCTATTCGTCCCGGACGTACGCAACCTGACACGGCGTACGAAGGAAGCGACGGCCGTACCCGCGCCCCGCCTGGCCGACCCAGTGGCCTCAGCCGACGCGGAAACCCCCGCCGGGCGACTCGGGTAGGGCGCCACGCCCCGCCCAGCCGGCACCCCGAGTTTCAGCCGACGCTGAAAGCCCCATCCGGCGGCTCGGGCGAAGGCACCGCGTCCAAGTCACGTACCGCCTGCCTTCGCGTCCCCGACGAAACACCGCGGCAACTCGCCACACTCGGCCACCCCAGACCCCGCCCAGCCGACACCCCCGACTCACCCGATACTGAAGGCCCCATCCGGCGGCTCGGGCGAAGGCACCGCGTCCTCGTCGCGTACCGCCTGCGCGTCTCCGATGAGGCGCCGCAGCGGCTCGCCGTGTTCGACGCGGGCGGGAAAGGCGTCGGACGCCGCGCGTCGGGCGAGTGCCGCGATGTCGATGGGGGCGTGCGAGGCGATGAGTACCGCGTTCCCGAAGCGGCGGCCGCGCAGTACGGACGGCTCGGCGATCAGCGCGAGCTCCTCGAAGACCTCGGCGAACGTGGCGAGTTGGGAGCGGAGGAAGGCGAAGGGCGCACCGTCGGCGAGGTTCGCCGTGTAGTGGCCGCCGGGGCGCAGCACGCGGTCGGCGGTCCTCGCGTAGGCGACCGTGGTGAGGTGCGCCGGCACCCGGGAGCCGCCGAAGACATCGGCGACGAGGAGATCGGCGCTGTCGTCGGGCGCCTCGTCGAGCCACTGCCTCGCGTCCGCGCCGTGCACGGTGACCCCTGACCCTTCGGCCAACGGCAGCCGCTCGGCTACCAGTCGGAGCAGCCCGCGGTCGGCCTCGACGACGTCCTGCCGGGAGCCGGGGCGGGTGGCGGCGACATAGCGGGGCAGCGTGAGGGCGCCCCCGCCGAGGTGGACGACGTCGAGCGGACGGTCCGGCTCGGCCGCGGTGTCCAGGACGTGGGCGAGCCGCCGCGCGTACTCGAACTCCAGGTGAGTGGGCGCGTCCAGGTCCACGTACGACTGGGGCGCCCCGTCGACGGTGAGCAGCCAGGCACGCGGCCGGTCGATGTCAGGCATCAACTTGGCGGTACCGTGCTCAACCTCCCGAACCACCGGCACGGCCTCGCCCTCCGCACCACTCCCACCGCCAGCCGCAGCCCTTGCCACCTCCGCGCCCCGGGGATCGACCCGCGCCACCCCCTCCTCATCCCCGCTCCGCGCCTCAGCACCGCCACCCGCACCACCGGCCGCGGCCGCGACCGGGGCCGCAGATTCCGCCCCGCCCACGCCCCCGCCCACGCCCTCGCCACCGCCCTCGAACTCACGCTCGTCCACGCGCCCATTGTGCCCGCCCGTCCCGGAGGTTCGACGCTCTCCGGGTAAGTCGGCGGGGGGCAACAGCCGTTGAACTACTCGGGGAAGGCACCCGGAGGGCCGCCCGGCGCCAGAGCCGCCGGGTTTTGGACGGCCCGGTGGCGGATGAACCACGTGGAGCTGGCGGGATGTGGCGGACCAGGGCTCAGAAGTGATCATCGTAGGCGCGGATGTGGGCAAGAATCGTCACAGGCGTCGGACGACCTGGGCGCTGGGGCGCAGGTGCCCCCACGGCCGGTGACGAGGTTCTGGCCAACCCCCGATCGGCGCGCTTCGGCATGTGGACCGTCAGCCGCAGCGTGTCACTGTGGGCACCCTCCAACAGAGGGGGCACACAATGGCACCTCCGACGACCACGGGAATGCGCTGGGGGACCCCGATCAACCTCGGTGGCTCGTTCACCGAAGACGTGGCGGTGGCGCCCAACGCCGACGGCCGGCTTCTGGTGATCTATCAGGGCGGCGGCAACACCCTGTACGCGAGTTGGCAGAACCACGACCTGAACTGGACCAAGGACAAGGAACTGGTGCCCAACGCCCGGATCGTCGGCACGCCCGCCGCGCTGCGCGGCCGGGACGGGCTGATCCACGTGTTCTGGCGCAGCCGGGACAACCAGCTCATGCGCGTCCGGCAGAACGAGATCAACGGGGGCTTCGGCACCCCGACCGCGATCACCGGCGGAGTGAACAGCAACCCGACGCCGGTGCTCAACGCCAACGGGCGGATCTCGATCTTCTACATCGGCGGCGAACGCGCGATCTGGGAGACCCGGCAGAAGGCCCTGGACTCCGCGGACTGGAACACTCCGGTCAACCTCGGCGGCACGGCCAAGGGCGAGCGTCTCGCAGCCGGGCTCGCCGCGGACGGCCGGGTCTCCGTCGTGCACATCGGCCAGGGCGACGAGGCGTTCACCAACACCCAGAAAGCCGCCGACGCCACCGAGTGGGAGGGCTACGCCAAGATCACCACCGGCGTGAAGGGCGGGCTGCACGTCCTGCCCGACTGCAACGGGCACCTGGATGTGCACTACTGGGGCTCGAACAACGAGTCGTGGTGGTTCGGCCACGTCACCGGCTACAGCAGCTTCTCCAAAACGACCTACAGCCTCAAGGGCAACCTCACCGGAATCCCCCGCTCCATCCTGGCCGCCGACGGCCGCCAGCACGTCTTCGTCCGCGGCAGCGGCGATCAGCTGCTGACCGCCGCCCAGAAGGAACGCGGCAGTCTGGAGTACGTACCGTTCGCGGACATCACCTCGGGGGTGAACAACAACCCCGTACCCGCGCTCAGCCGCGACGGCCGGATCTTCGTCTTCTACCGGGGCGGCGAAGGCGCCCTGTGGCACGCCTTCCAAGAACGCGCCTGACAGCAGCACTGGACTTCCGGCTCACACGTCGGGGTCACACGTCGGGGCGAGCCCACAGCGGGCTCGCCCCGACAGTCGCGACGGGACGCGGCCCGTCAGCCGACCTCCGTCACGGTGCCCGCTCCGACGGTGCGGCCACCCTCGCGGATCGCGAAGCCGAGGCCGGTCTCCAGCGGCACGTCGCGGCCCAGTTCGACGGTCATCGTGACCGTGTCGCCGGGGCGGGCCACGGCCGCCTCGCCGAGGTCGACGTCGCCGACCACGTCCGCCGTGCGGATGTAGAACTGCGGCCGGTACCCCGTGGCGATCGGCGTCGTACGGCCGCCCTCCCGCGCCGACAGGACGTACACCTGCGCGGTGAAGCGCCGCCGCGGACCGACGCTGCCGGGCGCCGCGACCACATGGCCCCGGCGCACCGCGTCGCGTGGCAGGCCGCGCAGCAACAGCGCCACGTTGTCGCCCGCCTGCGCCTCCGTCATGGGCTTGCCGAAGGTCTCCAGGCCGGTGACCACCGTCTCCGTGTCCGCGCCGAGGACCTCCACGCGGTCACCGAGACGGACGGTGCCGCGCTCGACGGCGCCGGTGACGACGGTGCCGCGCCCGGTGATGGTGAGCACGTTCTCGACGGGCAGCAGGAACGGCGCGTCGAGATAGCGCTCGGGCATCGGCACGTACGTGTCCACGGCGTCCAGCAGCGCCTCGACCGCGGCGGTCCACCGCGGGTCGCCCTCCAGCGCCCTGAGTCCGGACACCCGTACGACGGGCACGGAGTCGCCTCCGTATCCGTGCGCGGAGAGCAGGTCGCGGACCTCCAGCTCGACGAGGTCGGTGAGCTCCTCGTCACCCGCGTCCGCCTTGTTGAGGGCGACGACGATGTGGTCGACACCGACCTGGCGGGCGAGCAGCACGTGCTCGGCGGTCTGCGGCATGACCCCGTCGAGCGCCGAGACGACGAGGATCGCCCCGTCGAGCTGGGCGGCGCCGGTGACCATGTTCTTGACGTAGTCGGCGTGGCCCGGCATGTCCACGTGCGCGTAGTGCCGGGTGTCCGTCTCGTACTCGACGTGCGCGATGTTGATGGTGATGCCGCGCTGCGCCTCCTCCGGCGCCCGGTCGATGCGGTCGAACGGCACGAACGTGCCGGTGCCGCGCTCGCTGAGGACCTTGGTGATGGCGGCGGTCAGGGTCGTCTTGCCGTGGTCGACGTGGCCCATGGTGCCGATGTTCAGGTGCGGTTTCGTGCGGACGTAAGCCGTCTTGGGCATGGTGGTTCCTTCTCCGGAACTCGAAGCTGCTGCCCCTGACCGGCGGTGTGCGCGCGGTCGGGACGGGGACCCCGGGGGCCGAACCGACCCTCCCCTTGCGGGGTCCGCCGGAGTCTCCGGGGAGGGTCAGCTTCGGGCGCCGTCAAAGGCGTCGGATGCGAGGACGGCAGCCTTCGCAGCGCCCGCGACTGCGGGCGTGGCTGCGAGGAAGGCGTACCGGAACATGGGTCTGATCCTCACCGAAGGGGACGCCCACGTCGAATGATTTTCAGTGCGCTCGGAGGTTCTTCAGCGCTTCGCGCACCGACAGCGGCGCGAGCCGGTCCCGCTCGCGTCCGACGAAGGCGCGTACCGCCTCCGGGTCGGTCTTGGCGTACTCGCGAAGGCACCAGCCGATCGCCTTGCGGACGAAGAAGTCGGGGTGCCCGGACTGTCGTACGCAGTAGGCGAAGAGGCGCTCGGCGTCCGTCGCCGACTTGAAGCGCAGCTGGTGCAGGAGGGCCGTGCGGGCCACCCACAGGTTCTCGTCCTCGATCCACTCGTCCATGACGGTGCGCAGGCGTGGGTCGGCGGCGACCAGGCCGCCGACGACGTGCGCGGCGAGCAGGTCGACGGTGTCCCACCAAGGACGCGCCGTCACGAGGTGGCGTGCGACCGGCAGGAAGCCGGACGAGCAGCGCTGCACGTGGCGGCGCAGGTAGTCCACGGCGAAGTAGGCGTACTCGCGCTCGGGCAGCTCCCAGCAGCGCAGCGCGACCGCCGCGCAGTCCGCCTCGTCCGGGCGCGGCGTCCCTGCGACGACGGCGCGGGACAGCTCGCGGCGCACCGGAGAGGTCAGTCCGAGGAAGGGGGCGATGTCCTTCATGTACGCGCGCGTCTGAGCGGCGCGCCGCGGGTCTGCCGCCGCCGAGTAGCTCGGGACGAGCCGGGCGAGCACGGTGTCCGCCAGGTCACTTCTCGGGACTGTGACGCTCATGAGACGCACCATACGGCGATCAGACACATCAGCCGGTTAGTCTTCCCGGATGTTCGAGACCGCAACCGCCCGACCCCGGCCCCAGGGCTTCGCCGTGCGCTGCACCAGGGCGCTGCTCTCGCCGTGGTCGCGGCTGTCGCTGCTCGTGGCCCTGCTCGCCGCCGCGGGCACGTGCGTGCTGCTGTTCGAGCCGCAGCGGCTCCTCTCGGACGGGTGGCCCGCGCAGTTGGGCGGCGCCACGGCGGTGGCCCTGTTCGCGGTGGCGTACGGGGTCTGCACCGCCGCGTTCGTGCCGCGGCCGCTGCTCAATCTGGCGGCGGGCGCGCTCTTCGGCTCGCAGGCGGGTCTCGTCGGGGCGATCGCCGGCACGGTGTTCGGCGCCGGGATCGCGTTCGGGCTCGGCCGGATGCTGGGCCAGGACGCGCTGCGGCCGCTGCTGCGGGGCCGCTGGCTGAAGGCCGCGGACGGCCAGCTCAGCCGGCACGGCTTCCGGTCGATGCTGGCCGTGCGGCTCTTCCCCGGTGTGCCGTTCGCCGCGGCCAACTACTGCGCGGCGGTCTCCCGCATGGGCTGGCTGCCGTTCCTGCTCGCCACGGGCCTCGGGTCGATCCCGAACACGGCGGCGTACGTCGTCGCGGGCGCCCGCGCCTCGACGCCGACGTCGCCCGCCTTCCTGATCGCGATGGGCTTCATCGCGGTGACGGGTCTGGCCGGGGCGGCGGTCGCCTGGTTCAAGCGCCATCACTTCCGCGGCCGCTGAGCGCTGAGCCGCCGGGCTTCCCGCCCTCTCAGAGCGCTTCGAGGATCGTCGCGTTGGCGAGTCCGCCCGCCTCGCACATCGTCTGCAGGGCGTACCGGGCGCCGCGGGCGCGCATCGCGTGGACGAGCGTGGTCATCAGGCGGGTGCCGCTGGCGCCGAGCGGGTGTCCGAGCGCGATGGCGCCGCCGTGCACGTTGACCTTCTCGTGGTCGGCGCCGGTCTCCTGAAGCCAGGCCAGGACGACGCCGGCGAAAGCCTCGTTGACCTCGAACAGGTCGATGTCGTCGAGCGTCAGCGACGCCTTGCGCAGCACCTTCTCGGTGGCGGGCAGGACGCCGGTGAGCATGAGGAGCGGGTCGGAGCCGGTGACGGCGAAGCTGTGCAGCCGGGCGAGCGGGCGCAGACCGAGCCGGGCGGCGTGCTCGCTGGTGGTGATGAGGACGGCGGACGCGCCGTCGTTGATGGGGCTGGAGTTGCCCGCCGTCACGGACCAGTCGATCTGCGGGAAGCGCTCACCGAAGCCCGGGTCGTAGTAGGCGGGCTTGAGACCCGCGAGGACCTCGGGCGTGGTGGCGGGGCGCACCGACTCGTCGCGCGTCAGGCCCGCGATCGGCGCGGTCTCGGCGTCGAAGAGGCCCGCGTCCCAGGCGCGCGCGGCCCGCTGGTGCGAGGTCGTGGCGAAGGTGTCCATGCGCTCGCGCCCGATGGACCACTTGGCGGCGATCAGCTCGGCGCTGATGCCCTGCGGGACCAGGCCCTCCGGGTAGCGCTCGGCGATGCCGGGCCCGAACGGGTCGGCCCCGGCGGGCACGTTCGACCACATCGGTACGCGGCTCATCGACTCCACGCCGCAGGCCACGACCATGTCGTACGCCCCGGACATGACGCCCTGCGCCGCGAAGTGCACGGCCTGCTGGGAGGAGCCGCACTGCCGGTCGACGGTGGTCGCGGGCACGGACTCGGGGAAGCCCGCGGACAGGACGGCGTAGCGGGTGGTGTTCATGGCCTGCTCGGCGACCTGGTCGACGGTGCCGCCGATCACGTCGTCGACCGTGGCGGGGTCGATTCCGCTGCGCTCGACGAGGGTGCGCAGGGTGTGGGCGAGGAGTTCGACGGGGTGGACGCCGGCGAGGGCGCCGTTGGGCTTGCCCTTGCCGACGGGGGTGCGTACGGCTTCGACGATGACGGCGTCACGCATGGTGCGGGCCTCTTTCGGCTACCGATGGAGCTACCAGTGAGTAGGAAATCTGGACTCACCATAACTCCGTGAGTTGGAAAATCAAACCCTCTCCTCGCCGCCCCCTAGACTGCCCCCCATGAAGGATTCGCGCCCCTGCTCCATCGCCGACGCCCTCGCCCTTGTCGGCGAGAAGTACTCCCTGCTCGTGCTGCGCGAGGTGTGCCTCGGCAACGAGCGCTTCGACCAGCTCGTACGCAACATCGGGGCACCCCGCGACATCCTCGCGACGCGCCTTCGCCGACTTGTGGAGGCGGGCATCCTGGAGAAGGTCGCCTACAGCGAGCGCCCGCAGCGCTTCCGGTACCGGCCCACGCAGGCGGGCCTGGAACTGGAGCCGGTCCTGATGACCCTGATGGCGTGGGGCGACCGCCACCTGCGCGGCGAAGACGGCCGCCCGATGGTCCTGGAGCACTCCTGCGGCCACGAACTGGTCCCTGTCGTGACGTGTTCCGCCTGCGGCGACGCCGTCCGCCACGAAGACCTGACCGCGCACCCGCAGACGCCGGGGTGGTCGACGGCGGGGCCGACGGCGGCCTGAACGACGCGCGGTCGCGGGCGGCGCGGGGAGATGTCAGGCAGCCCTCAGGGGCCCGCGCGGCGGACCCCGAGCAGCCCCAGGCGGACCCCGAGCAAGCCCCCAGGCGGGCCCCAAGCCCGCCCTCAGGCGGACCCCGAGCAGCCCTCAGGCGGGGACCCCGAGCAGCTGCCCCCAAGCGGCTCCCAAGCGGCCCTCAGGGCGGTCCGTTCACCCAATGCGGTTACGCTGCCCCCGACGAGGGGCGTGATCACCCCTCGCGCCCCGGCGTACCGCCGCAGCCCCGCCTCTCGTTGACCGCTATCACCGCACCCACACCCACCCGCGGCCTGATGATCAGTACTTGGACGGCGCAGTTTTCATGTCTTGGCTTGAATCCTTCATCCTCGGGCTCGTCCAGGGACTGACCGAGTTCCTCCCGATCTCCTCCAGCGCGCATCTGCGGCTGACGGCGGCGTTCGCGGGCTGGCACGATCCCGGCGCCGCGTTCACGGCGATCACACAGATCGGCACCGAGGCCGCCGTGCTGATCTACTTCCGCAAGGACATCGCGCGGATCCTGTCGGCGTGGTTCGGCTCGCTCTTCGGGAAGGTGCCGCGGTCGGACCACGACGCTCAGATGGGCTGGCTGGTCATCGTCGGCTCCATACCGATCGGCGTCCTCGGGGTCACCTTCAAGGACCAGATCGAGGGCCCCTTCCGCGACCTGCGCCTGATCGCCACCACGCTGATCGTCATGGGCATCGTCCTCGGCATCGCCGACCGCCTCGCGGCCCGCGACGAGACGGGCGGCAAGCACCGCGCCGTACGCCACCGCAAGGGCCTCAAGGAACTCGGCGTCAAGGACGGCCTGATCTTCGGCATCTGCCAGGCGATGGCCCTGATCCCGGGCGTCTCCCGCTCCGGCGCCACGATCAGCGGCGGCCTCCTCATGGGCTACACCCGCGAGGCCGCGGCCCGCTACTCCTTCCTTCTGGCCATCCCCGCCGTCCTCGCCTCCGGCGTCTTCGAACTGAAGGACGCGGGCGAGGGCGGCCATGTCTCCTGGGGCCCCACGATCTTCGCGACGATCGTCGCGTTCGTGGTCGGGTATGCGGTCATCGCGTGGTTCATGCGGTTCATCACGACCAAGAGCTTCATGCCGTTCGTCTACTACCGGGTCCTGCTCGGACTGGTGTTGATTGTGCTGGTGAGCATGGGCGTACTGAGTCCGCATGCGGGGGAATCGGCGGGTTAGACACTCACGGGAGGGGCCGGGCCGGTCACGCGGTTGGTCAGCAGGACTCGTCGAACTTCACCGCGGAGAACGTCACCGGCTGCCCGTCGAGCTTCGCGCCCGCAGCAGGCTCCTGCGAGCACACCTGCCAGTTCGATTCCATGAGGATGAAGCGGTCCTGCCCGGAGGCGTCGTTGACGGTAATGCCCGCCCCGGTGTCGAGCGCGCCACGCGCAACCTTGACGGCCTTGCCCTTGAAGTCCGGCATCTTCGCCCCCGCGGCCTCCGGCTCGTCGCCGCCGGCACCCTGGGCCGGGCAGGCCTCCTCGAGCTTGACCGTGGCGAAGTCGACCTTCGTGCCGGTCGGGTGTTCGCCGGCCTTCGGGGTCTGCGAGCAGACTTTCCAGTTCCGGTCGAAGGCCTGCGTCCGGTCGCGGCCGAGCGCGTCGTGTGAGCTGAGGCCGTAGAAGCCCGCTTCCTGCGCCTGGTCCTGTGCGGACTGGAGGCCCTTGCCGGTCATGTCGGGAAGTGCGGCCGTCTCGGCCTTACCGGCGGCGTCCTGAGCGGCGGCGGGCTTGCCCTTGGCGGCGCCGCCGCTCGTGTCGCTGTCGGGGCCGCAGCTGGTGAGCGCGAGAAGGCCCGCACTGGTGATGAGTGCGGCGATGGCAGTGCCTGTGTGCATGATCCCCCTTGGGATGCGCATGTGCTGAGACAAATCACTCTCGCGGCATCCATGCATCCATGCATCACGACTGGCTGAGCGGGTCTCCTGTGGTGGCGCGGGCGTCGGCCCCAATCTGATCAGGACTGAGGGCGTCGGCCGTGGTTGGCCGCGTGATTGCGGCGGGCCTTCTTCTTGCGGCGTCGCTTCGAGGACATGCCGCCACCTTTCATCGGTCATCGGTAGGAACTCCCGGCACGTGATGCCGAGTCGCTTTCTACCGTTCCATACCGGTATGAGGGCGGCGACCTGAGGGGAGACGGCGAGGATCGATCACCCCACGGAGGTGTGTGGTAGCTGACAGTTCCGATTGTCGTGGCCATCCCCTAGGCTTGACGTCATGCCCTTAACCCCACCACCCCATGGTTCCGTGCGGTCTTCCGTCGAACTGAACGAGCGGATCCGCGGCCTGTGGCTGCGCACGGGCGGCCGCCTCACCGCCGAACAGCGCAGAGAGTACGAGCAACTGGTGACGGAGTGGGCGGCCGCGGTCCGCGCAGAGATCGTGAGGGCCGCCTGAGGTGCCGTCGTACGGCGTCGGCCCGGACGTGCACGTGCACGTGCCCGTCCCCCCGGCCGACGAGACCTGGACCGTCGGCGCCGTCGTCCTCAATGGTCACCCGCGTTCTTGACGCGGCCGCGCCCTCCCCCGCGCAGACTTCATCGCTGCACGCCCCTTGGCTCGGCCCCCGTCGTACCCAACACTGAGCCGATGACGCAGCGCGTGGAACTGGCCGCCGTGATCGACCGGCTGGCCATCGATGCCCTCATCACCGAGTACGCGGTCACCGTCGACGACGGTGACTGGGACGCCTACCAGCAGCTGTTCGCCCCAGAAGGGCGCGCCGACTACCGCTCGGCGGGCGGCATCGAGGGAGGGTTCGCCGAGGTGGCCGCGTGGCTGGCCGAGACGATGCGGATGTTCCCGATGCGCCAGCATCTGATCGTCAACCGCAGGCTGGAGTTCGGCACGCTGGACCAGGACATCGGAGACACCGCGCGCGTACGGGCCGACTACGTGAACCCCATGCGGTTCGCGGACCCCGTCGGCGGCGCCGCGACCTCCACGGCGCCCGACTTCGTCTGCGGCGGGCGCTACGCCTTCGCGCTGCTGCGTACGCACGGCGGCTGGCGGTTGCGCGAGGTGACCGTGCGGGAGAAGTGGCGCCGCGTCAGCGAGCAGCCGCGCGCCATGCCTGCCGGCGGCTGACGCCACCAAGGCCCCGCCCCATGAGTCCTTGCCGCTTCCTGCCGCTCCACTGCCGCTTCCTGCCGCTTCCTGTCGTTCCTTGTCCCTCGCCGTCGCTCGGCTCAGCCGGTCCGACCCGAACAAACGCCCACTGTTCTAGATCGTCGGGGGCGCGCACACTGGGTACACGATCGGGCGTCGGGGACCGAGGGAGGCGCTGCATGGATCTGTTCGGCGACGGCCGGTGGGGGCGGCTCGGGCCGCGCGCCGAGCGGCTGCTCACCTCACGCCGGTGGCGAGGCGCCCTCGCCGTCCTGGCCGGAGCGCTGCCCGCCCTCGCGTTCCCCGCGCCGTCGCTGTGGTGGTTCGCGTACGTCGCACTGGTGCCGTGGATACTTCTGGCCCGTACGGCCCCGACCGGGCGGCGGGCCATGGCCGACGGCTGGCTCGGCGGCCTCGGCTTCATGGTCGCCGTACATCACTGGCTGCTGCCCAGCCTGCACGTCTTCACCGTCGTCATCGCCGCGCTGCTCGGCCTGTTGTGGGCACCGTGGGGCTGGCTTGTGCGGCGGCTCCTCGGCGGCGTGCCGGCACTCGGGCGCGCCGCGGCCGCGCTGCTGGTCCTGCCCTCGGGCTGGCTGATGGTCGAACTGGTCAGGTCGTGGGAGGGCTTGGGCGGCCCATGGGGCCTGCTCGGCTCCAGCCAATGGCAACTGCCCCCGGCCCTGCGGCTCGCCTCGGTGGGCGGGGTATGGCTGGTCAGCGCGCTGCTGGTGACCGTCAACACGGGTCTCGCCCTGCTCGTCGTGGCGTGGACCCAGGGCCGGGCGCCCGCCACATGGACGATGCGCAGGGCGAGGGCGGGCCTTGCCTCCCGGAGCGGCGAGGCGTTCGGGTCCGACAGGGGCTGGGAGGCATCTGGGCCGGAAAGGCGGGAGGCGCCCGGCGCTACCGGGGCGGCGCCGCTCAAGGCCGCGCGGCCCGGGGCGGCGCCGCTCAAAGCCGCACGGCCCGGGGCGGCAGCACCAAATCCCGCAGAACCCAACGCGACACCGCCCAACCCCACCACCCCCCGCGGCCCCGCCGCCCTGACCGGCCTCCTCGCTCTCGCAGTCGTCGCCATCGTCGCCGTCGTCGCTGTCGCAGCGTGGGTCTGGGCACCCCGGCCCGACGCCGCCGGGCGAGTCCGCGTGGCCGTCGTGCAGCCAGGAGTCATCAACGGCATCGCGGGACCCGAGAAGCGGTTCGCCCGCGAGGAGGAGCTGACCCGCTCACTCGCGGGGCGGGAGCCGGACCTGGACCTGGTCGTGTGGGGTGAGAGCAGCGTCGGCTTCGACCTGGCCGACCGGCCCGACATGGCCCGCCGCGTCGCCGCGCTCTCCCGCGAGGTCGGCGCGGACATCCTGGTGAACGTGGACGCGCGCCGCTCCGACCGGCCCGGCATCTTCAAGAGTTCCGTACTCGTGGGCCCGGACGGGCCGACCGGCGACCGCTACGACAAGATGCGGCTCGTGCCCTTCGGGGAGTACATACCGGCGCGTTCCCTGCTCGGCTGGGCCACCTCCGTCGGCAAGGCCGCCGGCGAGGACCGCAGGCGCGGCGACCGCCAAGTGGTGATGGACGCCGGGCACGGCCTGCGGGTCGGGCCCCTGGTCTGCTTCGAGTCGGCGTTCCCCGACATGAGCCGTCAACTCACCCGGGACGGAGCCGAGTTGCTGATCGCCCAGTCCGCCACGTCGTCGTTCCAGGCCAGCTGGGCCCCCGAGCAGCACGCCTCGCTCGCGGCGGTGCGCGCCGCGGAGACGGGCCGCCCGATGGTGCACGCCACCCTCACCGGCGTCTCCGCGGTCTACGCCCCGGACGGCTCACGCGTCGGCACCCCGCTCGGCACCTCGGCGAGCGCCGCCGCGGTGTACGACGTTCCGCTGGGGGAGGGAGTGACGGCGTACGTCAGGTGGGGTGACTGGCCCGTGCACGGCGCGCTCGTGGTGCTCGCGGCACTCTGCGCGGCCGAGGGCGCGCGGACCACCAAGCGCCTCAGGCACCGCAGGGGCCTCGGACACCGCAGGCACCCCGGACAACACCGCACGCACCTTGGGCACCTGAGGCACCTGGCACCGCAGGCACCGTGGGCACCCCGGACGCCGCAGGCACCTCGGCCGCCGCAGGCACCTCAGGCACCTCGGCCGCCGCAGGCACCTCAGGCACCTCAGGCACCTCAGGCACCTCGGCCGCCGCAGGCACCTCAGGCACCTCCGACGCCTCGGAGGCCTCAGGCGCCCCGTCCCTGAGCCGCGAGCACCACGCGCTCGCACAGCTCATGGGTCGCCAGCGCATCCCGGGCGCTGAGCACCTTGCCCGCGCGCACGGCGTCGAGGAAGGCGACGACGACCTGTTCGATGCCGCGCTGCCGGGCCACCGACACCCAGTCGCCGCGCCGCCGCACACTCGGCTGGCCCTTGTGGTCGATGACGTCGGCGAGGTTGAGCACCTGCCGCTTGGTGTCCTGCCCGGAGACTTCAAGGATCTCCTCGGTGGACCCGCTCAGCCGGTTCATGACGCCGAGCGCGGTGAAGCCGTCACCGGCCAGCTGCAGCACGACATGCTCCATGAGTCCGTCGACGACCCGCGCGCGTACGCCGACGTGGTCGATCGGCCCCGGCGCCAGGAAACGCAACGTGTCCACGACATGGATGAAGTCGTCCAGCACGAGCGTGCGCGGGTCCTCGGGCAGCCCGACGCGGTTCTTCTGCATCAGGATCAGCTCGCGCGGGTGTTCGACGCACTGGGCGTAACCAGGCGCGTAGCGGCGGTTGAAGCCGACGGCGAGACTGACGCCGCGCTCCTCGGCGAGGTCCACCAGGCGCTCCGAGTCGGCGAGTTCGTACGCGATCGGCTTGTCGACGTACGTCGGCACGCCCGCCTCGACGAGCCGGGTGACGATCTCCGGGTGCACGGCGGTCGGCGCGTGCACGAAGGCCGCGTCGAGGCCCTGGGCGAGCAGCGCGTCCAGGTCGGTGTGGCAGTGGGCGTCCGGGATGTGGTGGACGCCCGCGACCCGGGCGAGCGTCGCGGGCGTGCGCGTCTGCAGATGCAGTTCGACGCCGGGCTGGGTGGTGAGGACAGGCAGATACGCCTTCTGTGCGATGTCACCGAGTCCGATGCAGCCGACCTTCACCACTGTCTCCCTAGTACCGCTACCGTTTACTGCTACCGCTACTGCTACCGCCGTGCTGGCTCGCGCCTCGGCGCCCGTGCGGTGCGCGCGGACGCTTCGGTCGCCGTTCCCGCAGCATACGGGGCCTGCGGCGGTCGCCAGTCGGCGATGGAGGCGAAGTTGCGCAGGATGAGGTTCGGGCCGAGCCGCGACGCCGTGGAGATCAGGGCGTCGCGTACGGCGACGAGCGGGGCGCTGGTCAGGTGCGTGACGCGGGAGGCACGCGCGGCCCGCCGGACGATCTCCGTGGTACGGGGGACCCGCGCCGCGCTGTAGGCGGCGAGGCCCGCCCCGAGGTCGCCGCCGGGCGCCGCGTGGTGGGCCAGCACGACGCCGTCCTCGATGGCCTGGTTGCCGCCCTGTCCGAGGCTCGGCGTCATGGCGTGCGCGGCGTCCCCGACGAGGGCGACGCGGCCCCGGTGGAAGGCGGCGAGCGGTGCCGGAAGGTAGCGGACGTCGTTGCGCAGGATGTCCTCGTTCCTGACGGCGTCGATCAACTCGGGGATCGGGTCGTGCCAGTCGGCGAAACGCCGCCGCAGCTCCGCCTTCTCGCCGTCGGGTGCCTTGCCGCCTTCGGGCAGCCGGGCCGTGCCGTACGCGTACACCCGGCCGTCCTTGAGCGGCTGCGTGCCCCATACGCCGCCGCGGCCCCACGTCTCGTGCGGCGCGAAGGGCGTCTCAGGTGCGGGGATGACGAACCGCCATGCGGTGAAACCGGCGTACACGGGTCCGGGGTGGGCCGGGAAGAGGGCCGCCCGCACGGCGGAGTTGATGCCGTCGGCGCCGACGACGAGGTCCGCCTCGATGTCCCCGTCGTCGGTGGCGACGACAGCCCGGCGGTCGACGGCGCCGGGGTCGGAGAGGCGGGCGCGCACACCGGTGCGCAGGGCGTCGTCGGGCAGCGCGGAGACCAGCAGGTCGACGAGGGTCGCGCGGTGCAGCATCACGAGCGTTCCGCCGTACGTCCTGTCGGCCTCGGCCGCGCTCGTACGCACCAGCCAGCGGCCGTTCCGGGCCCGCATGCCGATCTGGCCCTGCCAGGAGGACAGGGCTCGGACGCGGTCGCCGAGGCCGAGGACGTCCAGGGCGCGCTGGGAGTTGGGGGCGAGCCCGATGCCGGAGCCGACGGGCTCAAGCGAGGCGGCGCGCTCCAGGACGGTGACGCTCCAGCCGGACTCGTGCAGGCCGATGGCCGCGGTGAGCCCGCCGATGCCACCGCCGATGACCACTGCCTGGGGCTGCTGCTTCATGGCTCCTCCTCTGCTCTACCGCACACGGCGGCTGCTGTACCGCACATGGCGGCCGCGTACGTGTCGCCCTCCCGTCACTACAGCTGTAGTGACGCGGTGAGTAGACCGTACTACAGCCGTAGTGCGGCCGGGTAAGGTTTCCGTCATGTCCGTACGCAGCACGGGGTCGCCCCGCACCGAACTGATCGCCGACACCGCCCTGGCCCTGCTCGCCGAACGCGGCATGCGCGGCCTCACCCACCGGGCCGTCGACGAGGCGGCGGGACTGCCGCAGGGCTCGACGTCCAACCACGCGCGCACGCGCCTCGCCCTCTTGGAGGCAGCGGTGCGACGACAGGCGGAGCGGGAGGCGGAGGTGCTCGACCCCGCCGAACTGCCGGACCCGGCGGCCGGCCGCGACCACCTCGCCGCCGGGCTCGCCCTGGCCCTGCACCGCTACCTGACCGGTGATCACCGTCAACTCCTCGTCTCACGCTACGAGTTGGCTCTCGAAGCCACGCGCCGACCGGAACTGCGCGCCTACTACGACGCGGCCGGCGCCCAGTTCAGGGAGCCTCTTGAGGCCCTGCTGAGGTCAGCGGGCTCCGCCACCCCGGCACGCCACACGCTCTCCCTGGTGGCCTGGTGCGACGGCATGATGTTCTCCTGCGTGGCGGGCTCCTACCACGCCACAGCACCGTCGGAGGAAGCCCTCCGGGCAAGCGCGAGGGAGCTGCTGCGCGGAATGCTTCCCGAGTGACGACGTCATGACGCCATGCGGCTATGAGGCCATGCGGCCATGCGGCCATGCGGCCATGCGGCCATGACGCCATGGGGTCACCTGAGCGTCTGCCGCGCCCACCCCTCCCGTCGCCCCACCCCCTCCCCGTCACCCGTGCGGGGCAATCTCTCCCGCATCTCAGCCCCAAAAGCCGCCGGGCCCTGGAGGGTTGGCGGGATGCATCGACCGCCCGCCACCGCCGCCACCACTGCCGCCACCGCGCTCCTCGCCTCCCTCACCATCACGGCCGCCACCTCCGGCTGCGTGAGCGTCGAGCGGTCGGCCAGGCCCGCCGCCCCCGCCTCGGCCACCGCGTCGCCGACCGCGCCCCGCACCGAGGGGAGAAGCCGGCCGCGGGTCGAGCAGCCCTCCGGGCGGGAGGCGCTGCAGCGCATGGACCCGCCCCGTCACCCCGCGCCGCGGAGC
The DNA here is from genome assembly GCF_053591415.1 of Streptomyces sp. NPDC003032. NCBI lineage: Bacteria > Bacillati > Actinomycetota > Actinomycetes > Kitasatosporales > Streptomycetaceae > Streptomyces > Streptomyces sp. NPDC003032. The sequence continues at coordinate 42,236 of NZ_JBSFTT010000005.1, read as the reverse complement.
CCTGCCGCCGACGCCCGCCCCGCCGTCCCTCCACCCCGCTCCGAGCCGCCGAAGCCGCCGCCGGTGCGCAGACCCGCCGCGGCCCGGCCCGACGCGGGGGCCACCCGCCCCGCCCCGCCGTCGCAGCTCCCCACCGTCGACGTGTGCGCGCTCGGCGAGGCGTATGGAGGCTGGGAGCCGGGAAGCCCTCAGTCGACCATCTGCCGGGAGACGTACGGCCGTTGAAAGACCCCCGCCCCGTCCGCCCCGTCATCACTCCCCCTCACCCCCCCCTCACCCCTCCTCACTCCTCCTCGCTCCCCTCCCCCACCTCCCGCTCCAGCCTCGCGATGGCCTCCTTGATGCCGTTGCCGTATCCGTCGTCCTCCAGGGCGTCCACCGCGCCGCGGGCCCGGCGCAGATGGCTGCGGGCCGCTTCGGGGCGGTCCAGCTTCACGTAGTCCGCGGCGAGGTTCAGATGCAGGGAGGGGTAGAAGCCGCGCACCGCGAGCGACTGGTGGTGCGCGTTCAGCCGCTCGTCCGTGAGCTCGTCCGCCGCCGACAACGCCCGCAGGTCCCACGCCAGTTCGGCCGAGGGGTCCTCCTGCGTGTCCGCCATGTAGTGCGCGAGCGTGCACCGGTGCAGGGCGTCGCCGTCCTCGCCGATCTCCCCCCACAGGCCGAGGAAGCGGTCCTGCGCCTCCTCGCGGTCTCCGCCGTGATGGAGCATGACCGCCTGCCCGATCCGCGTCATCATCGCGTCCTCCGCCGTCTGCTCCTGCTGCTCCGTCACCGAGTCCTCCATGGTCGTACGGCCATCGCCCCCATCCCTCACGACGCTAGCCGCCACCACTGACAATCGCGGTCAGGCACGTTCGCAGGCGGCGGCGCTCACGCGTACCGCTGGGCCAGCCCGGTGACGCTCCTGGCCACCGCGGCGCGCAGCTCGGACGGCCCGAGCACCTCCGCCTCCAGGCCGAGCCGGAGAATGTCGCCCACGGCCACCGGCAGCGCCTCCACTTCGAGGTCGACCTCGGCCCAGCCGTCCGCGTCGGCCGCGCCCGCCCCCTCCACCGCCCGCGCCCCCGCCGCCCCGAACATGGCGGGCAGCAGCCGCAGCCCCACCTGGGAGACCCTCAGCCGCGCGGTGCTGTGCAGGACCCGAGCCTCAAGGCCGCGCGACGCCTCATCCCAGTACGCCACCAGATCGAAGTCCGCGGGGCGCGTGAAGGTCTCCTCCGCCATCGTCACCGTCAGGAACCGCGACACCCGATACGTACGTACGTCACCGTCGACGGCCGCCGCCAGGTACCAGTTGCCCGCCTTGAGGACCAGCCCCAAGGGGTGCAGCTCCCGCTGGACCTCGCCGCCCCAGCGCCGGTAGCCCGCCCGCAGCACCCGCTGCCGCCACACGGCTTCGGCGACCGCGGCGAGCCGTGGCGCCGGGTCGGCCGTGCGGAACCACGCGGCGGCGTCGAGGTGGAAGCGCTCCTGGACGCGCCGAGACCGCTCCCCGAGGCCCGTGGGCAGCGCGGCGGTCAGTTTCAGCTGGGCGGTGGCCAGTTCCGCGCCGAGGCCGAGGTCGGCAGCGGCCCCGGGCATCCCGGCGAGGGCGAGGGAGTCCGCCTCGTCGTCGGTGAGGCCGGTCAGCCGGGTGCGGTAGCCGTCGAGGAGCCGGAAGCCGCCCGCCGGGCCCCGCTCCGCGTAGACGGGCACCCCGGAGGCGGCGAGCGCCTCGGCGTCCCGGTAGACGGTCCTGACCGAGACCTCCAGCTCCCCGGCGAGTTCGGGCGCGGTCATGCGCCCGCGGTTCTGGAGCAGCAGAAGGAGGGCGAGGAGCCGGTCGGCGCGCATGGGGCCCAAGTGTGCCGTGCCGGAGGTACCTGACAGAAGATGTCAGGTACCTCCGGCAGAGTCCTCCTCGCAAGCGGAAACGAACCAGCGACGCAACGCTCCCAGGAGGACCCCCATGACCGCGACCACCGCCGGCACCTTCACCTTCGCCGCCTGGGACGAGCAGCCCGTCGCGGGCGCGGACGGCGGCGGCCGCATCACCCACGCCGCCGTCACCAACGACTACACCGGTGCCATCGAGGCGGCGGGCACCTCGTGCGAGTACACCATCGCGTATACGAGCGGGACGACGGACGGCTATGTCGGCTACGAGTTCATCGAGGGCACGCTCGACGGCCACAAGGGTTCGTTCATCATCGAGCAGCGCGGTTCGTTCGTCGACGACGGCATCGAGTGCGCCTTCACCGTGCTGTCCGGCTCGGGCACCGGTGAGCTGGCCGGGCTCACCGGTACCGGCACGTTCACCGCGCGGCACGGGGACAAGTCCACTCCGTACACCTTCGACTACACGATCCCGGTCGGCGGCTGAGCGGTCTCAGCCGAGGTCGGGAATCCGCCAGTCGATCGGCTCGTGCCCCTGCGCCGCCACCGCTTCGTTGATCTGCGTGAAGGGGCGTGAGCCGAAGAACCGCTTCGCGGACAGCGGCGAGGGGTGCGCGCCCTTCACGACGATGTGCCGCTCCTCGTCGATGAGCGGGAGCTTCTTCTGGGCGTAGTTCCCCCACAGCACGAAGACGGCGGGGTCGGGGCGGTCGGCCACGGCGCGGATCACCGCGTCCGTGAACTTCTCCCAGCCCTTGCCCTTGTGGGAGTTGGCCTCGCCGGCGCGGACCGTGAGCACCGCGTTAAGAAGCAGGACGCCCTGCTGGGCCCACGGCATCAGATAGCCGTTGTCCGGCACGGAGTGGCCCAGCTCCTCCTTCATCTCCTTGTAGATGTTCCGCAGCGAGGGCGGGGTCTTCACGCCGGGGCGCACGGAGAAGCACAGCCCGTGGCCCTGGCCCTCGCCGTGGTAGGGGTCCTGGCCGAGGACCAGGACCTTCACCCGCTCGTACGGCGTCGCGTCGAGGGCTGCGAAGACCTCCTCGCGCGGAGGGTAGACAGGACCCGTCGCGCGCTCGCGCTCGACGAACTCGGTGAGCTCCTTGAAGTAGGGCTTCTGCAGCTCCTCGCCGAGGACTCCGCGCCAGGACGCGGGCAGCATGGCGATGTCGGTCACGTGAACAACCTCCGATGTGCGGTCACTTCTCATGAAGAACCTACCGGCGGCCACTGACAATCGACCCGGCCCCCCGCTCCGCCCGGCGCGATCGACGCCCGCTACCAGCTCGTCTTGCGCTGCAGCTCCCACATCATCATGATCGCCGAGGGGTCGAGCGCGCGTTCGCCACCCGCGATCTCCTCACTGGCCATGATGTACTGCTTGCCCTGCCAGAGAGGCAGCAGCCTGACGTCGTCGACGAGGATGTCCTGGGCCCGCTCGAAATCGTCGACCACCGCGTTCCGGTCGGTCTCCCTGCGCTGGCGCGGCAGCACCTGGTCGGTGATCTCCTTGGACACGTAGGGCGTGTTGAGCACGTTCTTCGGGCCGACGAACGGCGCGATGAAGTTGTCGGCGTCCGGGAAGTCGGGGAACCAGCCGCGTCCGAAGACCGGGTACTCGCCGTTGCTGTAGCCCTCCTGGAACTGGGTCCACGGGCGGCTCTTGAGCGTGATCTCGAAGAGGCCCGAGCCCTCCAGCTGCCGCTTGAGCTCGGCGAACTCCAGCTCGGTGGCCGAGCCGTAACGGTCGGTGGTGTACCAGAGCGTGAGCGGCACGGGCGCGCTGACGCCGGCGTCGGTGAGGATCTTCCTGGCCTTGGCCGTGCTGGGGTCTCCGTAGTCGTCGAAGAACCCGGTGGCGTGCCCGGTGAGCCCTCTCGGCACCATCGAGTAGAGCGGTTCGACGGTGTCCTTGTAGATCTTGTGCGCGATGGCGGCGCGGTCGACGATCTGCGCGAAGGCCCGCCGGACCGGCAGCTTCCGTGCCCAGGGGTCCTTGGTGTTGAACACCAGGTAGCGGATCTCGGTGCCCGCGCCCTCGACGAGTTCGATGTCTTGCTCGCGCCGGCCCTTGCCCTGCATGGCGACGATGTCCTCGGAGGCGAGACCTCGGAAGGTCACGTCGATCTGCTTCTCCTTGAGGGCGTCGACCATCGCCGACGACTTCTTGAAGTAGCGGATGGTGACGGCGTCGTTCTTGACGTCGGCCGCGCCCTTGTAGTGACTGTTCTTGACCAGTTCGGCCTTCTGGCCGGGTGTGTACGCCTCCAGGGCGTACGGCCCGGAGCCGGTGATCTCGTTGCCCTCGCGCAGCTTGTCCGCCGGGTAGTCGCCGGGGTCGACGATCGACATGGCGGGCGTCGACAGCACGAACGGGAACGTCGCGTCCGCCTTCTTGAGCCGGAAGACGACAGTCCGCTCCCCCTTGGCCTCGACTTCCCTGAGCGAGCCGAGCAGCCCCATGGGGCCGCCCTTGACCACGCCCTTCGCCTCGATCGTGCGCATGCGGTCGAAGGAGTACTTGACGGCCGCCGCGTCCAGTTCGTCGCCGTCGGAGAACTTCAGCCCTTCGCGCAGCTCACAGGCGAAGACCGTGCTGGAGGCGTCCGTGAACTCACAGGACTCCGCGGCGTCCGGTTCCGGCTCGGTGGCTCCCGAAGGGAAGCTGAGCAGCGTCTGGAAGACGTTCCGGTACAGCTCCCAGGAGCTGTCCCAGGCCTTGGCCGGGTCCAGGGTGGTGGGCGCGCTCATGGTGCCTACGGTGATCCGCTGTTCCTCGTCCGGCCCCTCGGAGGACAGCACTCCGCAACCCGCGAGCAGTGACATGGACGCGAGCGCCGCCACCTGCCGCAGACCCCTCACACGCATCGCAAGGGCAACTTCACTGAACACGCGCACGCTCCTCGATCGGCCATGCCATGGGGTCGGCAGACAATATCGCAGTGCCCCGCCGGGCCAACTGCTGGCGCCGACAGGGCACTTGATGCGCGTGTACGTCACTTTTCACGGCGTACCCGAGGTTTGTGAGGCTTTCGTCAGCCGACGCCCGCATTGAGGAAGATGCCGCCATCGACCACGAGTGTCTGGCCCGTGATCCAGTCGGACTGGGCGGAGGTGAGGAACGCGGCCGCGCCGCCGATGTCCTCGGGCACGCCGAGCCTGCCGAGCGGGTAGGAGGCGGCGGCCTCCGCCTCGCGGCCCTCGTAGAGCGCCTGGGCGAACTTGGTCTTGACGACCGCGGGCGCGATGGAGTTCACGCGCACCTTCGGCGCGAACTCGTGCGCCAGCTGCAGGCTGAGGTTGACCATGGCGGCCTTGCTCATCCCGTACGCGCCGATGAAGGGCGAGGCGGAGACTCCCGCGACGGAGGCGATGTTCACGATCGCGCCGCCGTTCTCGCTCTGCCAGGCCTTCCAGGTCCGCTGGGCGAAGCCGAGCGCGGAGATGACGTTGGTCTCGTAGACCTTGCGGGCCACGTTGAGGTCGAGTTCGGCGATCGGCCCGAAGACCGGGTTCGTACCGGCGTTGTTGATCAGGAAGTCGACCCGGCCGAACGCCTCCATCATGCGCTCGACGGCGACGGCCTGGTGGGCCTCGTCGTGGGCCTTGCCCGCGACGCCGATGACCCGGTCGGAGCCGAGCTTCTCGACGGCCTCCTTGAGGGCGTCCTCGTTGCGTCCGGTGATGCAGACGCGGTCGCCCCGGGCGACCAGGGCCTCGGCGATGCCGTAGCCGATGCCGCGGCTCGCGCCCGTGATGAGCGCGGCCTTCCCACTGTCCTGCACAGCCATGATCTCGCCTTCCGGATCAGTTGAGCGGGCCGCCGGCCACGTACATGACCTGCCCGGAGACAAAGCCCGCGGCATCACCCGTGAAGAAGGCGATGGCGTTGGCGATGTCCTCGGGGCGGCCGACGCGCTGCACCGGGATCTGGGTGGCGGCCGCGGTCTGGAACTCCTCGAAGTCCATGCCCACGCGGTCGGCGGTGGCCTTGGTCATCTCCGTGACGATGAAGCCGGGGGCGACGGAGTTGGCGGTCACGCCGAACTTGCCGAGCTCCTTGGCGAGGGTCTTGGTGAAACCCTGCAGTCCGGCCTTGGCGGCGGCGTAGTTGACCTGGCCGCGGTTGCCGAGCGCGGAGGACGAGGAGAGGTTGACGATGCGGCCGAAGCCCGCGTCGACCATGTGCTTCTGGACGGCGCGGGACATCAGGAAGGCGCCGCGCAGGTGCACGTTCATGACCGTGTCCCAGTCGCCCGCGCTCATCTTGAAGAGGAGGTTGTCGCGGAGCACACCGGCGTTGTTGACGAGGATCGTCGGCGCGCCGAGCTCCTCGGCGATGCGGGCGACGGCGGCCTCGACCTGGGCCTCGTCGGACACGTCGCAGCCGACCGCGAGCGCCTTGCCGCCGGCCGCGGTGATCTGCGCGACGGTGTCCTTGCAGGCGGCCTCGTCGAGGTCGATGACGGCTACGGCACGGCCCTCGGCCGCGAGCCGTACGGCGGTCGCCGCACCGATGCCTCGCGCTCCTCCGGTCACGACCGCGACGCGCTGCTCAGTGGTGGACATGCTGGTTCTCCTCGCCCTTGGGATGCGGCTCCACGGTACGCCACGATGGTGAGCGACCGCTTAGTACCTTCAGCTGGACGAGACGCTAGAAGCCCTGGCACCGGGTGTCAACGGCACACAGGCGAGCTGTGACGTGTTACCTCACCAAGAGGCCCAGGAGACGGTCCACCTCGGCCCCGGGGTCCGCCGTCAGACCGGTGTGCACGGGCCCCGGCTGGACCACCGTGGAGCGCGGCGCGATCAGCCAGCGAAAGCGCCGCCCCGCGTCGTCGCGCTCGGCCTGGCCCGCGGCCTCGCCGCCCTCACAGATCCGCTCGACGGCGCCGAGCGCGGCCTTGACGCCGACGACGTCGGCCGCCGGGTCGAGCGCGAGCAGCTTGCTCTCGTCGAGGTGCGTGCGGGCGGCCACGAAGGACTTGGCGCGGCAGTAGACCACGACACCCGCGTTGAACCGCTCGCCGCGCTCCACGCGCGGCACCACGCGCACCAGCGCGTACTCGAAGACGTCCCGCTCCGTCACTTGGTGGCCCCCTTCGGCCGCGGCGCGCCGAGCGCGATCCGTTCGTGGATGGTCTTGGCGCGCGGCAGCAGCGCCGCCGCGTAGGCGCGGCGCACGTCGTCCGGGCCCTCGAAGCCGGGCTCGTCGACCAGCCAGGCGTCGGGCACCTCGGCGGTGACCTCGGCGAGCAGTTCCTCGGTGACGAGGGGGGCCAGCTCGGCCGCGGCCGCCGCCACGTCGGGCCCGTAGGGGGCGAGGACGTGGTCCGAGGCGTCGTACGGCTTGGCGGCCGCGGTCTCGGCGGTGCGCCAGTTGTGGTGCCAGATCATGCTCGCGCCGTGGTCGATCAGCCACAGGTCGCCATGCCACAGGAGCAGGTTCGGGTTGCGCCAGGACCGGTCCACGTTGTTGATGAGGGCGTCGAACCAGACGACGCGTCCCGCCTCGGCCGGGTCCACGTCGTACGCGAGAGGGTCGAAGCCGAGCGCGCCCGACAGGAAGTCCATGCCGAGGTTGAGGCCGCCGCTCGACTTCAGGAGTCCCTGCACCTCCTGGTCGGGCTCCCCGAGGCCGATCACCGGGTCGAGGAGGATCTGCACGAGCCGCGGCATCCGCAGCCCCAGGCGGCGCGCCAGCTCCCCGCAGACCACCTCGGCGACGAGCGTCTTGCGGCCCTGTCCGGCGCCGGTGAACTTCATGACGTACGTCGCGTACGCGCCCTGGGCGTCGGCGGCCTCTACGACGCCGGGCAGCGATCCGCCCTCCCGCAGGGGCGTGACATAGCGGACCGCGGTGACTTCGGTGAGCATGGCCCCCAGATTACTTCCGGGCCGGAGCTGTCCGATCACTCGCCCCGCTGCCCACAGTGCCCGGCAGGGACTCAGCGTCAAGTCGTTGAGCGTTAAGAACCCCTGAGCCTTGAGAAGTCCCCGCGCGTTTGAACGCGGCGGTCGGCGCGGCCGTACCACCGGGCATGACGACTTCCGAAGAAACCGTCTCCGGGCCCAGCCGCCGCACCGTCGTGGCCACGGTCGGCGCCGCGGGGCTCGCCGCCGCTCTCACCGCGTGCGGCAGTGACGACAAGGACTCCTCCGCACCGGCGGGCGCGCAGTCCCAGGCGGACGGCGGCGCCGCCGGGACCGTGCTCGCCAAGACGGCGGACATCCCTGTGGGCGGCGGCAAGATCTTCAAGGACGAGGGGGTGGTGGTCACCCAGCCGGCCAAGGGCGAGTTCAAGGCCTTCTCGAACCTCTGCACCCACAAGAAGTGCCCGGTGACGAGCGTCGAGGGCGGCACCATCAACTGCCCCTGCCACGGCAGCAAGTTCGACATCGCCGACGGCAGCGTCAGACAGAATCCGGCGCCCAGTCCGCTGCCCGCGGCCGAGATCTCCGTGGACGGCGACTCGATCAAGCTCGCCTAGGCGCGGCGCGGCCCCTTCCAGGCGCCGAGGACGTCCTCCGTGCTGGTGATCGTGGCGACCAGCGCGAGGGTGTTGCGGACCATCGCGGGCGTGTATTCGGAAGGGATCCCCGCGATGGCGTCGGCGGGCACGACGGCGGTGTAGCCGAGGTTCACGGCGTCGAACACGGCGTTGGGTATCGCGACGTTGGCCGACACCCCGGTGACCAGGAGGGTACGGCAGCCGATGTTGCGCAGCAGCGCGTCGACGTCGGTTCCCGCGAGGGGCGAGAGGCCGTGCAGGCGGCGTACGACGAGGTCCTCGTCGGCCACGTCGATCGGCGGCGCGACCCGCACGGCCGTCGTACCCGAGAGCTGCCGCACGGGCAGCCGTTCGGCGGCGCGGAAGAGCCGGGCGTTGTGGCTGGCCCCGCGCCCGTCGGGCCGCCGCTCGGCGACCGCGTGCAGGACCTGGACGCCGCTGTGGTGGGCCGCTGACACCAGCCTCGCGACATTGGCGAGGGCGCCGGACGACCGCGCCTCCTCGGCGAGTTCGGGCAGCGCGCTCTCGGTGCCCACGACGCCCTGCTGGCACTCGACGGTCAGCAGGGCCGTGGTGGCGGGGTCGAGGATCTCCCTGAGCTGTTCGTACGACGGCATGGCTCCCCCTGTCGAGGACGTCCGGGACATCCGGCCGCCGACGGGCAGTCGGGGCGCCCGGAATCCGCGCGAGGCTAACGGCCATTGCGTCACGAAGGAAGAGCCTCCATCCTTTCTTGACCGCCCTACTGACGCTCAGTCAGGTGAGGAGCGAGTCAGGTGCGGTTTGCGGGTACGCGGAACACCACTCAGGAGGACACATGACCGTCACACAGCGCCGGGGCCGCAGGATCATGATGTCGCCGGACGAGCTGGACGCGTTCCTCGCCACGGAGCGCACCTGCCGGGTGGCGACGGTCTCCGCCGACGGCGCGCCGCACATCAGCACGCTCTGGTTCGCCTGGGACGGCACGTCGCTGTGGCTGTACTCGATCACCCGCAGCAAGCGCTGGGCCGACCTGCGCCGGGATCAGCGGATCGCCGTCGTGGTCGACACGGGCGAGGAGTACGGCGAGCTGCGCGGCGTCGAGCTGTCGGGCGCCGTGGAATTCGTCGGGGAGTCCCCGCGTACGGGTGAACCGTGCCCGGAACTCGACGGTCCCGAGCGGCTGTTCGCCCGCAAGCTGTTCGGCCTGGACGAGATGCCGCACGACGGCCGCCATGCGTGGATCCGGCTCACGCCGGACGCGATCGCGTCGTGGGACTTCCGTAAGCTGGCGGGGCTGTAAGAAGCTCGTGGGACTTCCCGCAAGCTGACGGGCCTGTAGGGCCTGTAGGGCCTGTAGGGCCTGTAGGGCTGTAGGGCCTGTAGGGCCTGTAGCAGGCTCGCGGGGCTGTAACCAGTTCTCGGGGCTACAGCAAGCCGAGCTCCGCCCCGGCGCCCGGTCTACGGGAGCCCCGCCCCGGCCGCCCGCAGCGCCTCCACCACCGCTCTGATCGACGGACGCCGGTCCGCGTCCGCCCGCCACACCACGTACACATGGCGCCGCACCCGGTGCCGCACGGGGACCATGCGCACCCCGGCCGGCATCGGGTCCCGCCCCAGCCGCGGGGCCACGCAGACGCCGAGGCCCGCAGCGACCAGCGCCAGCTGGGTGTGGTGCTCCTCAGCTCGGTGCGCGATGCGCGGCTCGATGCCCTTGCCGCGCAGCGTGAACATCAGCCACTCATGGCAGAACTCACCCTCCCCCCAGGTGATCCACTCGTCGTCCGCGAACTCCTCCAGATCCACTTCGGAGCGGTCCGCGAGCGGATGCGCGGCGGGCATCGCGACATCGGCGGGGTCGTCGAGGAGGGGCGCCTTGACCAGGCCGTCCGGGATCGGCAGCGGCTTGTTGTACCAGTCGAGGACGACCGCCATGTCGATGTCGCCACGCACCACGGCCGACACCGCCGGCGTCGGCTCCAACTCGTGGCAGCCGACCCGCAGCCCCGGGTGGTCGGCGCGGAGCGCGGAGAGCGTGGCGGGCAGCAGGCCGCGCATGGCCGTGGGGAACGCGGAGATCCGCAGCTCGCCGACCGCCTTGCCGCGCTGCTCCTCCAGGTCGGCCTGGGCGAGCTCGACCTGCGAGAGGATCCGCGCGGCGTGCTCGGCGAGCAGCCGCCCCGCGTCGGTCAGGCGCACGCCCCGGCCGTTCTTGGCCAGGAGCTGCTGACCCACCTCCCGCTCCAGCTTCGTCATCTGCTGGGAGACCGCGGACGTCGTGACGTGCAGGCCCGCGGCGGCGCCGCTCACCGAGCCGTGCCGGGCGAGGGCGTCGAGCGTACGGAGGCGCTCCAGGTTCAACATGTAAGCAATGCTACGCGATACAGCACATCAAAACTCGCTTGTGCTACGAGATCATCGGGACGCATCGTGGAACGCATGAGCACCCCGTCCTCACCCACCGCCCCGGCCCCATCAGTCACGTCCGCCGCAACCGCGCCCGCCACACCCTCCTCGAAGGCAACCGGCCGCCCCGCCCTCGACTGGCGCGTCCGCTTCGGCGTCCTCTCGCTCATCTGGGGCTTCAGCTTCCTGCTGATCAAGGTGGGCACGGAGGCGTACGCACCCTTCCAGGTCACCCTGGGGCGGCTCGTGTTCGGCACAGCCGTGGTCGCCGCCGTGCTCGTGGTGAAGCGGGAGCGGCTGCCGCGCGGGGCGCGGACCTGGCTGCACCTCGCGGTGGCGGCGTTGCTGCTCAACGCCCTGCCGTTCTCGCTGTTCGCGTACGCGGAGCTGACGATCCCCTCCACGCTCGCCGGGATCTGCAACGCGACGTCGCCGCTGTGGGGCATGGCCCTCTCGCTCGTCGCGCTCTCCGAGGACCGCCCGACCAGGCGCCGCGTCGCCGGCCTCGGCGTCGGCTTCCTCGGGGTCCTCACCGTGCTGGGCGCCTGGCAGGGCTTCAGCGGCCTCGACTTCGCGGGCACGGCGATGGCGCTGCTGGCCTCGCTCAGCTATCCGATCGGCTGGATCTACGTCCGCCGCACCCTGGCCGGTTCGGGCCACTCGACCCTCTCCCTGACCGGAGCCCAACTGCTGCTCGCGACCGTCGAACTGGCAGTGGTGACTCCGCTGTTCACCTCGTTCCCGACCAGCTTCCCCGTGGTGCCGCTGCTGGCGATCGTGGCGCTCGGCGCCCTCGGCACGGGGCTCGCCTTCCTGTTGCAGTACGCGCTGGTCGACGAGGTCGGCCCGACCACCGCCCAGATGGTCACGTACTTCGTCCCGGTCATCGCGACCGCCGCGGGCGTCGCCGTGCTCGGCGAGTCCCTGAGCTGGTCGACGCCGATCGGCGCGGCGATCGTCCTCGCGGACGCGGCCCTGACCCAGTCCCGACCGCGCACGACAACACCCATACGCGGCGCGGCACCCCACCGCTGACCACCGCTCGCCACCCGGCCGATAGCCACCGGCCGCCAACCTCACCGAGCCGTGCCACCCGCCGCCCCGTCACTCACCCCTCACTCATACCGCCGCGCCGGAGCAGGCCCGACCGCCGACGCCACCGCTTCCGCCACCGGCACGATCTCCTCGTCGGCGAGGCCCGCGACAGTGATCCGTACCCCGGGGCTCGCGCCGAGCCGGAATCGGGCGCCCGGGGCGACGGCCCAGCCGGCGTGCAGCAGACGGGCCACGGCTCCCGTCTCGTCCGGGACCGGCACCCATACGTTCATGCCGCTGCGCCCGTGCGCCGGTACGCCCCGTTCGGCGAGCGCCGCGATCAGCGCGTCCCGTCGGCGCCCGTACGACGCCGCCACCACGCCGGGGTCGACCGCGCCGTCGGCCCAGAGCCGCACCACGGCTCGCTGGAGCAGCCGGCTCACCCAGCCGGGGCCGAGCCGCTGGCGGCCCTGGACCCGGTCGACGGTGACGGGGTCGCCGGTGAGTACGGCGAGCCGCAGGTCGGGCCCGTACGCCTTGGCGGTCGAGCGCACCAGCGCCCAGCTGTGGGTCACCCCGGCGAGCGGGTGCAGCGGCAGGTCGACGATGCCGTGGCCGTGGTCGTCCTCGATGAGCAGCACCTCCTTGTGCGCGGCGAGCACCTTCCGCAGGGCACGCGCGCGTGGAGCGCTGACCGCGGCGCCCGTGGGGTTCTGCGCACGGTCCGTCACGATGACCGCGCGGGCGCCTGCGGCCAAGGCCCGCTCCACATGGGCGGGCAGCGGCCCCTCGTCGTCCACGGCCACCGGGACCGTCCGCAGCCCGAGCGCCGAGACCAGATCGAGCAGGCTCCCCCAGCCCGGGTCCTCGACGGCCACCGCGTCGCCCGGCTTGAGGTGGGCGGCGAGCAGCCTCTCGATGGCGTCGAGCGACCCGGAGGTCACGGCGACGGGCCCGGCGGGGACGCCGTCGATGTCGAAGGCCACGCGCGCGTGCCGTTCGAGCTCCGGATCCACGGCTCCCTCTCCGTAGAGGACCGGTTCCTCGTCGCCCTGCGCCGCGGCCGCCGCGAACGCCCCGGCGAGCGGGGGCAGCAGCCGCCGGTCGGGGTTGCCCTTGGAGACGTTCCGCACCCCGGGCGGCGCGTCCACCCGGATCAGCTCACGCGCGGTCGTGGCGGGCTTCGGCCGTACGCGACTTCCGCGCCGCCCCGCCGTCTCGATGACCCCACGCTCACGCAGGGTGCGATAAGCGGCCGCCACGGTATTGGGATTCACCCCGAGACGCGAGGCCAACTCCCGCATGGACGGCAGCAGTTGACCCGGCTCCAGGCCGCCGTCACCCACGGCCCGCTCCACGCTGGCCGCGATATCCGCTGCGCGCCGACCTTCGATCGGATACTCTCCTAGCACAAAATAGAGTATGCACTAGTGCAATACGAACAGCAACATGCCGCACCGGATGCGGAGCAGCGCACGCGTGCGCACACGCGTGCGCACACGCGTAAGCCCACGCATATGCGCACACGCAGCACACGGATCAGTAGACGGATCAGCACAGGGGAGAGCCATGCAGACGACGCCGACCACCACCGCCACCGCTTCGCCGGACAGCGCCGCCTACACACCGACCGACCGCACCGTCCCCACCCGCTCACGGGAGCGCGCTTCGTACGACCGCGAGTCGGTGCACGCGATACTCGACGAGGCCTACGTCTGCCACCTCGGCTTCGTACGTGACGGCTCCCCCGTCGTGCTGCCGACGCTTTACGGACGCGTCGGCGAACGCCTGTACGTGCACGGCTCGACCGGCTCCCGGCCCCTGCGCATGGCGGGCACCACCCGGGAGGGACAGGAGGGGCAGGAGGGGCAGGAGGGACAAGAAGGGCAGGGGGACTCGGGCCTTCAGGTGTGCCTGACCGTCACCCACGTCGACGGCCTCGTCCTGGCCCGCTCAGCCTTCCACCACTCGATCAACTACCGCTCCGTGGTGATCCACGGCACCGCCCACCAGGTCACGGACCCCGAGGAGAAGCGGACCGCTCTGGAGGCGCTCGTCGACCACGTCGTGCCGGGCCGCTCCGCCGACTCGCGCCCCGCCAACGCCAAGGAGCTCGCGGCGACCGCCGTACTCCGCCTCGACCTCGACGAAGTGTCGGCCAAGGCCCGCACCGGCGGCCCGAACGACGAGCCGGAGGACATGGACCTCCCCCACTGGTCGGGCGTGGTCCCGCTGCTCAAGAGCCACGGCGCCCTGATCCCCTCCGCCGACCTCGCGCCCGGCATCGACGTCCCCGACTACCTCGTCGAGCTGTGATGCTGATCCACCCCTGGGACGCCGCCCGCACCGACACCGAGTGGCAGGAGTGGCTCACCGCCCACGACTTCGGTCAGCTCGCCGTGAACGGCCTGCCGGGCGAGCCGCCGCACGTCCAGCCACTGCACTTCGCGTACGAAGCCGACCACGGCACGAAAGGTGCGAACAGTGCGAACAGCACACAGGGTGCGAACGGCACGCGCGGCAGGGTGCTGACCCACCTGGCCCGCCCGAATCCGCTGTGGCCCGCCTTGGAGGCCGACCCCGAGGTGCTCCTGAGCGTGGTCGACGACTACGTGTTCGTGCCGGGCCCCTGGCAGGCCGCGCCCGACATCCCGGCCGAGCACGGCGTGCCCACGAGTTTCTACGCCGCCGTCCAGCTCCACTGCACCGCCCGCGTGGTCGACGACCCCGAAGAGAAGGCCGACATCCTGAACCGCCAGGTCGGGCACTTCCAGCCGGACGGCGGCTCCGCGCGGGCGGCAGTCGGCGAGGCCCCGTACGGCCGCATGCTCTCCGGTATCCGCGCGCTGTGTCTCGAAGTGACCGACGTACGGGCCAAGTTCAAGTACGCGATCCACAAGCCGGAGGAGGTGCGGCACCGCATCGCCGCGGGCCTCGCCGAGCGGAACGGCCCGCGTGAAGCGGCCGCCCTCGCGCACCACCTGCGTCGCCGCGAGGACTGAGCAGGGCGGGCGGGACGGCACGGGACGGGACGGGACGGAGCGGGTGCGCCATGACGCGCACCCGCCCCCCGCAACTCCCGTACGAGTACGGAAACCGGTACCAGTCCAATACCAGTACCAGTACCGCTACACCGCCACCGCCTCCCTACGCGCCGCCACCACCCCCCGCGCCTCCGCGACCGCGAGTCCCGTCACCGCGGCCATCATCAGCACCGTGCCCGCGACCGTCGCCACGGTCAGCGCCTCGCCGAGCAGCGCGACCGCGATGACGGCGGCGCTGACCGGCTCCAGAAGGGTGATCACGGAGACGGTCGCGGACCGCACGACGGCCGCCCCGGCGAAGTACAGCGTGTACGCGACCGCTGTCGGCACGGCGGCGATGTACAGCAGATAGACGCCCACGCGCGCGGGTTCGGCGGTGTGCGGCACCAGGCCCTCGGCCCCGGCGAGCGGCAGCAGGCAGAGCGCGACGACGGCGAACGACCAGACCGTGGTGTCGGACGAGTCGGCACCGCCGTCCCGGCCCCACCACCGGGTGACCAGGGTCATCGCGGCGTACGCGGCCGCTGAGACGAGTCCCCAGACCACACCGACCGGGCGGACGGTCGCTCCACCGCCACCCAGGACGAGCACCACAAGCCCGGCCAGAGCGCCCACGACGGCGACGACCCCGCCGCGCCCGAGCCGCTCCCCCATCGTGATCCTGGCGCCGAGCGCGATGAGGACGGGCCCAGAACCCATGGTGACGACGGTGCCGACCGCCAGGCCGGTCGTCTCGACGGCCGCGAAGTAGGCGGTCTGGAACACCGTGAGGGCCACACCCGTCACGACGATCCGGCGGATCCTGCGGCTGCGCGGCGCGGGGGCCGACTCGTACGACTTCGCCCGGCGCGGCCGCACCAGACGCGCGGCGAGCAGCAGGACGAACCCGCCCGCGCACCGCCAGAAGGAGAGACTGACCGGCCCCATGTCGCTGTCCTGGAAGACCAGCGCGGCGGCGGCACCGGCGGTGCCCCAGGCGGTTCCGGCGACGATCAGATAGAAGAGGCCTCGCCCGACAGGCAGACCGAGGACGGCATTCGACACAGTGGGCACGCTTGACGTGCTCGACGTGCTCGACATGTTCGACACGTGATTCTCCGCAGCAGAGAGGGATGAATGGCTCCGTCTGCGGGCAGCACCGTTCCGCCCGGCCACCGGCCTGGGCGTGATCCGTGAGCACCCCGCGCTAAGCGGCGGGGGGCGGAAGAACGAGCGCTCGTGAATGCATGATCATCACATTAGGTCGCACTGCCGCTGCGCGACAACTCCGTACCGGGATCCGGGACGGTCCCCTTCACGGTGGGCTCGGCGGGTGCCGATGACTGGGCGATGAACGCGCCCGCGAGGACGACGGCACCCCCGATGATCTGCGGCGCGGAGAGGCGCTCGCCGAGGACCACCCAGGCCAGGGCGGTCGCGATGACGGCTTCGAGGCAGGCCACGACGCCGGCCACCTGCGGCGAGAGCCTGCGCACGGACAGCACCCCGGTGACGTACGCGACGACGGTCGCGATCAGCACGATCCAGCCGAGCAGGACCCATGCGGGAACGGTCGAGCCGTCCAGGTCGGCGCCGCCCGCGAGCACCGACCAGTCCATGCCCCAGGGGCGCGCGACGACGGTCAGTATGGCGGTGCCGACGAGCAGGCCGTACGCGATGACGCCGAGGGGATCGGGAGCGTCGGCGCCCGCGTCGCTGCCCTGGTCGGACAGGATGAAGTAGCCGACCTGGCAGCAGGCCGCGCCGAGGGCGAGCAGCAGCCCGATGGCGTCGAAGCCGAGGCCCGACCACACCTCGACGACGCACGCGAGACCGCCGACCGCGAGTACGACACCGAGCGCGGCGGCGCGCGTCACCGGCCGCCGCTGCACGAAGCGCACCCAGCCGAGGACCAGCGCGGGGGCGAGGTACTCGATCAGGAGCGCGACGCCGACGGGGATGCGGGAGAGCGCGGCGAAGTAGCAGGCCTGGACGCCCGCCACGGCGAGCAGACCGAATCCGGCGAGCAGCGCGGGCCTGGCCCGCGGCAGTCCGCGGTGCCGCCAGGCCACGGGCAGCATCACCAGGGCGGCGCCCGCCACCCTCAGCCACACCACGTGCAGAGGGTCCAGGCCCGCTTCGATCAGCGGTTTCGCCGCGACACCGGAGCCGCCGAACGCGACCGCCGACACGAGCGCGAGCCCCAACCCGAGGCCCCGGCCCCGGTGGCCTCCCTGACTCCCGCGACTCCCTTTACTCCCGCGACTCCCCTGGCTCTCCTGAATCCCCTGAGACGCTTGCACCGGCACATCATGGCAGGCGGTGTCATGAGCGTCACCCGTCATGACGCCTGTCTCAATCGGCGGACATCCGCCCTTGCCGTGAGCGCGTCGCGAGGCGGAAGCGGTCAGCGCCCCGAGCCGTGGCCGCCCGAGAACCCGTGGCCTCCGGACGCGTACTGCCGGCAGCCGGCCTCGACGCGGCGCAACAGGACCTCGACGTCGACACCGGCCCGCCCCAGGACCTCGACCGCCCGGCACTCCGGGTCGGCGGTGAGTCCGGCGAGCAGGTCCATGCCGAGGGCCCGCGGGTCTTCGCGTACCTCGGCGCGGTCCAGCGCCAGGTCCATCGCGGAGACGGCGGCGGGCGACCAGCCCGTCTCCTTCGCGGACGCCACCACCGGGACGGCCCCGGAGTCCTCGACGGTGCCCTGCCACTGGAGGCCGTAGCCGATGCTGCGCTGCACGAGGTAGCCGAGGAGGCGCACCACCTGCGCGCCGTTCTCGAAGACGGCCCGCACCTCGGGGTCGGTCTCCAGAAGGGAGTGCAGCAGGTGGGCGGTGTCGATCTGCCGGTCCCCGTCACGCACCGCGCGGCGGCGCGCGCCGGCCACCACCGAGGCCAGCTCCGCGCTGAGTCTGGAGTCGAGTTCTGCTCGGGTGGGGCCGGGTTCGGCATCCGGCGGGGTACGGCTTTGCACATCTCCCACCACATCAACCCCCAGCGGCATATGCATCGGCGGCGGGAAGCATCTTCGCGTCCGACACAGGGTGGGCACGCCCGCGTTGGTTGTCCTCCTTACGGATGAGATCCGACTGATCGGCTCCCCCATGGGCGCGCGCCGCCTTGCCTCGCGTACGCAGGACAACCAAGGGGCGGCGTCACACGTCTCACTTGCATGGAGAGCACGTGCGTTGAGACCAGGTGCGTGGAGAGCAGGTGCTGGATGGTCGCCCTGCCCGCGGTCGACGGCAGGCAGTACGTGTATCGGGTGTACGCACCCGACGACGCGCTGCCCGCCGATCTGTTCTGGGACGCCTGGCACTGTCACGACGAGAGCCCGTTCCCGAGGGCGTCGGACCTCTTCGACGCGGCGGTCATACGACGCGTCGGCTGACCTGCGCCGCCCGGCAGGCGCTCTGCCTCACGCGCCCCACGTCACTCGTCCTCGCGCCTTCCCCGTCCACGACCTCCCCGCCAGGCCCTTCCCGTCAGCGCCCTCCTTGCCTGCGCCCTCCCCGCCCAAGACCTCCCCGCCCGCGCCCTCCCCACCCAAGACCTCCCCGTTCAAGACCTCCACGGACGCGTGCCGATGACGACCGTGGCGTACAGCTCCTCGTCCTCGACGACCCGCGCCGCCATACCGGCCCGCTCGACGGCGTCGACGGCGGCGGGCACCTGTCCTTCACTCGTCTCGAACAGCAGATGACCGCCGGGCGCCAGCCACCCCGGCGCGCCCGCGGTCACGCGGCGCAGCACGTCGAGCCCGTCGCTGCCGCCGTCGAGCGCCACCCGCGCCTCGTGGACGCGGGCTTCGGCGGGCAGCAGGCCGACTTCATCGGTGGGGACGTAGGGGACGTTGGCGAGCAGGACGCCGACGCGGCCGCGGAGGAGGCCGGGCAGGGGGTCGTAGAGGTCGCCCTCGTACACCTCACCACCGGCGGCGGCGACATTGCGGCGGGCGCAGCGGACGGCCGCCGGGTCGATGTCGGCGGCGTGCAGCTCGACCCGGTCGAGCCCCGCGGCGAGCGCGGCGCCGAGGGCGCCCGATCCGCAGCACAGGTCGACGACGACGGCTTCGCGTCCCGCGAGCGCGGCGGCCTGGGCGACGAGGAATTCGGTGCGGCGGCGCGGCACGAAGACCCCCGGGTCGACGGCTATCCGCAGACCGCGGAACTCGGCCCAGCCGACGACGTGTTCGAGCGGCAGCCCGCCCGCCCGGCGCTCCACCATGGCTGCGACTTCGGCGGGGGTGCGCGCGGTGGAGAGGATCAACTCCGCCTCGTCCTCGGCGAAGACGCAGCCCGCGGCGCGCAACGCCGTGACCACGGAGGAGCGATGCGAGGAGGGGTAGCACTCTGAGGCGGAGGACACCCCAGAGGTGGAGGACGACTCAGAGGTGGAGAAAGACGAAACCGACATGTGAAGAAAACCTTCCGGGATCCCGATGGGGTCCCTCGGATCACCTATGCCGGGTGAACCGCGCGGTCGCGAAGAGGGAGCACCCGACCTGCTACTGCGGTAATGGGTCTCACCTCCAAGGCGCGTCGCCTGCGTCCGTCACAGAGCAGGGGGAACACTACCCCACTTCCCTGACGAACAACGGGGTCAGACGGCTCGGACCGCGACCTGACGGCCCATCAGCCTTGTATGTTCCCGGCTCTGCGGCTACGTTCCGCGACACCGTAGCTGCGGCTGTCGCAGCGCCCGACGGAAGGGTGGCTCGCATGGCCGAAGTCAGCGCGGAAGCACGGATGGAGGCGCCCGCCGAGAAGGTCTGGGCCCAGCTCACCGACTTCTCCTCGTACGGCGAGTGGAACGCCACCCACACCAGCTTCCCCAAGGGCGGCCCGGCCTCACTGGAGGTGGGCGGCACTTTCATGGAGAACATGAAACTGATGGGCTTCCCCGCCGAGGTCGACTGGACCATCGAAGAGCTGGTCACCGCCCGCACGCTGGCCATCGCCGGCAAAGGCCCGATGGGCGTCAACGTCCGCACCCGCTACACCCTCACCCCCGACAGCGGCGGGACGCTGGTCCGCATCGACGGGGAGTTCACCGGCGCCGCCGTCTCCCTGATGGCGGGCAAACTGAAGGACTCGGCGACGGCCGCGCTGAACGAGTCGCTGCGCAAGCTGGCCGCCCTGGTGTCCTGAGGCGCGAGCCCGAGAACCCACAACACCACAACACCCCCCACCCCCTCCACAGACGAACGAGGCGCCCCGCACGCGTAGGTGGGGGGCGCCTCATTCATGATGGGGGCCGTCACCGACCTCCACCACCTCAGTCCTCTCCGTCCTGTCAGTCCTGTCAGTCCTCATCGGCGAGAATCAGATACAACTTCTTGCGGGCGTCGTTGATGACGGAGACCGCCTTCTCGCGCTGCTCCTTGCTGCCGGTCTTCCAGACCTGGCCGAACGCCTCCATCAGGCCGAAACCGGCCTGCCGGATCTCGTTCACCGTGTCCCAGTCGACGCCGCGCCCGGCCTCTTCCCAAGGGGCGTCGGGCCCTTCGTCGGCCGCCTCACGGCCGGCGTCGGTGAGCGAGAAGAGCTTCTTGCCGCCTTCGCTCGCACTGCTGATCAGGCCCTCGTCCTCCAGGAGCTGGAGGGTCGGGTAGACCGAACCGGGGCTGGGCTTCCACGCCCCGCCGCTGCGCTCGGCGATCTCCTGGATCATCTCGTAGCCGTGCATGGGCCGGTCCTGAAGGAGGGCCAGGATCGACGCGCGCACATCGCCGCGCCGCGCCCTGCCCCGCGGGCCACCCCGTCCGCCGCGGCCACCCCAGGGACCTCCGGGGCCACCGGGCCCACCGAAGCCAGGGCCGAACGGGCCGAACGCACCGCGACGGCCGCCTCCGTGCTCGTGTTGAAAACCATGGGAACGCATGACGATCACTCCTTCTTTCTATCCGATCGTCGATCAATCGCGTCTCTATCGCGATGCTTCAACGATATATCGGAAGACATCGCATGGCAACACCTTTCGCAAGGCCGGGCGCCCTTGTCCCAGCAAGGCACAATCTCCGCAGCCCATCACCCCGCGCGCCACCACCCCGCAGGCCACCCCCCAGTCCACTCACTCGCAATTGGCCTTACCGCGACCGCTCCGCGGCCCTCTACCGTCAGCCCTATGCCGACTTCCCACCGCATCCGCATCGTCGACGCCTTCACCGACCGCCCCTTCGCCGGCAATCCGGCCGGGGTCCTGCTCCTCGACGCCTTCCCCGACGACACCTGGCTGCAGCACGTGGCCAGGGAGGTCAACCACGCCGAGACCGCGTTCGCCCACCGTCTCCCCGAGGGCGGCGAGGCGGACTGGGCCCTGCGCTGGTTCACACCGGCCACCGAGGTGGACCTGTGCGGCCACGCCACTTTGGCCGCCGCTCACGTCCTGCACACCACCGGCGCCGCCACCGGCCCGGTAAGCTTCGCCACACGCGGCGGCATCCTCACGGCGACCGCTCACGAGGACGGCACCCTCACCCTCGACTTCCCGACCGCCCCGCTCACCGCGGCCGACGTGCCCGACGGCGTCGGCGAAGCCCTCGGCGCCGAGCCGCTCGCGGCGTACGACACGGGCCGGCACATCGGTGACCTGCTGGTCGAGCTGGCCGACGAGAAGACGGTGCGGGCGCTCACCCCGGACCACAAGGGCCTCGTACGCCACTCCAAGCGCGGCATCATCGCCACGGCCCGAGCCGAAGACCCCTCCGGCGGCTACGACTTCGTCTCGCGCTGCTTCTTCCCCCGCGTCGGCATCGACGAGGACCCCGTGACGGGCAGCGCCCACACGGCCCTCGCCCCCTTCTGGGCCGAGCGCCTCGGCCGCGCGGAGGTGACAGGACTTCAGGCCTCGCCCCGCACCGGCCTGGTCCGCACGGAGCTGCGCGGCGAGCGCACCCTCCTGACGGGCAGCGCGGTCACGGTCATCGAGGGCGAGCTCTTCGCCTGACGGCGGCCCCGTCCGCGTACAGCACTGTGGGGACGTACGAGAAATCCGTACGTCCCCACAGCCACGCCCCGAGTCGCCCCACGCCACCTCACGCAGGCGTAGGCAGCCACCCCACCTTCCCCGCGAGCAGCGCGTATCCGACGAACGCCCCGACATCCAGCAGCGAATGGGCCACGACCAGCGGCCCGACCCGCCCCCACCTGCGGTAGAGCAGCGCGAAGACCACACCCATGGCCAGGTTCCCGACGAACCCGCCGATGCCCTGATACAGGTGGTACGAGCCGCGCAGCACCGAACTGCCCACCAGCGCGGCCATCGGCGTCCACCCCAACTGCCCGAGCCTGCGCAGCAGAAAGCCGACGACGATCACTTCCTCCAGGACCGCGTTCTGCACCGCGGACAGCACGAGGACCGGGTACTTCCACCACACGTCCGGCAGCGCCTCCGGCACCACCGTCAGGTTGAAGCCGAGACCTCGGGCCGCGAGGTAGAAGGCGATCCCGGTACCGCCGATCACCGCGGCGACAACCGTGCCGCGCCCCAGGTCCGGCCATGGCCGCGCCCGGTCGAACCCGATCGTCCGGAAGCCCGCCCCCTCCCTCAGCAGAAGGTGCGCGACGAGCGCGACCGGCACCAACGCGCTGGTGATCCCGAACAATTGCCACGCGAGATCAAGCCATGGCCGCCCCGGCGCCGCCGACGCGTTCATCGTGGCCGCCTGGTCCTTCAGACCGCCCGGTCTGGTGACCGACCCGACAAAGCTGATCAGCGCGGACACGCCGCTCGCCCCCAGCGAGAGGGCAAGGACGAGCAGCGTCTCGTCCCGCAGCGTTCGCCGCGACAGCTTGTCCGTGGGGAAAGAACCGGCCATCGGCCCCGGCTCCGCTTGCACTGACGCCTCCAGTTGAGTAATCCCGCCTCATCCCCATCCTCGTCCCGCTAGGGTCTCGAAAGAAGTTACGAAAATCGTGTGCGACAGGCCGAGGGGGAAGGCCGCCGGTTCCGGGCGTACCGCCCCCTCTTTCCTTGCTTCATCACTCAAGGAGGGGCACCACCGCCATGGGACGTCACAGCTTGCCCGATGAGCACGGGACGGGCGCGCCCGACCCCCGGCCGCGCGCCCGTGGCCGCACGGTCGCCATCGCCGCGGCTCTCGTTCTCGTGGTCGCGGGAGGCGCGGCGGCGGCGGTCCGCAGCGGAGTGCTCTCCCTCGGCGGCTCCTGCGACGACGACGCCGTACGTCTGGACGTCGTCGCCGCTCCCGATGTGACCCCCGCCCTGCGCGCCGCCGCCGACGACGCCCGCGAGAAGGAGATCACCTCGGACGGGCACTGCATCGACGTACGCGTCACCGCCCGCGACTCGTACAAGGTCGCCGACGAACTCCGGGCAGGCAAAGACGGTTCGGAGTACGACGCATGGGTCCCCGACTCCGACCTGTGGGTGCGGCGCGTCAGCCTCGGCACCAAGCAGACGAAGGTCTCCCCCGCGGGCAACATCGCCTCGTCACCGGTCGGCATCGCCATGCTGCCGCCCGCCGCCGAGTCGTTGGGCTGGCCCAGAAAGACGTACGACTGGCCGGAGTTGACCGCGGCCACCATGAAGGACGGCAAACCGCGCCTCGGCGCCGCCGACCCGGCGCGCAGCGCGACCGGTCTGCTCGCGCTCGCCAAGCTGGGCGCGTCCGCGAAGAAGCAGGGCGGAAAGGACGGTGAGACCCAGGCCGCCGCCATGGCCAAGGCGCTGTCCACACGCACCTCCGACAGCGACGGCCAGCTCCTGGACACCCTGGCCTACGACGAATCAAGCACCGCCAATGGCACCGAAGGCACGGGAGGCACCAAAGCCGGAAAGGGCGTCGGAAAGGACGCCCCCCGCCCCAACCAGGCGCTGATCCTCTCCGAGCAGGCATCGTTCACGCACAACGCGTCGGTGGGCCAGGAGCGCCGCCTCGACCTCTTCTACCCCAAGGACGGCTCGCCCCAGCTCGACTACCCGTACACGCTGGTCGCGGACGACAAGATGTCCACCGACACGAGCCGCGCGGCGCTGCGCTTCATGACGATGTTCAGCGACGAGGACGGCCGGAGGATCCTGGCGGAGCACGGGTTCAGGACCGACCCCGACCAGCCATCCGACAAGCTCGTCACCGCCGCCGGAGGCCGCACCCCGCAGCCGTACGCGGGCGAGGCCACCGAGCCGCCCTCCGACAAGCAGATCCAGGAGACCCTCGGCATGTGGACGATCACCGTGCAGAGCGCCCGCCTCAGCACGGTCGTCGACGCCTCGGAGTCCATGCGCCAACTGGTGCCCGGCCGCGCCCAGTCCCGTATGGAGGTCACCAAGGGCTCGCTGCTCAGGGCCCTCGCGGGGTTCACGGACAAGGACGAGATCGGCCTGTGGGAGTTCGCCACCCGGCTCGACGGCCCCCGCGACTACCGCAAGCTGCAGCCGACCGAACGGCTCGGCGACCGCGAGGGCGGCGCGACCCACCGCGACAGGCTCTCGAAGGCGTTCAGCGGTCTGCAGCCCGTGCCGGGCGGCGCCACCGGCCTGTACGACACCACGCTCGCCGCCTACAAGGAAGCCAGGTCGACGTATGCGAGCGGCAAGTTCAACGCCCTCGTGATCCTGACCGACGGCGTCAACCAGGACCCCGGGAGCATCTCGCGCAGCTCCCTCATCGCACAGCTGGAGGACCTCTCCGAACGCGAGCAGCCGGTGCCGATCATCGCGATCGCCGTCGGTCCCGACGCGGACAAGGACGAGGTCCAGCAGATCGCCGCGGCCACCGGCGGCTCCGGCCACCAGGTCGACGACCCGGCGCAGATCCACGCGGTCATCCTCAAGGCCATCATGGAGGCCGGCAGCAGCCAGGGCTGACCCCGGCCGACAGGGCCACGCCTGGCCCTGCCCGCCCGCGGCCTCAGCCGGCCGGCGTCGTCGGCACCGCCGGTGCGAAATGCCCCACCGGCCACATGTGCACCGGCTCGCCCTCATGCATCAGCCGGCAGTAGCGCTGGGTGGTCGCGGCCAGTGCCGCCTCCCTGGTGAGCCCGCCCTCCAGGGCACGGTGGTACGTCGCCGCCTGCCACGACGCGCCGTTGACCCGCCGCCGGCACCGCTCCTCGATCACTCCGAGGTACAGCTCCCGGTCGGCGCGCTCCACACCCCACGCGTCGAGCCCGGAGGCCGCGAGCGGCAGCAGTTCATCGCGTACGAGGTCGACGGCCGGCAGCTCGACGGTGCCGCCGAGCCTGCCGCGCCGCGGCCACCGCAGCCGGGCGTCGATGCCGTGGCGGCACGCCGCGTCGAAGTTCTGGGCGGCGGCCTCGAAGGACAGCCGGGTCCACACGGGCCGGGCCTCCTCGGCGAGCGCCCGCACGAGCCCGTAGTAGAACGCGACGTTGGCGATGACATCGGTGACGGTGGGCCCGGCGGGCAGTACGCGGTTCTCGACGCGCAGATGCGGGACGCCGTCGGCGATGCCGTACACCGGGCGGTTCCAGCGGTACACGGTGCCGTTGTGCAGGACGAGTTCGCCGAGCCTCGGCACGCCGTCCGCGTCGAGGACGTCCAGTGGGTCCTCCGCGTCCATCAGGGGCAGCAGCGCGGGGAAGTACCGCAGGTTCTCCTCGAAGAGCTCCAGCGGCCCGGTGATCCACCGCTCGCCGAACCAGGTCCGCGGCCGCACCCCCTGGACCTGCAGTTCGGGCGGTCGCGTATCGGTGGACTGGAGGAAGAGCGGCGGCCGCGACTCGCGCCACAGCTCACGGCCGAACAGGAACGGCGCGTTGGCGCCCACGGCGATCTGTGCCGCGGCGATGGCCTGCGCCGCGTTCCACACATCGGCGAACCGGCCCGGGGTGACCTGGAGGTGCAACTGCACGGACGTGCACGCCGCTTCGGGCGCTATCGACGTCGATGTGCAGGTCAGCCGCTCCACGCCTTGGATATCGAGGGCGAAACGCTCACCGCGCGCCGCCACGATCTGCTCGTTCAGAAGGGCGTAGCGGTCCACGTCGGAGAGGTTCGCGGAGACCAGATCGGCTTTGTTCAGCGTCGGGAGTATGCCGATCATGACGATGCCCGCGTCCAGCTCGTTCGCTTTTCTATGGGCATAGTTGAGACCGGTGCGTACTTCTTCGGCGAGCCGGTCGAGAACGCGTCCGCCGAGCCGGTGCGGGGCAATGTTCACTTCCAGATTGAACATTCCGAGTTCCGTCTGGAAATCCCGGCTCGCGATGCGCTCCAGAACCTGCGCATTCAACATTCTCGGCAGTCCGTCGGGCCCGGCGAGATTCAGCTCGATCTCCATGCCCATCAGATTCCTGGGCCGATCGAACCGCTCCTCCTCCAACAGCCGATCCAGCCCCGCGAGGCACTCCCGGAGCTTCCTGCGGTACTGGTGCCGATCGGACAGGTCGAACGCGCCCGCCACGACCTTCTCACCCATCGAAGTGTCCCTCCTCGAATGGGCAGCCAAGGATCCGGCCGCTGCTGTGTACGGGGGATGATGCCCAGGCAATGTGATCGATAACGCCCCGCGGCGGCCCACCGGACAGTACGCTCGGTACCGTTGCCGCCAGGCACATTCGCCGGGCATGCGGCACGGTGAAGATTCCCTTCCGAAGGACCTGGTCAAAAGCACCGACGGGAATCGGCCGACCGCTCGGCCCGTGGAATACGAGGTCACCGAAGTGACGCCCATGTGAAATCGTGATAAAACCCTCGTAAAGACGACCTGATAACGCCTTGCCCGCAATATCGACCGCGTCTAGATGAAACATGCTTTGAACACGGCTCGTATAAACTCCGCACTCTAGGCAGAGAGTTGGCGCTCGCGGTCCCCCGGCCCCCGCCCCTCTGACCCAGAGCTGACAGCGCCGTCACGCACCTGCCCCCGCTCCACCGTGCCTGTCGAATGAGAGAGGCGACCCACCATGCCGCTGCACGTCCTCCCTGCCCCCGCCCCCGCCCTGCGCAGCGTTCTCGCGGCACTCGGTTCCCCCACAGCCGTACGCGAGGCGCGCACCCCGTCCCTGCGTGCCGCCCAGGGTTCCGTGAGCCCCGAACTTCCGTTGCCCGTGCACGTGTTGGGACGCACCACTCCAGAGGGCACCATTCCAGAGGGCGCCGCGCCCACCCGCCTCGCCGGCTGGCGCTTCATGATCCGCTGCGGGGAGCGCGCCCTCGCCGCGGCGGACACGATGCTCACCCCCGACGGCTGGGCCTTCTCGCACTTCTTCGAAGGCCCCTACATCGCCTCCACCGAACGGGCCCTGCGGCACGCCGAGGCCATGCCGATGCCCTGCCAGCCCCGGCTGCTCTCCGTACCCGAGCTCTACATGCTCACGCTCTGGCTGCACCGCGACTGCACGGACGACGGCACCGAGGCCCCTCTCTCCCCCACCGACCTGCTCGTACCCCTCGCGCCCGCCCCACCCGGCATCGCGGCCCACCGTCCCCACCGTGTCGCCGAGTTGCTCCCGGTCCTCGCCCATCGCCTGACGCCGTCGCCCCTGCTCGGCTCGCCCGCCTGACGTCGCCACGCCCCTCTTGTCGCACGTGCCCCGCCGCCCCTGGCGGCGGGGCATCGCGCTGCCCCCACCCAGGTGGACTAGCCCAGTCGGGCCACACCGAACCCCCCGAAGAGACACTGGAGTTGGGCTGAACCGTCCGGGCGGGTGATACGTCATTAAGCAGTAGGAACCGCTGCAGCAAAATCCCTGCGGATTGACGCCCGTGGGGCAACACTGGGACCGGACCGACTACAACGGGGGGCGGTTATGCATACCGCATCGAGCCACAGGACTGACGTCACAGCCATCTCACCGCAGCGAAAGAACCCTTCCATGTGCCAGCACCAACCACCGTGCCCGACAGCCGACTCCGCCGACCGGGAGGCCGCGCTCCTCATGGCGAGCCACCCGGAGCAGGGCTGGAGCCTGCTGTGCAACGGCGTCCTGCTCTTCGAGGACACCGGTGAGCTGCTGCCGGACGGCCAGATCATCGCCCCGCACCGACCGCTGGGCACCGACCAGATCATGACGGCCGCCTGATCACCACCGGCACACCCGCACGGACGTACGACCAGCACCACGCAGCACCGAACAACCGCACAGCGGAACGACCGAGGGGCCGGCCCGGAGAGAACTCTCCGAACCGGCCCCGACGCATGCCCGTGCCACACGGGCGCCGTCATCAGTCCTCGTAGGCATCCAGCGGCGGGCAGGAGCAGACGAGGTTCCGGTCGCCGTACGCCTGGTCGATACGGCGAACCGGCGGCCAGTACTTGTCCGACGCGGCGACACCGGCCGGGAAGACGGCCTCCTCGCGGCTGTAGCCGTGCTCCCACTCACCGCCGAGCGCGGCCGCGGTGTGCGGCGCGTTCCGCAGGGGGTTGTCGTCGGCGGCCCACTCGCCGGAGCCGACCTTCTCGATCTCCCGGCGGATGGCGATCATCGCCTCGCAGAACCGGTCGATCTCGATCAGGTCCTCGCTCTCCGTCGGCTCGATCATCAGCGTCCCCGCGACGGGGAACGACATGGTCGGCGCGTGGAAGCCGTAGTCGATGAGCCGCTTGGCGATGTCGTCGACGCTGACGCCCGTCGCCTTGCTGAGCGGCCGCAGGTCGATGATGCACTCGTGCGCGACGAGCCCGGCGGGACCGGTGTAGAGCACCGGGTAGTGCGGCTCCAGGCGCTTGGCGATGTAGTTGGCGGAGAGCACCGCGACCTGCGTGGCCCGCTTGAGCCCCTCGCCGCCCATGAGACGTACGTACGACCAGGAGATCGGCAGGATCCCGGCGGAACCCCACGGCGCCGCGGAGATCGGACCGACACCGGTGTCGGGGCCCGCGGCGGGCTGCAGCGGGTGGTTGGGCAGGTAGGGCGCGAGGTGCTCGCGCACACCGACCGGGCCGACGCCGGGGCCGCCGCCGCCGTGCGGGATGCAGAACGTCTTGTGCAGGTTCAGGTGCGAGACGTCGCCCCCGAAGTGCCCCGGCTTGGCGAGCCCCACCAGGGCGTTGAGGTTGGCGCCGTCGACGTACACCTGACCGCCGGCCTCGTGCACCGAGGCGCAGATGTCGGCGACGTGCTCCTCGAAGACACCGTGCGTCGAGGGGTACGTGATCATCAGCACGGCCAGCTCGTCGCGGTACTTCTCGATCTTGGCGCGCAGGTCCTCTATGTCGATCTCACCGTCATCGGCGGTCTTCACGACGACGACCTTCATGCCGGCCATGACGGCGCTCGCCGCGTTCGTCCCGTGCGCGGAGGACGGGATGAGGCAGACGGTGCGCTGCTCGTCGCCGTTGGCCCGGTGGTACCCGCGTACGGCGAGCAGCCCGGCCAGCTCGCCCTGCGACCCGGCGTTGGGCTGCAGCGAGACCTTGTCGTACCCGGTGACCTCGGCCAGCCGCTCCTCCAGCTCACGGATGAGGGTGAGGTAGCCCTGCGCCTGCTGGGCGGGCGCGAAGGGGTGCAGCTGCCCGAACTCGGGCCAGGTGACCGGCTCCATCTCGGTGGTCGCGTTGAGCTTCATGGTGCAGGAGCCCAGCGGGATCATGCCCCGGTCGAGCGCGTAGTCGCGGTCGGCCAGCCTGCGCAGGTAGCGCAGCATCGAGGTCTCGGAGCGGTACTGGTGGAAGACCGGGTGCGTGAGGTAGTCGTCCGTACGCAGCAGACCCTCGGGCAGCGTGTCGGAGACGGACGCGTCGAGCGCCTCTATGTCGGCCTCCACCCCGAAGGCACCCCACACGGCGGCAAGTTGCTGGCGCGTGGTGGTCTCGTCGCAGGCGAGTGAGACGTGGTCGGCGTCGACCCTGTGGATGTTGACGCCGCCTTCGCGGGCGGCCGAGACCAGCTCGCCGGCCCTGCCGGGCACGCGCACGGTCAGCGTGTCGAAGTACGCCTCGTGGACGACCTCGACGCCCCCGGCCTTCAGACCCGCGGCGAGCAGCGTCGCGTACCGGTGGGTGCGCCGCGCGATGGCCTTGAGCCCGTCGGGACCGTGATAGACGGCGTACATACCGGCCATGACCGCCAGCAGCACCTGCGCGGTACAGATGTTGCTCGTGGCCTTCTCGCGGCGGATGTGCTGCTCACGGGTCTGCAGCGCGAGCCGGTACGCCTTGTTGCCGTCGGCGTCGACGGAGACACCGACGAGCCGCCCGGGCAGGCTGCGCGCGAACTTCTCGCGCACCGCCATGTAACCGGCGTGCGGCCCGCCGAATCCCATCGGCACACCGAAGCGCTGCGTCGTCCCGACCGCGATGTCCGCGCCGAGCTCACCGGGCGAGGTGAGCAGCGTCAGAGCGAGCAGGTCGGCGGCGACGGTGACGACGGCACCGAGCTCGTGCGCCTGGTCGATCAGCGGCTTTATGTCGCGTACGACGCCGGAGGCGCCGGGGTACTGCATCAGCACGCCCACGACGCCGCGCTCGGCGACCTCGGCCGGGATGCCCTCGCTCAGGTCGGCGACGACGATCTCGACGCCGGTGGGCTCGACACGGGTCTGGATGACGGCGATGGTCTGCGGCAGCACATCGGCATCCACGACGAAAACGCCGTCCTTGACCTTGCCCATGCGCCGCGACAGCGCCATGGCCTCGGCGGCGGCGGTGCCCTCGTCGAGCAGCGAGGCCCCCGAGGTGGGCAGACCGGTCAGCTCGGCGACCATGGTCTGGAAGTTCAGCAGCGCCTCAAGGCGTCCCTGCGAGATCTCGGGCTGGTACGGGGTGTAGGCGGTGTACCAGGCGGGGCTCTCCATGACGTTCCGCAGAATGACGGGCGGCGTGAACGTCCCGTAGTACCCGAGCCCGATCATCGAATCGAGAACCTGGTTACGGTCCGCGAGCGAGCGCAGCTCGGCGAGAACCTCGGCCTCGGTACGGGCGCCCGGCAGCTTGAGCGCCTCGGCGTTCTTGATCACATCCGGCACCGCGGCGGCCGTGAGCTCGTCGAGCGAGCCGTATCCGACCTGGGCGAGCATCTTGGCCCGCGCTTCCGCATCGGGCCCGATGTGCCGCTGCTCGAAGGGGATGCCCTGTTCGAGCTCGGAGAGCGGGATGCGATTGGTGGCAGTCATTGCGGAGGCCTCCTGGTCTGCGCGACCTACGAGGGGTACCACGGCGTGGGTACCCGGACGGCCTCCCCCTCTGTCATCTCAACCTGAGAGCTTCACCGGGCGACACCTACGTCCTGCGTAGACGTCGTCCGACTTTCACCGTCGGTGAGGAAGGGATCCGAACGTGCCCGCCCGTACGCCCGCCCTGCTTTCCAGAGTGACCTCGTCCATGCGGTACGGGTGCCTGAGAGATTCCGGGGAGGATTTGCTCCTTCGGCGCCTCCGGAATCGTGACCCGGAGAGCTCTCCCGCACGGGGTCAGCAGCCATCCGTCAGCCTACCAGCGAGGAACACAGCCGTTCCCTCGAGTGGCCGCCTGCCCCGAAGTGCTCTTACGTAGGGAGTACGAGCGGACAAAGATGAGTTATGCCCACATCGGAGACCCGCGACCAGCTGGAGGGCCCGTGCAGACCGACATCGATCCGCGCAACCTGATCGGCCGCAAGGCGTTCGACCGGAACGGGGCCAAGATCGGCACGATCGACGAGATCTATCTCGACGACGCCACCGGCGCACCGGAGTGGGCCGCCATACGCACGGGCCTGTTCAGCCGCGACGCCTTCGTCCCCCTCGAACCGAGCGAACTGGTCGACGACGGCACCCTCCGCATTCCCTTCGACCGCGCCCTGATCAAGGACGCCCCCGACTTCGGCGTGGGCCGCCATCTCTCTCCCGCCCAAGAGCTCCAGCTCTACCACCACTACGGCCTGGACACCACGCTCCCCCACCCCCCACCCCCCGACCACAACTTCGGCCCCCTAACAGACCCGGACCCCTCCTGACCCCACACCCGACACGCCAGGACCAGTCCTGACACCACCCCACGGGCAGGCGTCGCAGACCCAGCCCGCGCTGAACTCCACACCCGCGGACAGATGGCGGCCCAGACCCGCCCTCAAACAGCGTCACCGAAGCCGCCCCCCGCTCGCCGCCGACCCTTCCTCCTGAGCCGACCTGGACCGACTACCCCGCACCCACGCCTCCCGTCCCAGTAGCCACCACCGCCCCCTCGCCCCGCACCCCCACCAGCGGCAACGGATCGGCCGGTGTCAGCTTCGGGTCGTCCGTTCTGAATGTCCGCACCCGGCCCGGTTCCGACCCCGGTGTCTCGAAGCGCACGGTGACCCGGCCCAGGCCGCTCCCCTGCACCCAGCCGTGCCCGTACTCGGTGTGCCGCACATCGTGCCCGGCCGCCCACCGCCGCTCCGGCTCCGGGGGCGGCACCGGCTCCTCGGCGCTCTCGCCGACCTCAGACCGCTCCCCGTGCACCGCTTCCCCGGGCACCGATTCGTCCACCTCGGCCCCGGTCTCCTCCGCAGCCAGCGCCAGCGCCTGCGCTTGCGCCTGCGCTTGCGCCTGCGCGAAAAGGTCCTCCTGCGTGTAGTCGGCGAGCCCCGTGACCCCGACCCCGAGCAGCCGCACCCCTCCCGTGGTGTCCACGGACTCCAGCAGCCGCGCTGCGGCCTCCCGCACCACCCCGGGGTCGTCCGTGGGGCCCCGCAGCGTCTCGGACCGCGTCAGCGTCGAGAAATCGAACCGCCGCACCTTCAAGACGATGGTCCGCCCCGAGTGCCCCGCAGCCCGCAGCCGCTGCACACACCGGTCCGCGAGCCGCGCGACCTCCGTCCTGACCCGCACCCGGTCATGGATGTCCACGTCGTACGTGTCCTCGACGCTGACCGACTTCGTGTCCCGCTCCGCCACCACGGGCCGCTCGTCGCGCGCCAGCGCCATCGCGTACAGGGAGACCCCGTGCGCCTTCCCGAGCAGCCGTACGAGCTCGTCCTCCCCTGCCTCCGCGATCTCCTCGACCGTGGTGATCCCGGCCCGCCGCAGGTGGTCCCCGGTGGCCGGCCCCACCCCGGGCAACGTACGCACCGACATCGGCCCCAGCAGCGCCCGCTCCGTCCCCGGCGCTATCAGCACGAGCCCGTCCGGCTTCGCCTCCTCCGAGGCGATCTTCGCCACCATCTTGGAGACAGCGAGCCCCACCGACCCCGTCAGCCCGGTCGCGGCCCTGATGTCCACCCGCAGCCGCTCCCCCACCGCCCTGGCCGACGCCTCGTCGTCGGCGACACCACCCGCCTCCAGGTCCACGAAGGCCTCGTCCAGACTGAGCGGCTCCACCAGCGGCGACAGCTCCCGCAGCAACGCCATCACCTGCTCGCTGACCTCGCGGTACAGCCCGAAGCGAGGGACGAGATACGCGGCGTTCGGCGCCAGCCGCCGCGCCTGCCCCATCGGCATCGCCGAGTGCACACCGAACCGCCGCGCCTCATAGCTGGCGGTGGCCACGACACCCCGCGGCCCGAGGCCGCCCACCACGACGGCCTTCCCGCGCAGACTCGGCTTCGCGGCCTGCTCGGCGGACGCGTAAAAGGCATCCATGTCCAGATGCAGAATCGTCGGCGCGCTTCTCACATCTCCGATGCTGCCCTACGCCACTGACAATGCCCCGACGACGGCTCAGACCGCCCTGTTGCGCCGCCTGGCCAGCTCGTCGGCGGGGTTGTGCCCGACGAGCGTCTCGCCGGTGTCGACGCGCTCTCCGTGCAGCTGGGACAGCGCCGCCTCGACGTCACGCCACACCACACCCACGGCGATCCCGAAGATCCCCTGGCCGCCCTGGAGCAGCTCATGGACCTCGCTGGACGACGTGCACTCGTAGACCGTCGCCCCGTCGCTCATCAGCGTCATCCGCTCAAGATCACGGAACCCGCGCTCCCGCAGATGCTGGACCGTCGTACGGATGTTCTGCAGCGATACCCCGGTGTCCAGGAACCGCTTGACGACCTTCAGGACGACGACGTCCCGGAAGCTGTAGAGCCGCTGGGTACCGGAGCCACCGGCGGCACGCACACTGGGCTCGACCAGGCCCGTCCGGGCCCAGTAGTCGAGCTGCCGGTATGTGATGCCCGCGGCCGCGCACGCAGTCGGACCGCGGTACCCGATCTGCTCGGAATTCTCGAACGTCGCGTCCCCGCTCCCCTGGACCGCCATCGGATTCGGAGAGTGATCGGCCGCGCTGCCGTGAAACGGGTACGGACCACCCACCGCCGTACCGTCGCCGCTGCTTCTCACGCCGACCTCCGTCCTTGACCTGCCTGCACGACGGTAGGCAGTCACCAGGGGCTCGTCAACGATCGCCACACTCGCCACGCCGAGTGATAATCACCCTGAGAGTGGTTTCCCGCACCTCGCCGCGGGGAAAGGCTAACCGAATGGTCCGAAGCGGGCCGCCGGGAGCGCCGGCTCACTGGCTGTTGGTACCGAAGTCCTCGGGCGAGATCTGGTCGAGGAACTCGCGGAACTTCTCCACCTCGTCCTCCTGCTCGTCCGGGATCGCGATGCCGGCGTCGTCCAGAACACCGTCACTGCCGTAGATCGGCGTGCCGGTGCGCAGCGCCAGCGCTATGGCGTCGGACGGCCGCGCGCTCACCTCCACCCCGCTGGCGAAGACCAGTTCGGCGTAGAAGACCCCTTCTCGCAGGTCCGTGATGCGCACTTCCGAGAGCTCCTGGCCCACCGCGTCCAGCACGTCCTTGAACAGGTCGTGGGTCAGCGGCCGTGCGGGTGCCATGCCCTGCTGTGCAAAAGCGATGGCGGTCGCCTCACCTGGACCGATCCAGATGGGGAGGTACCGGTCGCCTCCCACTTCACGCAGGAGCACGATCGGCTGGTTGGAGGGCATTTCGACCCGGACACCTACGACGTCGAGCTCGTTCACACAGCAACCCTAGGACGTGGCCGGCAGGTTTGGGTAGTCGGGCACCCGCCGAGTACCGGCCGGGGACTCCGCGAGTGCCCTCCGAATGCCCGTTGAATCGGGGCGGTATCAGGGAGGAATCGGGACGGAATCAGGGCAGTCTGACCCCGAGCGCGGTCTGTACGAGGGCCGAATGCAGCCTCCCGGTGAGACCCGCCAGCTCTCTGGTACGGGCCTCGGCATGGGCCCTGGTCTGCGGATTGCGGTGCCGCCGCAGCGGCGCGACCACCTGGTCGACGAGCCCGGCCTCCCGGTCCGCGGCGGCCTTCATGGCCCGCAGATGGCGTGGCTCGATTCCGAACCGGCCGAGTTCGACGACGAGGGAGGCGACCGTGACGGCCTCCGCGTCGTAACCGCCGTCCGGCAGCTGCGCGACCAGCCCGTACGTCTCCCACTCGGCGAGCTGCCCCTCGTCGATCTCCGCGACGGCCAGCAGCTCGTCACGGCCCACACGGGCCGCCGTCGGCCCCTCGGGTTCGCCCGGGCCCTCGACACCGCCGCCGTCCCGCTGGCGCCCCGGAGAGGGCAGCGGAGCCCGCTCGCCGCGCTCCAGCGCCTCCAGGTGCTCACGGATGACCTTGAGCGGCAGATAGTGGTCCCGCTGCATCCTCAGGACGTGACCGAGCCGCTCGACATCCTGCGGGCTGAACTTCCGGTAGCCGGAAGGCGTGCGCTGCGGCTCGATGAGCCCCTCGGACTCCAGGAAACGAATCTTGGAGATCGTGACCTCGGGAAACTCGTCGCGCAGCATGTTCAGCACGGTGCCGATGCTCATCAGTCGACGGTCCGCGGCGGCGGTGCCGGTACCGGCACCGCCCCTCGGTGTTTGAAGCATGGACCTTCCATGGGGGTGCCCCCGGACGGAGTCCGGGGGGAGGGTCAGATGCCGACGCTGCGCTGGCTGGCGTAGAAGACCAGCCGGTACTTACCGATCTGCACCTCGTCGCCGTTCGACAGCGCGACGGAGTCGATGCGCTCCCGATTGACGTACGTGCCGTTCAGGCTGCCCACGTCGGCGACGGTGAAGGAACCGTCCTGGACGCGGCGGAACTCCACGTGGCGACGCGACACCGTCACATCGTCCAGGAAGATGTCGCTCTGCGGGTGACGGCCCGCCGTGGTCAGCTCGCCGTCGAGCAGGAAACGACTGCCCGAGTTCGGCCCGCGACGCACGACCAGGAGCGCCGAGCCGAGCGGCAGGGCGTCGACGGCCGCCTGCGCCTCCGGAGAGAGCGCGGGAGACGGGGTCTGACCCGTCGTCTCCGCGTCGTAGGCCTCCAGGCCCGAGATCGAGATCGTCGAGGTCGTCTCGGACGCGCGCTCCGGCGCCGCTCCGGGACGCAGCGGCGCACCGCAGTTGGAGCAGAACCGGCTCGCCTCGGCGTTGCGGTTCCCGCACCTCGTACACACCAGGGCCATGGACGGGTCCTCCTGCCGCGGCTGCCCTGCAGGGGCATTGGATGCGTACGGGCCGGGCGTAAACCCTCCACCCGTACTTGAGGTTGACGGTTCTCCGAAACCTATGCGGCCGGGACCGGCAGGGTCAACAGACGACGCGCCCTGTCCGCCCGAAATGTCACCACCTGGACCAGCCACCTGGTCCCGGAACATGGGGCGCTCGCCGCCCTGCTCCTCGGCCTCTCCATGGCGTGGGGCACGGTGACGGGCAGTAGCGGGATTGCCGCTGTCCTCACGTGCACTCTTGCCGAACAACTTCGCAAACAACTTCACGGGCGATTCCCCTTGACCGAAACAGACCCGCCCGTGGGGCAGGACGAACCCTGATTGCACACACCGGCATTCATCGGTGAACCAGACATCCTCACAACGTCCGTATCCACCAAACAGTTTCCACCACGCACCACGCTTCCGGTGCGCCGACCCCCCGCAACCTCATGCCCTCGCCTCGCCGCCTCCATGCGCCCGCCCCTCACTGCGAGGACGACCGAGCGTAGTCAGGCCGCTTCGCGGGTCGCAAGGCGCTCACGACGATCTTCTCCGAGCGTGTCACGGTGACCGTGGCCTGCTCCTTCTCCAGAGTCTGCACCACACCCCCGGGGATGTTCAGCGCAGGTTCCAGATCCTGCGGCTTACCGATCACCTTGAAGAGGTACGGTTCGCCGACCTTGCGGCCGTCCACCTTCACGCCACCGCCGTCGGCGTCCGACAGATGGGTGCTCGCCACCACGCGTACGTCGTTGATCTGGATGGCCTCGGCGCCGGCGGCGCGCAGCTCCTGAATAGCGTCGAGCAGCATGTCCGCCTCGATCGCCCCCTTCTTGTCCTTGATGGCAAGCGTGATGCCGGGCCCCTGGGCCGCCACCGTGCCCGCCAGGATGCCGAGTTGCCGCTCCCGCTCGACCGTCTGCTTGCGCGCCTCTTCGGCCTGGTCCGAGCTGTTCTCCAGCCCGGTCCGCTGCTCCTCGAGACGCCGCTTCTCTTCTTCCAGACGCTGAGTACGGTCATCCAGTTCATCGAGGATGCGTACGAGATCTTCTTGCCGCGCGCCACGCAGCGCACTGCTGTCGTTGTTCGACCGCACCTGAATGGCAAGGCCGAGACCCAGCACGAAAAGCAGCAGGGCGACGATGAGTTGAGGCCGGGTCACCCGGGGCGGCCACAGGCCCTTGACCAGCCGCTGACGGCCGGTGAGCCCCGGCTTCCCGGAGGCCGGTGGAGCGGCGGCCTCGGGCTCCGCCGGGACCTCCTCGGGGAGTTCCTTGCGGCGGTGGTACTCGGGCGTCTCGTCAGCGCTCATCGGCGTCACGCCCTGAAGATGTGCCGTCGGATCGCGGCGGCGTTGGAGAAGATCCGGATACCGAGGACCACGACGACGCCCGTGGACAGCTGCGCGCCGACGCCCAACTTGTCACCGAGGAACACGATCAGCGCGGCCACCACCACGTTCGACAGGAACGACACCACGAAGACCTTGTCGTCGAAGATGCCGTCGAGCATCGCGCGCAACCCGCCGAACACGGCGTCGAGAGCCGCGACCACGGCGATCGGAAGGTACGGCTCGACCACCGCCGGAACCTCGGGCCGAACCAACAATCCGGCCACGACTCCCACGACGAGGCCCAGTACGGCGATCAAGATGTGCCCTTTCCTGCTTTCGGCTCTGCTGTACGTACGGTCACACTCGGCGCTGCGGGCAGCCGGAGCTCCTCCGACACGGAGATGCTGGTCCGGATGTCGAAGTTCTCCTGCAGGGCATGCAGATACCGACCGTCGCTGCTGTTCTGGAACCGGGTGCTCAAGCGTTTCCCGTCCCCCACCGCGAGCACCGTATACGGCGGCACCAGCGGCCGGTTGTCGACCAGTATCGCCTCACCCGCGGCCCTGATCGCCGACAGCGCCGTGAGCCGCTGGTCGTTGATCGAGATCGCCTCGGCGCCGGACTCCCACAGGCCGTTGACGACCCGCTGCATGTCGCGGTCGCGCACCCGCCCGGTGTCGGAGAACCCGGCGCTCTCGCGCGGCCCGCCACCGCCCTGGTCGGCTTCCTTCTTGTCGTCCACCACGAGCTTCACGCCGGGCCCGTGGACTTCCGTGGCACCGGAGAGGAGACCGACCAACTCGCCCTGGCTGCCGCCGTGCTTCTTCAGCGCGGCCTGCTGCCGCTCGCCCACGTCGTCGCGGAGCTCGTCCACGTCGTCCTCGAGCTTGTCGGCGCCGGCCGTCGCCTCTTCGACGCGGTCGATGAGCTCCTCGCGCTCCTTGGCGAGCACCGGCGCCGCTATACGTGCTTGCGCGGCCCCCACGGTGACGACGAGCGCGGCGAGCACGAGCCCAGCGGCGAGCCCCAGTTTGGCCCGCAGCGGGCGAGGGACACCACTGTCCCCTCTGGCCTTCTTCCTGGCCGCCGCCTCCGCGTACCCCTCGTCCAGGCTGTGGTCCATGACGGTGGTGAGCAGCGACATGGACGCGTCCGGACGCCGGGGGCGGGAGGAGGTGCTCCGAACGGGGGGCTGCTGCGGCATGCCGCACATCGTCGCACGTCGCGGGCGTTACCTCCGAATGGCCCCACCGGCGCGCCGGGCAGCACCTGTTGTGGGTACTGTCCGGCGCGCCGGACACGGTCAGCGGCCGGCGCTGTCCACCACCGTGGCCCACTCGTCGAGCAGCGCCTGGGCGGACGCGTCATCGGGACCCTCGGCCCACAGATGGGTGACGGCCTCGGCCGGGTCCGGCAGCACGAGCACCCAGCGCCCGTCGGCCTCCACGACCCGCACACCGTCGGTGGTGTCCACGGACCGCTCCCCGGCCGCCTCCACCACGCTGCGCATCACGAGCCCCTTGACGGCCCACGGCGTCGCCAGATCGCGCCGCAGCACATGGGCTCGCGGGATACGCGCGTCGATCTGGCTCAGGGTGAGCTGAGTACGCGCCACCAGCCCGATGAGCCGCACGAACGCGGCCGTTCCGTCGAATACGCCGCTGAACTCGGGCACGATGAACCCGCCACGCCCGTCGCCACCGAAGATGGTCGACTCCCCGCGCCCCACTCGCGTCAGATCGTCCGGCGACGTGGTCGTCCAGTCCACCTGTGTGCCGTGGTACGCGGCGACCTGCTCGGCGATGCGCGTCGTGGTCACCGGCAGCGCCACCCGCCCGCTGCGCCGCTCGGCGGCCACCAGGTCGAGCATGACCAGCAGGGCCCGGTCGTCCTCGACGATCCGCCCCTTCTCGTCCACCAGCGAAAGCCGCTCGCCCACCGGGTCGAACCGCACCCCGAAGGCCGCCCGTGCCGACGCCACGATCTCGCCGAGCCGCACAAGTCCGGAGCGGCGCGTGTCAGCGGTCTCGGTGGGCCGCGACTCATCGAGCCCGGGATTGATCGTCAGCGCGTCCACCCCGAGCTTCCCGAGCAGACTCGGCAGCACCAGTCCGGCGCTTCCGTTGGACGCGTCGACGACGACCTTCAGCCCCGACTCGGCGATCCCCGTGGTGTCGACATTCCGCAGCAGGGACCCCGTGTAGGAGTCGAAAACGCTCGACGGGAAGTGCAGGTCGCCGATCTCACCGGGGAAGGCCCGCCGGTACTCCTGGCGCGCGTAGACCCGGTCCAACTTCCGCTGACTCGCCTGGGAGAGGTCCGCTCCCTCTCCGTCGAAGAACATGATGTCGACGGAGTCCGGCACCCCGGGCGTCGTCCGGATCATGATCCCGCCGGCGCTGCCGCGAGCCGTCTGCTGCCGCGCGACCGGCAGCGGCACGTTCTCCAGGTCTCGTACGTCGATGGCGCTGGCCTGCAGCGCCGAGATCACCGCCCGCTTGAGCGCTCGGGCGCCTCGCGAGTGGTCACGCGCGGTGGTGACGGTCGCACCCTTCTTCAGGGTCGTCGCATACGCCCCCGCAAGCCGCACGGCGAGCTCCGGCGTGATCTCCACATTCAGGATCCCGGACACACCACGGGCCCCGAACAAGTGCGCCTGGCCGCGGGACTCCCAGATGACGGACGTATTGACGAACGCGCCCGCCTCGATCGTCTTGAACGGATAGACCCGCACATTGCCCTGGATGATCGATTCTTCGCCGACGAGACACTCATCGCCGATGACCGCACCATCCTCGATGCGGGCGGCCCGCATGATGTCAGTGTTCTTGCCGACGACACAGCCCCGCAGGTTGCTGTGCTGGCCGATGTAGACGTTGTCGTGCACGACGGCCTTGTGCAGGAAAGCGCCGTCCTTCACCACGACGTTCGAGCCCACCACGGTGTGCTCACGGATCTCGACGTTCGCCTCGACCTTGGCGTAGTCCCCGATGTAGAGGGGCCCGCGCAGCACGGCGTCAGGGTGCACTTCCGCGCCCTCGGCGACCCACACGCCGGGCGAGATCTCGAAACCGTCGAGCTCGACGTCGACCTTGCCCTCCAGCACGTCGGCCTGCGCCTTGCCGTAGCTCTCGTGCGTGCCGACGTCCTCCCAGTAGCCCTCGGCGACGTACCCGTAGATGGGCTTGCCTTCCTTCATGAGCTGCGGGAAGACATCGCCGGACCAGTCGACCGGCACATCCGCCTCGACGTAGTCGAATACCTCGGGCTCCATCACATAGATGCCCGTGTTCACCGTGTCGGAGAAGACCTGCCCCCAGGTCGGCTTCTCAAGGAAGCGCTCGACCTTGCCTTCCTCGTCGACGATGGTGATGCCGAACTCCAGCGGGTTCGGTACGCGCGTCAGACAGACGGTGACAAGCGCGCCCTTTTCCTTGTGGAAGTTAATCAGCTCGGTGAGGTCGAAATCGGTCAGCGCGTCACCGGAGATCACGAGAAACGCATCGTCCTTCAGCGCTTCCTCGGCGTTCTTCACACTTCCGGCGGTGCCTAGCGGCTTCTCCTCGTTGGCATAGGTGAGCTCCATCCCGAGCTCTTCGCCGTCGCCGAAGTAGTTCTTGACGAGCGACGCCAAGAACTGCACTGTTACCACGGTCTCGGTCAGACCATGCCTCTTGAGCAGGCGCAGCACATGCTCCATGATCGGCCTGTTGGCCACAGGCAGGAGCGGCTTGGGCATGCTTGAGGTCATGGGGCGAAGGCGGGTGCCTTCACCGCCGGCCATTACGACGGCCT
The DNA here is from genome assembly GCF_053591415.1 of Streptomyces sp. NPDC003032. NCBI lineage: Bacteria > Bacillati > Actinomycetota > Actinomycetes > Kitasatosporales > Streptomycetaceae > Streptomyces > Streptomyces sp. NPDC003032. Next base: position 977 of record NZ_JBSFTT010000005.1, on the reverse strand, counting down.
TCATGTCGGAAACGTCCTCCTTATAGACGACGATCTAGCCGACTCAGCCTGCCTTGTTGGCCCGCATATGTATGACACGGGCCTTCGCGCCTCTACGGCCGCCGAATCGGCAGGCTCAATCGGCCATGCTGTCCGCCTTGACAAGTCGGCGGACCTGAACCACATACAGGATCCCTGCCCACCAGTACAGCGTTGTACCCCATCCGGCGAACGCCCATCCGAAAATAGCAGCGATAGATGCAAGCCAGCCACTTCCGTCGCTCAAGAGCAGTAGTGGAAAGGCGTACATCAGGTTGAAGGTGGCGGCCTTGCCCAGGAAGTTCACCTGCGGCGGCGGATAGCCGTGGCGTCTGAGGATCCAGACCATCACGAGCAGGACCAGCTCGCGCAGCAGAAGCACCGCGGTCAGCCAGAGCGGAAGAATCTCCCGCCAGGTCAGGCCGGCCAGCGTCGAGAGGATATAGAGCCGGTCCGCCGCGGGGTCGAGCAGCCTGCCGAGGTTGCTGATCTGGTTCCAGCGGCGGGCGAGCTTGCCGTCGAGGTAGTCGCTGATACCGCTGAGCGCGAGTACCAGCAGCGCCCACTTGTCGCTGTTGGGCCCCCCGAACTCCGGCCTGAGGATCAACCACAGGAAGAGGGGCACGCCGGCGAGGCGCGCCATGCTGAGGATGTTCGGGATGGTGAGGACACGGTCCGTCTGGACCCGCGTCTCCTGGACCTCCACCCGGGAGCCTCCTGTGGAAAAGAGCCAATGATGCCCCCTGACCTTACCCTCAGCCGACGCAGGGCGGTGCGGAGGGGTGACGTGACCGGATACCACCCCCGCAAAACAAAAAAGCCGTGGCCCCTGGAATTAAATCCAGGGGCCACGGCTATAAAAGAAGTTCGGCGGCGTCCTACTCTCCCACAGGGTCCCCCCTGCAGTACCATCGGCGCTATGAGGCTTAGCTTCCGGGTTCGGAATGTAACCGGGCGTT